>NZ_JBIVQA010000004.1:0-375578 GCF_044754985.1 Sphingomonas sp. NPDC092440 | reverse complement strand
TTTTTTTTTTTTTTTTTTTGGTTTTTTTTTTTTTTTTTTTTTTTTTTTTTTTTTTTTTTTTTTTTTTTTTTTTTTTTTGGGGGGGGGGGGGGGGGGCCCCCCCCGCCGATCGATGTCAGGCGGCGACCTTCTGCACTTCGGCGACGATCTTCTTCGCCGCATCGCCCAGGTCGTTCGCGGGAACGATGGCGAGGCCCGAATTGGCGAGGATGTCCTTGCCCTGCTGCACGTTGGTGCCCTCGAGGCGGACGACCAGCGGCACCGAGAGGTTCACTTCCTTCGCCGCGGCGACGATGCCCTCGGCGATGATGTCGCAGCGCATGATGCCGCCGAAGATGTTGACCAGGATGCCCTTCACGGCCGGATCGCTCAGGATGATCTTGAACGCCGCGGTCACCTTCTCCTTGTTGGCGCCGCCGCCGACGTCGAGGAAGTTGGCCGGGAACATGCCGTTGAGCTTGATGATGTCCATCGTCGCCATCGCCAGGCCGGCGCCGTTGACCATGCAGCCGATATCGCCGTCGAGCTTGATATAGGCGAGGTCGTACTTCGAGGCCTCGAGCTCCATCGGATCCTCTTCGCTCTCGTCGCGCAGCTCGGCCAGGTCCTTGTGGCGGAACATCGCGTTCGAATCGAAGCCGACCTTGGCGTCGAGGACGAGGAGGTTGCCCTGCTCGGTCAGCGCCAGCGGATTGACTTCGATCTGCGCGGCATCGGTGCCCTGGAAGGCGGCGAAGAGCGAGGCGGCGACCTTGGCGGCCTGCTTGCCCTGGTCGCCGGTCAGGCCCAGCGCAGCCGCGACGGCGCGGCCATGGTGCGGCATGAAGCCGGTCGCCGGATCGACGTCGAAGGTGTGGATCTTCTCGGGCGTCGAATGGGCGACTTCCTCGATGTCCATGCCGCCCTCGGTCGAGACGACGAAGGCGATGCGGCCGGTGACGCGATCGACGAGCAGCGCCAGGTAGAATTCCTTGGCGATGTCGGCACCGTCGGTGATGTAGAGGCGGTTGACCTGCTTGCCGTGCTCGCCGGTCTGGATCGTCACCAGCGTGTTGCCGAGCATCTCGTGCGCGGCTTCGCGCACCTCGGCCTCGCTGCGGGCGAGGCGGACGCCGCCCTTGGCCTCGGGCGGAAGCTCCTTGAACTTGCCCTTGCCGCGGCCGCCGGCATGGATCTGCGCCTTCACGACATAGAGCGGCCCGGGCAGCTTGTTCATCGCCTCGACCGCCTGCTCGACGGTGAAGGCTGCATAGCCGGCGGCGATCGGCGCACCGAACTTGGCGAGCAGTTCCTTGGCCTGATATTCGTGGATGTTCATGGGGAGCGCGCCCTCGTCATTTGTGGCGGGAAGGGGTTTGCGCGAGCCTTAAGCACGGCGCGCGCGCGAATCCAAATCTTTTCGGCGTAAATGAGATTGCGACGTACTTGCAAGAAGGCCTGGCGCTTCGTCCCACCTGGCTTGTCTGGCGATTGTCCGCAAAGATCGGGACCCCGTCCGTCATCCCCGCGCGGGCGGGGATGACGGACGGGGTGTTTGTTCCCCAGGGGAAAAGTCCGGGGTCGCAGGGACAAGGACCGGCCGGACGACTCGCATCCGCCGCTGACGGATCGCGTGCGAGCGCCTATCTACACCGCATGCCCTCCTGGCTCGGCCCCTTCCTGTTCCTCGCCACCATCGCCGCGATGGAAGGCTTCGCCTGGGCGATGCACCGCTGGGTGATGCACGGGCCCGGCTGGTTCCTCCATGCGAGCCATCATCGGCCCCGCACGGGCCCGTTCGAATGGAACGACCTCTATGCCGTGATCTTCGCCATGCCCTCGATCCTGTTCCTGTACGGCGGCGGGCAGGCGGGCTGGTGGCCCGGCTTCGCCTGGATCGGGGCGGGGATCGCCGGCTATGGCGCGATCTATTTCGGCTTCCACGACGTGATCGTCCACCAGCGGATCCGCCATCGCCACGTCCCGCGATCGCGCTACCTGAAGCGAATCGTCCAGGCGCACCGGCTGCATCATGCGGTCGAATCCAAACATGGCGCGGTCAGCTTCGGTTTTCTCTGGGCGCCGCCCGCCGACGCGTTGAAGCGCCAACTCAAGGTCAACGCCGGTTTGGCCCGCTTCCGCGCCAACCCGGATTGACGCGGCCCCCGGCGCCGGACACATGCTTTGCGCCATGGAGCATCTGAATCTCTCCGAGTCCGAGTGGCGCAAGCGCCTGAACCCGGAGCAGTTTCACGTGCTGCGCGAAGCCGGCACCGAGCGGGCCTTTTCCGGCCACTATACCGACAACAAGGCCGACGGCCTCTATCTGTGCGCCGGCTGCAAGCTCGAGCTGTTCGACAGCGCCGACAAGTTCGACTCGGGCTCGGGCTGGCCCAGCTTCACGCGGCCGATCGATCCGGAGAACGTCACCGAGCACGCCGATACCAGCCATGGCATGCGCCGGGTCGAGCTGCGCTGCGCGCGCTGCGACGGGCACCAGGGCCATGTCTTCCCCGACGGGCCGCCGCCGGCGGGCCTGCGCTACTGCATCAACTCGGTCAGCCTCGATTTCCGTTCACGTGGCGGCAACCAGAATGTCGCTACCAGCGAACCGAGCGGCGCCTGATCCTTGTGAGCAGGCCGAATAGGGCTTAATCGCACTCCCCCGATGCCATCGAAGAATTTGCCCACCGTGATCCGCACGCCCAAATGGCGTGACTTCTCCTTTTGGAAGCGAATCGCTTTCTGGACGCTGGTGACCGGCGGCGGCCTGGCGCTGCTCGGCTTCATCGCGCTGCTGATCGCGGTCTATTCGACCAAGTCGACGCTGCCGAGCTTCGACGAGCTCAAATCCTCGCCCAACGGCCAGATGATCCGCGTCCATGCCGCGGACGGCACCGTGCTGGTGTCGCTCGGGCCGAGCTATGGCGAGTGGATCAAGTACGACCGGATTCCGCAGGTGATGAAGGACGCGATCATCGCCACCGAGGATCGCCGCTTCGAATCGCACTGGGGCGTCGATCCCGTCGGCGTCGCGCGCATCTTCTGGCGGGCCAAGCAGCTGCACGACGAGGGGCGGCGCCTGCAGGGCGGCTCGACGATCACCCAGCAGGTGGCGCGCACCATCTTCCTGTCGAACAAGTACGATCTTGGCCGCAAGGTGCGCGAAGGCGTGATCGCGCTGGCGATGGAACGGAAATTCTCGAAGGACGAGATCCTCGAACTCTATCTCAACAAGGTCTATTTCGGCGGCGGCGCCTATGGCATCGACGCCGCGAGCCGGAAATTCTTCGGCCACCCCGCCACCAATCTGAGCCTGGCCGAGGCGGCGGTGATCGCCGGCCTGGTCAAGGCACCTTCGCATTATTCGCCCACCGCCGATGCCGAAGCCGCAGTCGGCCGCGCCAGCGTGGTGCTCGACCTGATGGCCGAGACCGGCAAGATCACGCAGGGCCAGGCCAAGGCCACCGATCCGCGCACCGTGGCGCTCGCCCCCGAACCCCAGCAGAACAGCGTGCGCTATTTCACCGACTGGGCACTGCCCCAGCTGGAGGTGCTGATCGACGAGACCGAGGCGCCGCTGGAAGTCTGGACCACGCTCGACCTGTCGATGCAGCGCGCCGCCGACGACGCGATCCGCGCCAACGCGCCGAAGAACGCGCAGGGCGCGCTGGTCAGCCTCGATCGCGACGGCGCGGTCCGCGCGATGGTGGGCGGCAAGGACTATGTGGCGTCCATCTACAATCGCGCGACCCAGGCCACCCGGCAGCCGGGCTCGGCGTTCAAGCTGTTCGTCTATCTCACCGCGCTCGAAGCCGGCCACAAGCCCGACGACATGGTGGTCGACGAGCCGGTGACCATCGCCGGCTGGAGCCCGCGCAACAGCTCGGGCGCGTTCCGCGGCGAGATGAACATCCGCACCGCCTTCGCCTATTCGGTCAACACCATCGCGGCGAAGCTGGGCCAGGAAGTGGGCTTCGGCGCGATCGCCAACATGGCGCGCCGCTTCGGCATCACCACCCCCGTCGACACGCATCCGGCAATGGTGCTCGGCACGTCGGACGTCCGCCTGATCGACATGACCCGCGCCTTCGCCTCGGTGGCGAACAAGGGCGTGGCGGTGACGCCCTATGGCATCACGCGCGTGACTGCGAACGGCGCGGTGATCTACCAGCATGAAGTCGACACCAGCCAGGTCCTGGTCGCGCCCTATGTCGCGGCGCAGATGACCGACCTGATGCAGACCGCGGTGGCCACCGGCACCGGCCGCGCCGCGCAGATCGGCCGCCCGGTCGCCGGCAAGACCGGCACCACCACGTCGAACAAGGACGGCTGGTTCGTCGGCTTCTCCTCCGGCCTCACCACCGGCGTGTGGATGGGCCGCGACGATGCCAAGGTGGTCCCCGGCCTGCAGGGAGGCACCGCCCCGGCACGCGCCTTTCACGATTTCATGGTCAAGGCAGTGGCGCGCCGGCCGGTCGAGCAGTTCGACACCCAGGTGACGCTGCCCGAATATCAGCTCGACGAAGAGAATGCGGCCTATGCCGAGCCGGACAATGGCCTGTTCGTCGATCCGGACGGCAATCCGCTGCCCGAGGATCAGCAGCCGCGCGGGGACGGCACCGAGCAGGCCCAGCCCCAGCATGGCCAGGACGAGCAGCTCGACCAGGACTGGATCGACCGGATGACCGGCCGCAAGGCGCCGGCCCCGGCACAGCGCGACCAGCGCGATGCCCCACGCGACCTCCCCCGCCAGCCGGGCCCGCCGCCAAGGGGCGACGCGCCGCGGGGCGAGCAGCAATAGGTCTGCGCTTCTCTCCCTAAGGGAAGCGGGAAGGGCCAGGTCGAGAACCCGGGCGAGTATCCGAGACCATATCCGTCATCCCCGCGCAGGCGGGGATCCAGGGTAGCTAGGGGCGATCGAAGCAATCTTGGCCAAGGCCGCCGGAGAAGGCACCGCGGGCCGCATCGCCGCCGCGCCTGGCCCTGGATCCCCGCCTGCGCGGGGATGACGGCCGACAGAATATCGGGACCCGCCTATCGCCCGTACCAGTGCAGCCCGGCGCCGTTACGCTTCAGCCACGCCCGCGCCCGCTCCGGATCCCCTTCATAGAGTTCCGCCACCACCCGGTGGAAAGCCGGCGAATGGTTCATGTGGATCCGGTGGGCGACTTCATGCGCCACGGTCGCGCGGCGGACATGGCCGGGCGCCAGCAGCAATCGCCAGCTGTAGCGGATCTGGCCCGAGGAAGCGCAGCTCCCCCAGCGCCCGCGCGGATCGCCGATCGATACCTTGGTGACCGTTACGCCCGCGCGCTCGGCATATTCCGCGGTCTCCTCGCTCAGCAGGTCGAGCGCGGCCTGGCGGAGCCAGCGTTCGATGCGCCGCTCCAGCCCCTCGCGCGGGCCGCCGCAGAGCAGCCGGTCACCCGCCAGCCGCGGCGTGCGGCCGGCACCCGGCGCGGGCCAGACAATCTCCACTTCGGCATCGCCGATCGGAATGCGTGCGGCGGGCGCGAACGGCCGCGCCTCCGGCATCTTCGCCTGTTGCGCCGCGATCCAGCCCTGCTGCTCGCGCGCCCAGTCCATGCCCTTCTTGAGCGAGGCCCGGGGCGGCAGCGTCAGCTTCACCCGGCCCGAGCGCGGATCGACCGAGAGCCGCATCCGCCGCGCGCGGGCGTGACGGACCACCTCGATCTCCGGGTCGCTCAAAGCTCGCGGTCCACCAGATGATGTTCGAAATCCACCACATCGTCCTCGCTCACCGTCCAGCCGCGCGTCGACTGGCCGGCCGCATGGACCGATTCCGGATCGCCGCTCACCAGATAATGCCAGTCGGGCAGGGGCTTGCCCTCGCCGCGCAGCCGATAGGCACAGGTGGAGGGAAGCCATTCGATGTCCCGGACGTTGCGCGCCGTCAGCCGCACGCATTCGGGGACATAGGCATGGCGGTGCTTATAGTCCGAGCAGCGCCCCATCCGCCGGTCGAGCAGGCGGCAGGCGACATTGGTCGGCACCAGCTCGCCGGTCTCCTCGTCCTCGAGCTTGTGGATGCAGCACTTGCCGCAACCGTCGCAAAGCGCCTCCCATTGCGCCCGGTCGAGCTGCTCCAGCGGCAGGTCTTCCCAGAATTTCCCGGTCATTTCACCCAATGGTCGAGCTGCTCCACCATGGCCGCAGCGTCCTTCTCGATCGGCAGCGACGTGATCGGCTTGCCGTCCTTGTCCATCAGATAGGCAATCTGGCTGTGTCCTACCAGATAGGCGCCGTTCGGGCCGGGCGCTTCCTTCTTGGCATAGACCGCATATTGCTTCTCCACCGCCGCGATCGCCGCCGGGCTGCCGGTGAGGCCGACGATGCGATCGTCGAAATTGCGGACGAATGCGCCGACCACCTTGGGCGTGTCGCGCTCGGGATCGACGGTGATGAAGATCGGCACGATCGCCTTGGCCTTTTCCGGCGCCTGCTTGTCGAGCATCCGCATCGCCTGGCCGATCTTGAGCATGTCGTTCGGGCAGATGTCGGGGCACCAGGTATAGCCGAAATAGACGATGCGGTACTTGCCGGCGAAGTCGCTGTCGCGCACCGGCTTGCCGTCCGGATCGGTCAGCGTGAAGGGACCGCCGATACGGGCGCCGGCGAGCGGCGGCTCGTCCGCGGCGCCGCTGCAGCCCGAGACGATCAGTAGCAAAGGCGCAAGGGCCTGAAAAATCCTGCTCATGGTATCTCCTGCCATGATCTGATAGTCCGGGGCTTGCAAGCACTGCCGCTATGGGGTTTGGGCAAGACATGATCGTTCGCGTATTGGGTGCCGCCGGCGCCGCCCTGCTGATGCTCGCCGCCGCGCCCGCATCGGCCCAGCAATTCTCCGACAGCTACAATTTCCTCAATGCCATCCGCGAGACGGACGGCACCAAGGTGAACAAGTATCTGGAGAACAAGTCGCTCCGCATCGTCAACGCCAAGGACCGCTCGACCGGCGAGGGCGCGCTGCACATCGTGACGCGGCGCAGCGACTCGACCTATCTGCGCGTGCTGCTCCAGCAGGACGACATCAATCCGAACCTGCAGGACAATCGCGGCAATACTCCGCTGATCATCGCCGCCGAGCGGGGCTGGGGCGACGGCGTGCAGATCCTGCTCAAATACGGCGCCAATGTGAACACCGCCAACGCCAGCGGCGAGACGCCGCTGATCCGCGCCGTCCAGGTCCATGACATCGACGTCGCCCGCCAGCTGCTCGCCGCGGGCGCCAATCCGGACCGGACCGACAATGTCACCGGCAAGTCGGCGCGCGATTATGCCCGTGACGAGACGCGCTATCCGCAGATCGCCAAGCTGCTCGCCGAAGCTCCCAAGGGCGGCAAGTCGAGCGGCAGCGCGGCTCCGGCGGGCCCGAAGCTCTAGAAAGCCGCTTCCGCGTCGGGATCGAGGATCTGGATGACTCGGCGCGCGGCGCGCCGGGCAAAGGCCAGCGTGCATTTCCGGCGCGTCGGCGCGGGCAGGGGGAATGTCGCCGCCTCACGCATCACCGCCGCATCGTAGCGATCGGCGACGATCAGCCCGGCACGCGCGGGCAGGAAACTCTCCTGCTCGAAGGGCCTGAGGTCGAACCCCGCGGGCACTGCCCAGAAGAAGCGGTCGCAATGGGCGAGATAATCGGTCCATTTCCCGTCGCCGAGCAGATCGGCGCGCGACACCTTGATCTCGACGATGACGATGTTGCCGCGCGAATCGATCGCCATCAGGTCGGCGCGGCGGCCACCCTCCAGCGGCACCTCGGCGAGCGCGACGCAATCATGGCGAAGGAGCAGCCGAGTGACGCCGCGCGCGACATCGGCGGCGATCAAGGGCCCATCTGGCTGCGGGTCTTCCTGAATCGAAACGGCCGGGGAAGTCATCCCCGACCGTCTAGAACATTACGCGAACGCAGGAAACCCCGCGACTCACCTATTCTGGATTCCGGCACCGGCCCGCTCCCCCGCCCGGCCACCCAACGGCAGTATTCCATGGGTGGCCGGGCGGGGGAGCGGGCCGGTGCCGCCAATCAACTATCAACGATAGAAAACATGGTTGCCGACGGAGCCCACCCGCGCGCGCTTCCAGCTCGGCTTCACATAGCGGGCATGGAAATAGAGCGCCTCGGGCACCGGCGAATCCCACTGGTCCTTCATCGCGACCTGGGCCACGGCGAGCGCCTTCTTCCACTGGCCGTTGGCCGGCGGAGTCGGCAGCTTGCCGCCGCGCACGAAGGAGAACTGGCCGCGCTGGGTCACCACACCGCAGACCGAGCGCGGAAAGCGGCCCGATTCGGTGCGGTTGAGGATCACGTCCGCCACGGCGAGCTGGCCGGCGAGCGGCTCGCTCTTCGCCTCGTAATAGACGCTGACGGCAAGGCAGTTGAGCTCGCTGTCGAGCGATGCAGGCGCATCCTGCGCGGCCACGGCTTCGGAGAGCGAGTCGAAATCTTCGTCGTCCGCATCCGCATTGGGGATCGGCTGGACGATCTCGGTCTTTTCCTGGATCGGAGTCGGCGCGGCCTGCGGGGCCGGCATGGGAACCTGCTGGAGGTTCTGGACGTTGACCTGCTGAACCGGCGCATCCTGCGCGTTCGGGGTCACGTCGATCGTGGCGGCATTCGCAAGTGCGCCAGCGCAAAAAGTCACGGCCGCGAAGCCCGCGGCGCGATGGAAGAACTTCATTAGGGTTCGTTGCTGTGCGGTTGGTGCGCGGCCGGCCCTTCTTGTCTAGTGGGCCGCCGGGCTTCCCCCCCGACTGCGTAACCTGCCGACTTCACACCCCGGCAGACACAACGCGATTGATAGTAGGCGCCGCCTTTCGCCGCGCGCGCCCCATATGTCAATTCATCGCGATCGTTTCAGCGGCGAAGCGTTCCCCATCCACGATATCCAGTTCGACCACCCAGAGGTCGGAATCGCGCTCGCGGCGCCGGCGCCAATAGGCCGTGACCTCGCCCTCGTCGGCGAATGCGCGCGGGCCCGAGGCGATCAGCGCGGGGTTTCCGTCCGGCCCGAGCCCGCGCTCGACGAACCGCGGATTGGCGCCGCGATCGACCAGCAGGAGCAGCACCGCGCCGGCAGTCGCATCCCCCCGGGCCAGCACCATCGCGCTCCCGCCCGCGCCCTCGGCACGGCGGATCAGCGCGTTGACGAGCACGCCGGTGGCGATCCGCGCCATCAGCCCTGGCGATATCCGGGCAACGAAGCGAGCGGGATGCGCGAGCGCATGAACGTGCCCGTACCGCGCGCCGCTTCCTCGCCGGTCGCATCGATCAGCCGCGCCTCGCCGACGAACACGCGCCGCTGCCCGCTCACCCAGCGCCCCTCCGCAACTACCGGCCCCGGGCCAAGCGGCTTGGTGAGCAGCAGGTTGAACTGGGTGGTCAGCACGAAGCGATCGGTGACGAGGCTGTTCACCGCATAAAAGGCGGCATCGTCGAGCATCTTGAAATAGCTCGTGCCATGCGCGGCGCCCGCCGCATGGAAATAGCGCTCGTCGATCGTGAAGCGAATGCGCGCGACGCCACCTTCCGGAATCTCGAGCTCGGACTCGAACAGCCGGTTGATCGGCGCCGCGGCATAAAGGGATTCGAGCGCACGGAAATGCGCCTCCGCCCCGATGGGCTCCTCAGGCCGCGTCACGCGCCTCCACGCCCGCAAGCAGCGCATAGAGCGCATCGCGCGATCCGGCGCCGCGCAGCTTGGCGGCGATCGCCTTGTCGCGCAGGCAACGCGAGACGCAGGCCAGCGCCTTCAGATGCTCGGCGCCCGCGCCCACCGGCGAGAGCAGCATGAAGACGAGATCGACGGGCAGCTCGTCCACCGCACCGAAATCGACCGGCTTGTCCAATCGCACGAACACGCCGCAGACGCGGCGGATCGCATCGAGCTTGCCGTGCGGAATGGCGATGCCGGCGCCGAAGCCAGTCGATCCCAGCTTCTCGCGCTCGGCAAGGGTTTCGGAAACGGCGCGCGCGTCGAGGCCATAGGCCTCCGCCGCGGCGGCCCCCAGCGCTGCGAACAGCGCCTTCTTGCTGGCAACACTCACGCCGGAGAGCACTGCCTCCGGCACGAGCAATTCAGTGATGGTCGTCATCGATATTCCAGTTGAGGTCCGCCCCCCGGGGCCTGCCTTTAATACTCAGGCGGCGCGATTGGGTTCCACCCATCCGATCGTCCCGTCGCCGCGCCGATAGACCATGTTATGGGCACCTGTCGCGCTATTTCGGAAAAGCAGCGCATTGGTGTTCCGCAGATCGAGCATCATCACCGCGTCCGAAACCGTGGCATCGGGCACATCCACCCGGGTCTCCGCGATGATCAGCGGCGCATCGACCGGCTCGTCCTCGTCCACCGTCTCCTGAAAGAGCGTGTAGCCGGCGTTGTTGTCATAGGCGCCATTCTCGGCGAACGCATTGACCACGCCGTTCTGGCGGTCCTTCAGCCGGCGCGTATAGCGGCGCAGCTGCTTGTCGATCCGGTCGGCTGCGCCGTCGAACGCGCCATGCGCCTCCATGCCCTTGTTCGTCGCCTTGAGGACAAGGCCCTGGGTTACGTGCATCACGATGTCGCAGGTGAACCCATTGTCGTGCGGTCCCTTGCCGAAGGTCGCCTGGGACGAGATCGCGCGCGAGAAATATTTGCCCGCAATCCCCTGGAGTCGTTCGTTGACCTGCGCCTTGAGCGCGGCGCCGGTCTCGACCTGATGCCCAGAAACCCGGATGTCCATTGTTCACCTCCACTTTGTACCGAGGACCCGTACTGGGGTGGGTCCGAGCCGATTGACCGCCGGCGATCGCCGGGAGTCAACTGGCCGGGGCGGTGCCCCAGAGCGGGTCCTCCATCTTAGAGAGAAAGGCCGCGTGGCGTTCGAGTTCCGCCGCGCTGGCCGTAAATTGCCGGGCCGGGCGCGCATGCACGCGCGACGGCGCCTCGACCGCGGTCTCGCGCACCACCGGCGCGTCCACCGCCAGGCCCAGCGTGATCTGCCGCCCGCCGGTAAGCTCGACATAGACCTGGGCCAGCAGCGAGGCGTCGATCAGCGCGCCGTGCAGCGTGCGCTGGGTAAGATCGATGCCGTAGCGGGTGCACAGCGCATCGAGCGTGTGCTTGGCGCCCGGGTGCTTGACGCGCGCGATCGCCAGCGTGTCGACCATGCGGCCCAGGTCGACGATCGGCCGGCCGCTGCGAGTCAGCTCGCCATTGATGAAGCCGAAGTCGAAATTGGCGTTGTGCGCGATCATCGGGCTGTCGCCGATGAACTCGAGCATATCCTCGACCACGTCCTCGAACAGCGGCTTGTCCGAGAGGAACACGTCCGACAGGCCGTGCACGTTGAACGCCTCGATCGGCATCGGGCGCTGGGGATTGATATAGGCGTGGTAGGTGCGGCCGGTCATCACGCGGTTGACCAGCTCGACGCATCCGATCTCGACCAGCCGGTCGCCACCCGAGAAGCTGAGCCCGGTGGTTTCGGTGTCGAACACGATTTCACGCATTGGGACCTTATCCTCCCACGCGGCCCGCTAGGCAAGCGATGACATCACGGACCACCGCGCGCGTCTCCCCGATCGGCACGCCGGTGGGGATGACGAAATCGGCACGCGCGCGCTTTTCCGAGTCGGGCAGCTGGCGGGCGAGGATCGCCTCGAAGCGGGCCTCGGTCATGCCGGGCCGGGCGAGCACGCGCGCGCGCTGCACATCGGCGGGCGCGGAGACCACGGCGACCCTGTCGACCTGCGCCCATCCACCCGCTTCGAACAGCAGGGGTATGTCGAGCACCACCAGCGGCGCATCGCGATTCGCCTGGAGAAACGCCTCGCGCCGCGCGGCCACGGCAGGATGGAGGATCGCCTCCAGCCGGGCAAAGGCACCGGGATCGGCCGTCACCGCCTCGCGCAGCAATGCGCGGTCCACCCCAAGATCGCCGGTAGTGCCGGGGAACGCCGCCGCGATCGCCGCCAGCGCCGCGCCGCCCGGGCCCTGGAGCCGATGGACCTCGGCATCGGCATCGAACACCGGCACGCCGTCTTCCGCGAACATCGCCGCCACGGTCGACTTGCCCATGCCGATCGACCCGGTGAGGCCCAGGATGATCGGGCGCGTGCTCATTTCAGCAGCAGCGCGCGCAGTTCCTCGTCGCGGTCGCGCGGCGGCTCGGCGCCGAAGAACAGCTCGAAGGCGAGCGCGGCCTGGCCGACCAGCATCTCGAGTCCGTCCACCGTATCGAGATCGCGGTCGCGCGCCTGGGCAAGCAGGCCAGTCTCGAGCGGAGCATAGACCGCGTCATAGACCACGGCGTCGGGGGGCAGCGGTGCGAGGTCGATCTCGAGCGGCGGCTGACCCACCATGCCGAGCGCGCTGGCATTCACCAGCAGCGCGGCCGGAGGCAGCTTGGCGGTGAGCGGCAGCGCCTCGCCCTTGATCCCGAAGCCGGAAAGCAGGGCCGCGCCCTTGAGCACATTGCGGTTGAGCAGAGTCACCCGGCCGATGCCGACCTTGGACAGCGCGAACAGGATCGCCCGCGCCGCGCCACCCGCGCCGATCACCACTGCATGCCTGCCGTCGAGATCCAGGCCCGCGATCGGGGCATAGAAGCCGCCGGCATCGGTGTTGGTGCCGATCAGCGCGCCATCCTCGGCCCGCACCACCGTGTTGATCGCGCCGATCGACTGGCGGATGCCGCCGCGATCCTCGACGAACTCCAGCGCCGCCTGCTTGTGGGGCAGGGTGATGTTGCAGCCGCGCCAGTCGGGATCCGCCCTGCGCGCTTCGAAATAGCCCGCGAGCGCGTCGGGCTTCACATGCGCGCGGCGATATTCGGCTGCGATGCCGAGCTGCGCCAGCCAGAAGCCGTGGATCAGCGGCGACTTGGACTGGGCGATGGGGTCGCCGATCACCTCGGCATAGGCAGTCATGACGTCAATATCCCCCGGATGCGCAGATAGTCGAGGATCGGCAGCAGCGGCATGCCGAGAATGGTGAACTGGCTGCCCTCGGTCCGGCTGAACAGCTGGACGCCGGGCCCCTCGATCCGGAAGCAGCCGACGCAACCGGCGATCGCGGGCCATTCCATGTCGAGATACTGCTGGATGAACCCTTCCGAGAGCGGCCGGACGTGCAGCCTGGCCCGGTCGACATGGCGCCACACCGCGCGGCCGCCCTCGGCGATCACGGCGGCGCTGTAGATGTCGTGCGTCCGGCCCGACATGCGGCGCAGGTGATCCGCCGCCTGCTCGCGGCTCTCCGGCTTGTCGAGCAGCGAACCGTCGTCGAGCGCGACCAGCGAATCGCCGCCCAGCACGAGCGCGGCCGGCACCAGGCCGGAGACCTTGCGCGCCTTGAGCTCGGCCAGCGCATCGGCCAGGTCGCGCGGGGAAATGCCGCCGGCGACCAGCGACTCCTTCGCCGAAGCCTCGTCCACCTGTGCCGTCACGGCGTCATGCGGCACGCCGGCGGCGTCGAGCATCGCGCGGCGCGAGGCGCTTTGCGACGCGAGGATGAACTTCATGACCTTCCCTTCTCGAGCGTCCGCTCGTTGCACAGCTGGATGATCGCCGCCGCGGTCTCCTCGATCGAGCGGCGCGTCACGTCGATCACCGGCCAGCCATTGTCGGCGAACATCCGCCGGGCATAGGCGACTTCGCGCGACACCGAGTCCTGGTCGACATAGCTCGTCTCGGGCGCCTGGTTCAGCGAGAGCAGCCGGTTGCGGCGGATCTGGATCAGCCGGTCGGCACTGGTGGTGAGGCCGACGATCAGCGGATGCTTCAGGTCGAACAGCTCCGTCGGCGGCGGCGATTCGACCACGATCGGGATGTTGGCCGTCTTGTAGCCGCGGTTCGCCAGGTAGATCGACGTCGGCGTCTTGGACGATCGGGAGACGCCGGCGAGCAGGATATCGGCTTCTTCCCAATCCTCGGCGAGCAGCCCGTCATCATGCGCGATGGTGAACTGGATCGCGTCGACACGCGCGAAATAAGCGGCATCCAGGGTATGTTGCCGCCCCGGCCGCGCCTTGGCTTCCTGGCCGAGCAGGTTGGAGAGCGCATGGTTGACCGGATCGAGCGGCGCGATCGCCGGCAATCCCATCGCCCGGCAGCGGCTTTCCAGCGTGCGGCGGATCTCGGGGTTCACCAGCGTATAGAGCACCAGGCCCGGGTTCTGGGCGATCTCCTGCAGGATGCGCTCGAGATGCGCCTCGCTGCGCACCATCGGCCAGAAATGCCGCAGCGTCTCCACATCGTCATACTGGGCGAGCGCCGCCTTGGCGATGTTCTCCAGCGTCTCGCCGGTGGAATCGGAGAGGAGGTGGAGGTGAAGGCGCATCAGTGGCCCTTGCGGGGGGCGCGCGGCGCCACGGGGGATGAATCTGTGGAGAACATGCCGCACAGCCACTAGCGCAACCGGGCGCACGAACCAATCGGGTCAGTTCCATGACTCCCGCTGGTGATTCGTCCACATGCCCGTCCCCAGCTTGTGATTCCGATCCACAGCCTGTTGAAAACGGGGACGGGGCCGGCGAATCCGGAGACTCCCGAGGGGCCCGCGGAGTCAATCTGTTGGCAAGTCGCGGACGAATGCATAAGCCCCGGCTTTCACGTCCCAACAGACTCCAACAATTCCTAGATTCTCTTTTAATAGTTTTAGGACCGAGGCCCTGACCGCTCCCCGAACCAAGCCGCTGCTCGAGACGCTGAAGGGCGTCCGACAGGAAGTGCCGCCCCTGTGGCTGATGCGCCAGGCCGGCCGCTATCTGCCCGAATATCGCGCGCTTCGGGCCGAGAAGGGCGGATTCCTCGAACTGGCGCTCGACCCGCAGGCCGCCGCCGAGATCACGCTCCAGCCGATCCGCCGCTTCGGCATGGACGGCGCGATCCTGTTCTCCGACATATTGATGGTGCCGATGGCGCTGGGCCAGAGGCTCTGGTTCGAGACCGGCGAGGGACCGCGGCTGGCACCGACCGTGACGTCCCGCGCGATCCTGGATGCCCTTGAATCGCGTCCTGAGGCCCTGCAGCCGGTGTATGAGACCGTCCGGCAGGTACGGGCCACCCTCGACCCCCGAGTGACCTTCCTGGGCTTCGCAGGCAGCCCCTGGACCGTCGCCACCTATATGATCGCGGGACAGGGCAGCCGCGAGCAGGCCGAGGCGCGCCGGCTCGCCTATGCGGATCCCGGACTCATGCAGGCGCTGGTCGATCGCATCGCGGACTGCACGATCGACTATCTGAATGCCCAGATCGATGCCGGCGTCGAGGCTGTGCAGCTGTTCGACAGCTGGGCCGGCAGCCTTTCGCCCGAGCAGTTCGAGCGCTGGGTGATCGCCCCTACCGCCCGCATCGCGGCCGCGGTGAAGAGCAGGGCGCCGGTGATCGGCTTCCCCAAGGGTGCCGGCGGCAAGCTCCCCGCCTATGCCCGTGAGACCGGCGTCGATGCGATCGGGCTCGACGAGACGGTCGATCCGGTCTGGGCGGACGGCGTGCTGCCCGAGCATCTCCCCGTGCAGGGCAATCTCGATCCGCTGGCGCTGATCGCCGGCGGCGAGACGCTCGATCGCGCGACCGACCGGATTCTTTCGGCCTTTCCAAGCCGCCCGCATGTGTTCAATCTGGGGCACGGCATCCAGCAGGACACGCCGGTCGCGCATGTCGAGCGGCTGCTGGCGCGGATCAGGAGAGGGTGATGGCGGCCCGCGAGCGGAGGCGAGCATGACTGGATTCCTGGGCGGGGCCTATCTCTGGGTCAAGGCGTTCCACATCATCTTCGTGATCTTCTGGATGGCCGGCCTGTTCCTGCTGCCGCGCTATCTCGTCCATCACCAGGAGGCGCTGGGCACGCCGGAAGCCGCCGCCTGGGCGAAGCGCGAGGCGCTGCTCCGCCGCATGATCCTCACGCCGTCGATCCTGGTGGTGTGGCTGCTCGGCCTGGCGCTCGCTGCCAATCTCGGGCTGTTCGAAGGGGGCGCCGGGCTCGGCTGGCTGCATGCCAAGCTGTTGATCGTGTTGCTGCTTTCCGGATTCCACGGCTGGGCGGTCAGCTATTCCCGCAAGCTTGCCGGCGGCCATGGGCCGATTCCGGCGCGGCGGCTGCGCATGCTCGGCGAGCTGCCCGCCCTGGCGGTGATCCTGATCGTCATCCTGGCGGTCGTGAAGCCCTTCTGACCGCAGGCGTAACATAGTTGCGCACGGCTTCCGTCTCCCGCAAGATGAAACCTGCCGCAAAAGCGCATTGCAGACCGCGGAGACCGGTTGACTTGGCCTTGGGCCCTACCTAATTCGGCGTTGTGGTCCGGGTCACCGGGCCATCCCTCCTCCAAGCATCGTTATTCGTGCGCGACCGTACCGCCGACCGACGCTCTCCCCAAGCAATCCAGGCATCCGGACTCCCAATGCATCTCAAGGACCTCAAGAAGAAAGCCCCCGCCGAACTGGTCTCGATGGCCGAGGAGCTCGGCGTCGAGAGCGCTTCGACTTTGCGCAAGCAGGATCTGCTCTTCGCGATCCTCAAGGCACAGGCCGAGCAGGGCGACCAGATCATGGGCGAAGGCACGATCGAAGTGCTGCCCGACGGCTTCGGCTTCCTGCGCAGCCCCGAGGCGAATTATCTCGCCGGGCCCGACGACATCTATGTCTCGCCCAACCAGGTCCGCAAGTTCGGCCTGCGCACCGGCGACACGGTGGAAGGCGAGATCCGCGCGCCCAAGGATGGCGAGCGTTATTTCGCGCTCACCCGCCTGGTCTCGGTCAATTTCGACGACCCGGATGCGGTTCGCCACCGGGTAAATTTCGATAATCTCACTCCGCTCTATCCCGAGCAGAAGCTGACGCTCGACAGCCTCGATCCGACGATCAAGGACAAGTCGGCCCGGGTGATCGATATCGTCGCGCCCCAGGGCAAGGGCCAGCGCGCGCTGATCGTGGCGCCGCCGCGCGTCGGCAAGACCGTGCTGCTCCAGAACATCGCCAAGGCGATCACCGACAACCATCCCGAGGTCTTCCTGATCGTGCTGCTCATCGACGAGCGCCCCGAGGAAGTGACCGACATGCAGCGCAGCGTGAAGGGCGAGGTGATCTCCTCCACCTTCGACGAGCCGGCGCAGCGCCACGTCCAGGTCTCCGAGATGGTGATCGAGAAGGCCAAGCGGCTGGTCGAGCACAAGAAGGACGTGGTGATCCTGCTCGATTCGATCACGCGCCTTGGCCGCGCCTACAACACCGTGGTTCCGTCCTCGGGCAAGGTGCTCACCGGCGGTGTCGACGCGAACGCGCTGCAGCGGCCGAAGCGCTTCTTCGGTGCCGCGCGCAACATCGAGGAAGGCGGCTCGCTCTCGATCATCGCCACGGCGCTGATCGACACCGGCAGCCGCATGGACGAAGTGATCTTCGAAGAGTTCAAGGGTACCGGCAACTCGGAAATCGTCCTCGATCGCAAGGTGGCCGACAAGCGCATTTTCCCGGCGCTCGACGTCGGCAAGTCGGGCACCCGCAAGGAAGAGCTGCTGGTCGACAAGTCCAAGCTCACCAAGATGTGGGTGCTGCGCCGCATCCTGATGCAGATGGGCACCGTCGATGCGATGGAGTTCCTGCTCGACAAGATGAAGGATTCCAAGACCAACGAGGATTTCTTCGACAGCATGAACCAGTGATCGTCCGGACCCTCCTTTCGGGGGAGGGGCGGACGGCGGATCGGGAAAGGCCGGGCATCACGCCCGGCCTTTTCTTTTGCCCGCGTCACGCTAGGGCTTAGCGATGCTCGACTTGCTCTTCAGCGCCGCCGCGGCCGGTATCGGTTCCCCGCTCGATATCTGGAACCATATCGTCGCCGATTTCTCGAACCTCGGCGATCCGTCCGCGCTCGCCGCCTTCGGCTCGGTGCTGATGATCGACCTGGTGTTGGCGGGCGACAATGCGATCGTCGTCGGCGCGCTTGCCGCGGGCCTGCCGGCGGAACAGCGCCGGAAGGTGATCCTGATCGGCATCGGCGCCGCGCTTGTCCTGCGCATCCTGTTCGCGCTGATCGTCAGCTGGCTGATGGGGATTGTCGGGCTGATCTTCGCCGGCGGGCTGCTGCTGCTCTGGGTGAGCTGGAAATTCTGGCGCGAGATCCGCGAGGGCGGGCCGCATGCCGATGAGGTCGAATCCGGCCTGAAGCCGGCCAGGAGCTTCGCTGCCGCCGCCTGGGCGGTCGCCGTGGCCGATGTCTCGATGAGCCTCGACAACGTGCTCGCCGTGGCCGGCGCCGCGCGCGAGCATCCCGGTATCCTCGTCGTCGGCCTGCTGCTCTCGGTGGTGCTGATGGGCATTGCCGCCAACCTGATCGCCAAGCTGATCAACCGCTATCCATGGATCGCCTATATCGGCCTCGTCGTGATCGTCTTCGTCGCCTTCCGGATGATCTATGAGGGCTGGGTGGGCACGCACGAGACGCCGGGCATCGTCAGCTTCTTCTGAAGAACGGGCTGGATGCCCTTGCAATGGCCCTGGACATCGCTGCTGGTGGTCGTGGCCATGGCGGTGGTGTCGCGGGTCGTTGCATTCCTGTTCGGAAAAGGGGAGGCCGGCCCGGCGCCCATCGCCGAAGCCGCTTCAGGCACATGAAGCCGTTCCCTTGATGGCTGCGCACGAGAGGCTTGCCGGCTTCCGGGCCCGTGGCGGCGATCGTCCGGCACCGCAAGCGGATGCGGAGACGGCGGTGCTGGGCCTGGATCCTCTGCTGCGAGGAGGGCGAGGATTATGGCCGGGTCGCCGTTATCGGCGCGGGGGATCGCCGGGTCGCCGACAGCTTCACCGGCTTCGTGAAAGCCGATGTCGCCGACGCGATGTCGGTGTGCTGAGGCAATCGCAAGTGGCGCGCCTCAGCACATGAATTTCAGTTCCCTATGATAGATTCCTCGCAAAGAACTCCGCGGTGCGTCCATCGGCCAGCTTAGCTGATTCATCCGAGCGGCGCTTGCCGAAGGTATCGGCGAATCCGTGATCCTCGCCCGGATAGTCGAACAGCGTGACCTTGGGATGGTCGTCCAGCCCGGCATGCATCGCCGCCTGCGTCTCGGGATCGACGAAATGATCGGCCTGCGGGATATGGAGCAGCACCGGATGGGCGATGCCGTGCTTCTCGCCGAGCAGATTGTCGATCCCCACGCCATAATAGCCGACGCTCGCATCGCTGTCGGTCCGGGCCGCGGTCATGAACGCCAGGCGGCCGCCCAGGCAGAAGCCCACCACGCCGACCTTGCCGCCAGCGCCGAGCGATGCCCGGGCACGCCGGATCGTCGCTTCGATGTCACGGATGCCGGCATCCTGGTTGAACTTGCCCATCAGACCCAGCGCCTGCTGGAACTGCTCCGGCACATCGGGATCGAGCTGGATGCCCGGCTCCAGGCGCCAGAACAGGTCGGGCGCGAGGCTGAGATAGCCCTTGGCCGCCCAGTCGTCGCACTTGCGGCGAATGCCCGGGTTCACGCCGAAGATCTCCTGGATCACGATGATCGCGGCGCGCGGCGTGCCTTCGGGACGCGCGACATAGGCCTGGAAGCTGCCGCTTCCGTCGATCGTGTCGATGCTGATCATCTCGCTCATGGCAATGTCCTTCCGGCGTGGCGCCGCTCGCGCTCGAGCGGCCAGGATCTGGTCTTCGGTCCGCAACTGCCGAACCGGCCGCCCTTGTGAGCCCGGTCCGGGCCAATGGGCGTTGCGATCACGGCACGGTCGCGCGCATAGATGGGTTCGAACTAGCAGCCACGGTGCTGCCCGCGCAACGGAGACGGCCATGAAGATCAATGTCGAGGTGGATTGCACCCCCGAGGAAGCGCGCCGCGCCATGGGGCTGCCGGACCTCGCCCCGGTGCACGAGCGCTATGTCGCGATGATGGTGGACGCGATCGACAAGCAGGGCAGCCCCGAAGCGTTCCGGGCGATGCTGCAGAGCTGGGCGCCGATGAGCGAGGCCGGCATGGGCTTCTGGCGCGCGATGTTCGACGCCGGGAGCAAGACCGAGAAATAATGGACACGATCTACGCGGTCTCCAGCGGCGCGCTTCCCGCCGCGATCGCCGTGCTGCGCGTGAGCGGGCCGCGCGCTTTCGACATGGTGCGCGATTTCGCCGGCGACCTGCCGGCGCCGCGCCGCGCCGCGGTGCGGGCGCTGGCCGATCCCGCCGATGGCGGCCTGCTCGATCGCGCGATCATCCTCTGCTTCCCGGGCCCGCGTAGCGCGACGGGAGAGGATCTTGCCGAATTCCATCTCCATGGTGGCCGCGCGGTGGTGCGTGCGGTCGAGGCGGCGCTGGCCCGCCGGCCGGGGCTCCGACCCGCCGAACCGGGCGAGTTCACCCGCCGGGCGCTGCTGCATGGTCGGATCGATCTGAGCGAGGCCGAAGGGCTGGGCGACCTGCTGATGGCCGAGACCGAGGCGCAGCGCCGGTCCGCGATCCGATCGGCGGAAGGGGCGGTTCGCCGGGCAGTGGAAGGCTGGACCGATCGGCTGCTGATGCTTGCCGCGCGAGTCGAGGCCGAGCTCGATCACAGCGACGAGGAGGATGTCGCCGACGCCACGCTGCTTCCGGCGATTCGATCCGGCGCCGCGGCGCTGGCGGAGGATATCGCAGCGGCGGCGGATCGGCCGCCGGTCGAGCGACTGCGGGACGGAATCCGCGTCGTGCTCGCCGGCCCGCCCAATGCCGGCAAGTCGTCGCTGCTCAACGCAATGGCCGGGCGCGACGCAGCGATCGTCTCGCCGATCTCCGGCACGACGCGGGACCGGATCGAAGCGCCGGTGGTACGCGGCGGCATTGCCTGGCTGCTGATCGACACGGCGGGCCTGGCGGCGCGGCCCGGCGACGAGATCGAGGCGATCGGCATCGCGCGGGCCCAGGCTGCCCAGGCCGAGGCGGACATCCTGTTGTGGCTGGGGGACGATGCACCCCCGGCACATCATGGCCGCAGCCTCTGGCTCAATCCGCGCGCGGACCTTCCCGGACGCTTGGCCGCGACGGACCGATTGTCGCAATCATCGCTTACGGGTGAGGGGCTGGACAGGCTGTGGGATGCAATGGCGGCGCTCGCTGCCGACATGCTGCCGCCGCCCGACCAGATGACGCTCAATGCCCGCCAGCGGGCGCTGGCGCAGAACGCCGCCGCGGCGCTGCGGGCGGCGGCGGGGGAGGGCGACCTGCTGCTGATCGCCGAGCAGCTGCGCAGCGCGATGCGTGGCTTCGACGCGATCACGGGCCGGGCCGGGGTGGAAGCGATGCTCGACGCGCTGTTTGCCCGCTTCTGCATCGGCAAATGACCCTGTTCCACGTGGAACGGTTTTGACGCGGCCGCGCGCATTCTGTAGCGCGCGGCCAATGGATTTCGACGTCATCGTCATTGGCGGCGGGCACGCCGGCACCGAAGCGGCCGCCGCCTCGGCCCGCCGGGGCGCGCGTACCGCGTTGCTCAGCTTCGACCTGACAAAGCTGGGAGCGATGTCGTGCAATCCGGCGATCGGCGGCCTGGGCAAGGGGCATCTGGTTCGCGAAGTCGATGCGTTCGATGGGCTGATGGGCCGGGCGACCGATGCCGCGGGCATCCATTACCGCATGCTCAACCGGTCCAAGGGCACGGCGGTGCAGGGGCCGCGCGTCCAGGCCGACCGGGTGCGCTATGCCGCCGCGATCCAGCAGATGCTCGCCGAGCAGCCGAACCTGCACTTGGTCGCAGGTGAGGCAGCGGCACTCGAGCTCGCGGGTGGTGCCGTCGCCGGCATCCGCCTGGCCGATGGCATGCTGCTTTCCTGCCGCGCCGTGGTGCTCGCCACGGGTACCTTCCTTGGCGGCCGCATCTTCCGGGGCGAGGAGCGCGAGACCGGCGGCCGGGTGGGCGAGGGTTCCGCCCTCCGCCTTGCCGAGCAACTGCGCGGGCTCGACCTTCCCATGGCCCGGCTCAAGACCGGCACGCCGCCGCGCCTGGACGGGCGCACCATCGACTGGGCGCGGATCGAGGAGCAGCCCTCCGATGCTGATCCCTGGACCATGTCACCGCTCACGCCGCGCCGGGAGCTGCCGCAGCTCCATTGCGGAGTTACTCGCACCACCCATGCCACGCACGACGCGATCCGTGCCGGGCTCGAT
This sequence comes from Sphingomonas sp. NPDC092440, assembly GCF_044754985.1. NCBI lineage: Bacteria > Pseudomonadati > Pseudomonadota > Alphaproteobacteria > Sphingomonadales > Sphingomonadaceae > Sphingomonas > Sphingomonas sp. NPDC092440. The sequence continues at coordinate 353,466 of NZ_JBIVQA010000004.1, read as the reverse complement.
CGCTCACCGCTGTTCACCGGCGCGATCGACGCGCAGGGGCCGCGCTACTGCCCCTCGATCGAAGACAAGATCCATCGCTTCGGCGATCGCGACGGCCACCAGATTTTCCTCGAACCCGAAGGCCTCGACACCCATCTGATCTATCCGAACGGCATGTCGACGTCGCTGCCGGTCGATGTGCAGATGGCGATGGTCAATTCGATTCCCGGGCTGGAGCGGACCGTGATCGTGACGCCGGGCTATGCCGTGGAGTATGATCATATCGACCCGCGCGCGCTCGACGCGACTCTGGCACTGCCGGCGATCCCCGGCCTGTGGTGCGCCGGGCAGATCAACGGCACCACCGGCTATGAGGAAGCGGCGGGGCAGGGCCTGGTCGCCGGGCTCAACGCCGCCGCCCATGCCCAAGAGCTCGCGCCGCTGATCCTCGATCGCGCGACTTCCTATCTCGGGGTCATGGTGGACGACCTTGTGCTGCAGGGCGTCACCGAACCTTATCGCATGCTCACTGCCCGCGCCGAGTTCCGCCTGCGCCTGCGCGCCGATAATGCCGGATCGCGTCTCGGCCCGATTGCCGCCGGACTGGGATGTCTGGGGGCCGAGCGGCTTGCCTGGCTCCAGGCCCGCGAACAGGGCAGGGCCAGGCTGGACCAGGCCTTTGCCGCGGAACGCACCGCCAGCGCCCTGGCGGCCAGGGGCGCTACCGTCGCGCAGGACGGCGCCCGGCGCCCGGCGCGCGAATGGCTGCGCTTCCCGGGTATCGAGCTCGCGCATCTCGATATCCATTCGGAGGCGGATCCCGATCTGCTCGCCGAATATGTCGAGGATGCTCGCTATGCCCCCTATCTCGAGCGCCAGGAAGCTGAGGTCGCCCAGCTGCGCGCGAACGATGCAGTGAAGCTGCCCGCCGGCATGGACTTCGCCGCCATTGCCGGCCTCTCCAATGAGATGGTGGAGAAGCTCAGCGCCGCGCGGCCCGAGACGATCGGCGCCGCCGCGCGCATTCGCGGCATCACGCCGGCGGCGCTGTCCGCCATCCTCCTCCACGCGAAACGGCGCGCTGCATGACCGAAGACGAAGCCCGAGACTGGATCCTGAATCGCTTCGGTGTTCCACGTGGAACGCTGCTGGAGCGCTTTGGAGCGATCCTCCGCGAAGAATCGACTCGGCAGAACCTGATCTCCGCGGCGTCCTTCGAGACGCTCTGGGCGCGGCACTTCGTCGATTCGGCCCAGCTCATCCCGTTGGCGGCCGAAGCGGGGGAGGGGATCTGGCTCGATATCGGCACGGGTGCCGGCATGCCTGGCCTGATCGTGGCGCTGCTGATCGATCGCCCGGTGGTGATGGTGGAGCCGCGCATCCGCCGCGTCGAGTTCCTTCGGGCAGCGGCCGAGGCGCTCGGCATTGGCGATCGGGCCAAGGTCGCCCATTGCAAGGTCGAAACCTATGTGCCGGAGGGCAAGGCCGCAATCGTTTCCGCCCGGGCAGTCGCGGCGCTGCCCGATTTGTTCCGCGCCGCGGCGCATTGCACTGACTCGTCCACAATCTGGTTGCTGCCAAAAGGGCGAAGTGCGCAATCGGAGGTGGATGCGGCGCGCGCGAAATGGCAGGGTGCGTTTCACGTGGAACCCAGCATCACGCAGCCGGAATCGGGTATCGTGGTCGCGCGAAAGGTACGCCCCAGATGATCTGCATCGCTATCGCCAACCAGAAGGGTGGAGTGGGAAAGACCACTACGGCGATCAATGTCGGCACCGCGCTCGCCGCGACCGGCCAGCGCGTGCTGCTGATCGACTTCGATCCGCAGGGCAATGCCTCGACCGGCCTGGGCATCACGCGTGCGGAGCGCGAGCATTCAAGCTACGACCTGCTCGTCAGCGATGTGAATCTCGAGGACGTCGCCACGCCCACCAAGGTGCCGGGGCTCGATATCGTCCCGGCGACGCAGGACTTGTCGGGCGCCGAGATCGAGTTGATCGAGTTCGAAGCGCGCACGCACCGGCTTGATGCGGCGATCGCCCGCCACCATGCCAATCGCTGGGATGTGATCCTGATCGATTGCCCGCCTTCGCTTGGCCTGCTCACGATCAACGCGATGGTGGCCGCGCATGCCTTGCTGGTGCCGCTGCAATGCGAGTTCTTCGCGCTCGAGGGGCTCAGCCAGCTGCTCACCACAGTCGAGCGCATCCGCAGCCGCTTCAACCCGGGCCTGTCGATCCTGGGCGTGGTGCTGACCATGTATGATCGTCGCAACCGCCTGACCGATCAGGTTTCGGACGATGTCCGCGCCGTGCTTGGCCGCGTGGTGTTCGACACGGTGATCCCGCGCAACGTGCGCCTGTCCGAAGCGCCCAGCCACGGCCTGCCGGCGCTGATCTATGATCATCGTTGCCCCGGCTCGGAAGCCTATATCGCGCTTGCCCGCGAAGTGATCGACCGCCTGCCCAAGCTCAAGAAAGCCGCATGACCGACGCCAACCGCAAGCCTCGCCCCGGCCTTGGCCGCGGGCTCTCGTCCCTGCTGGGCGATGCCGTTCCCGAAGCGCCGGTCTCGGGCACGCCCGATGCCGCTTCCGGCCTGCGGATGCTCCCGGTCAGTTCGCTGGTGCCGCATCCGGACCAGCCGCGCCGCCATTTCGACGAGGATAAGCTGGAGGAGCTGGCCCAGTCGCTCAAGCAGCGCGGGCTGATCCAGCCGATCGTCGTGCGGCCGACGGGCCATAACTACCAGATCGTCGCCGGCGAGCGCCGCTGGCGCGCGGCGCAGCGCGCCCGGCTGCACGAAGTCCCCGTCATCGTTCGCGATTTCGACGATGCGGAGACGATGGAAATCGCGCTGGTCGAGAATATCCAGCGCCAGGATCTCAATGCGATCGAAGAGGCGGAGGCCTATGCCCGGCTGATCCGGGAGTTCGGGCACAGTCAGGAAGCACTCGGCAAGCTCGTCCACAAGTCGCGCAGCCATATCGCCAACCTGCTCCGCCTGCTCGACCTGCCCGAGGGCGTGCGCCAGATGGTGGTGGTCGGCGATATCGACATGGGCCATGCCCGCGCGCTGATCGGCGCGCCCGAGGCGGAGCGGCTTGCCCGAGAAGTTGCCGCCAAGGGCCTGTCGGTGCGCGAGACCGAGAAGCTGGCGCGCAACGCCAAGCCGGGATCGCGGCGCAAGGCCGATCCCAAGATCCGTGACGCCGACATCACGGCGCTCGAGCATCAACTGGGCGATGTGCTCGGCCTCAACGTGCGGATTGTCCACGGCGCCAAGGGCGGCACGCTCACGCTTTCCTATTCGACGCTCGACCAGCTCGACATGGTCTGCCAGCGGCTGAGCGGCGAACGGATATAGATCGACCGAAATGGATTAGTCTCGACGCTTGAGGGAATTGCGCACTTCGCGTTGGTCGAGTCATCTCTCTCTAGTTGTGAAGGGAGAGATAGATGACGGAGCATGCCCCGCTAACGCCTAGTCAGCGCGAATTGTGCAACAAGATCGCCGCCGCTCCGATGAGGATGACGAGTGGAGAAATGACATCTGCTGATAGTGTCGGAAAGGACGCCACGTTCCTGATGAACGCAGGCTATCTTAACGGCGCCGTTGTCTATGTTGCTCAGGAAAGCCGGGACAGCGTGATCGAACTAGTGCGTTCAGGTAAGGCGCTGCCTGTCTAGGTTCACGATTCAATCAGCAGATATCGTCATCCCCGCGCGGGTGGGGATGACGATGACCCGTCCTTCAACAGGGCTGACAGAGACAGCCGGGGCTTAACCTCGCGCCCGCGCCGCCTGGCGCGCGATCGTCACCGCCTCGGCATCCGCCAGCACTTCGCCGGCGCTGCCCGAATGCATCATCGCCCGTTCGGCCTCGCGCACCCGATCGATCGCGCGGGCGAGCTGCACGCCGTTCCAGCGGCGCAGCGCGCGGCCGGTGGCGGCTTTCTCGCGGAAGAAAACGCGATGTTTCTCAAGCACTTCATCCATATCGCCGCCGCGATCCAGGTCGATCCGCATTTCGGCCATGGATTGCAGCCGCCGGGCGAGCTGGCGCATCAGCGGCACGCCGATGCCTTCGCCCAGCCGGGCGAGCTCGGTGCCGATATCGCCGACACGGCCATCCACCACCGCCGTGATCGCATCGCTCAGGTCCGAATCGCCCAGATCGGCGCCGATCGCGTCGAGCGCAGCGCCATCGGCATCCCTGGGCCGCTCCGGCGCCGCATCGAGATAGAGCGCCAGCTTCTCGATCTCGCGCGCCAGGATCGCCCGGTCGCCCGCGGTGGCGGTGGCGAGCCGTTGCGGCACGTCGCCGGTTAGCCGCAGGCCGTGCTCGCGCGCGATATTGGCGGCCAGGCGGGTCGCGTCGATGCCCTCGGGCACATAACAGGCATGGGCATAGGCGTTCTGCGCGGCGATCACCGATTTCACCAGCTTGCCGCTTGCCTTCAGCCCGGGGCCGATCGCTACCACCGGATTGCCGGCGCGCTCGGCGTTCAGCAGCAGTCCGATCGCTTCCGCCGCGCCTTCCTCGACGCCCAGCACGCGGACATAGCGGGCGCCGCCGAACAGCGAGAGCGATGCCGCTTCGTCGGCAAGCCGGCCGGGCTGCTCGCGCAACGCCTTCATGTCGAGGTCGATGCGTTCGGCTTCCGGCCCCAGCGCCTTGCCGAGCCTCGCGGCGAGATCGGCGGCGCCGGCCTCGTCAGGACCGTGGAACAGGTAGAGCCGCGTGTCGGGGTTGAGCTTCTCGATCGCGGCGCGGATCTGCGTCGCGTTGGCCTTCACTGGCTGCCCGTCCCGGGCGCGTTCTGCGCATAGCGGGCGACGCGCGCGACGATCTGGTCGGCGACGATGCCCGAAAGCCGCTCGAGCGCGCTCTTCTCGGCCGCGATCGTGGCATATTCGCTGCCGACCACGTCGATGCCGGCATCGGAGCCCGCGGTGGCGTCGAGCACGACATTGCCGTTCGAGAGGTCGATCAGCTGGTAGCGCGCACGCAGCGTCCGCCGCTCGCGTGCCACCGAATCGTCGCGCCGCACGCCCAGGCCCGCGATCTGGTCGTCCAGCGTCACTTCCAGCCGATAGCGGGCAGGGGCGTCATTATGGTCGAGCCGGTCCTTGAGCGCATTGGCGACCAGCCAGCCCGACTGGCCCTTGATCGGCGCGACTTCGACCGCGGAGAGCGTGGAGCGCACCGCGCCATCGGGCCCGCCGCCATAGAGCGGGCGAAGGCCGCAGCCCGACAAGGCGAGCGCGGCGGCGGCGAGGAGCGCCAGCTGCCTCATGCGACGATGTTCACCAGACGATCGGGCACGACGATCACCTTCCTGGGTTGCTTGCCTTCGAGCGATCGAACGATCTTGTCGCTGGCAAGTGCCGCGGCTTCGACCAGATCCTTGGCCGCGCCCTTCGGCATTAGCAGCGTATCGCGCAGCTTGCCATTCACCTGCACGGCGATCGTCACTTCGTCGTCGACGAGCAGCGCGGGAGCCACGGCGGGCCATTCGGCATCGGCGATCAGGCCCGGATTGCCCATGGCCGCCCAGGCTTCCTCGGCGATGTGCGGCACCATCGGCGCGACGATGCGGGCGAGGGTGCGGATCGCTTCCGTTCTGGACGCCGAAGGCTGCGCCTTCTCGATCGCGCCGACCAGCTCGTAGAGCTTGGCGACCGATTTGTTGAAGGCCAGCGCCTCCACATCCTCGGCCACGCCGGCGATGGTGCGGTGCAGCCGCTTGTCGAGCTCGACATCGCGGCCGGTGCCGGCTTCGCCGTCCGAAAGGCTGTCGAACAGGCGCCACAAGCGGTTCACGAAGCGCCAGGCGCCTTCGATGCCGTTCTCGGTCCACTCCAGGTCGCGCTCCGGCGGCGAGTCCGAGAGCATGAACCAGCGCACCGCGTCGGCGCCATATTGGTCGACGATCGGCTCGGGATCGACGGTGTTCTTCTTCGACTTGGACATCTTCTCGATGCGGCCGATCTCGATCGGCTCGCCCGAGGCGAGGCCCACTGCGCCGGCGCTGTCCTTGCGAATTTCCTGGGGCGAGAGCCAGCGACCGTCGAGCGACTTGTAGGTCTCGTGCGTCACCATGCCCTGGGTGAACAGGCCGGCGAACGGCTCGGTCACGTCGAGCTTGCCGATATGGCGCAGCGCCCGGGTGAAGAAGCGGGCATAGAGCAGGTGCAGGATCGCATGCTCGACGCCGCCGATATACTGGCCCACCGGCAGCCATTGCTCGGCCACGGCCTTGTCGAACGGCTTGTCGCTCGGCTGGCTGGCGAAGCGGATGAAATACCAGGAGGAATCGACGAAGGTGTCGAGCGTGTCGGTCTCGCGGCGCGCGGGCGCGCCGCATTTCGGGCAGTCGACATGCTTCCAGCTCGGATGGCGGTCGAGCGGGTTGCCGGGCACGTCGAAGCTGACATCCTCGGGCAGCACCACCGGCAGCTGGTCGCGCGGCACCGGCTGGGCGCCGCAGCTCTCGCAGTGGATGATCGGGATCGGCGTGCCCCAATAGCGCTGGCGGCTGACGCCCCAGTCGCGCAGGCGCCACACCGTCTGGCCCTTGCCCCAGCCACCTTCCTCGGCGCGCTGGATGACGGCGCGCTTGGCGTCGGCCACGTCCATGCCGTCGAGGAAGTGCGAGTTCACCAGCGTGCCCGGGCCGGTATAGGCCTCGGCATCGCGGAATTCGGGCGCGGTCTTGTCGCCTTCGGAGACGACGCGACGGATCGGCAGCGAATATTTGCGCGCGAATTCGAAGTCGCGCTGATCGTGCGCCGGCACGCCGAACACCGCGCCGGTGCCATAGTCCATCAGCACGAAATTCGCGATATAGACCGGAACTTGCCAAGCGTTATCAAAGGGATGCGTCGCGGTGAGGCCGGTGTCGAAGCCCAGCTTCTCCTGCGTCTCCAGCTCGGCCGCGGTGGTGCCGCCCTGCTTGCACAGCTCGATGAACGCGCCAACTTCCGGGTTCGAAGCGGCCAGCTTCTGCGCGATCGGATGATCGGCCGCCACGGCAATGAAGCTCGCCCCGAAGATCGTGTCGGGGCGGGTCGTGTAGACCTGGAGCTTCTCGCCGTCGGAAAGCGTCCAGTCGAACTGCAGGCCCTCGGACTTGCCGATCCAGTTCTCCTGCATCAGCTTGACCTTGTCCGGCCAGTGCTCGAGCCCGCGCACGCCTTCCAGCAGGTCCTCGGCGAATTCGGTGATCTTGAGGAACCACTGGCTGAGCTTGCGCCGCTCGACGAGCGCGCCCGAGCGCCAGCCGCGCCCGTCGATCACCTGCTCATTGGCAAGCACGGTCATGTCGACCGGATCCCAGTTGACCGCCGATTCCTTGCGGTAGACCAGGCCGTTCTCGAAGAAATCGAGGAAGATGGCCTGTTCATGGCCATAATAGTCGGGCTCGCAGGTGGCGAGCTCGCGGGTCCAGTCGAGCGCGAAGCCCAGGCGCTTCAGCTGCGCCTTCATCGTCGCGATATTGGCGCGGGTCCAGCTGCCGGGATGGACCTTCTTCTCCATCGCGGCATTCTCGGCCGGCATGCCGAACGCATCCCAGCCCATCGGATGGAGCACTTCCATGCCCTGCATCCGCCGGAAGCGCGCGAGCACGTCGCCCATCGTGTAGTTGCGGACATGGCCCATATGGATGCGCCCCGAGGGATAGGGGAACATCTCGAGGACGAAGCTCTTGGGCTTGGGCGAATCGTCACGCGCGGCGAAGGTGCGGTTCTCTTCCCACACCTTCTGCCATGCGGCGTCCGCCTTCAACGGGTTGAAGCGAGACAAATCAGTTCCTGCTGTCTTCTCGCGGTGCCGGCCTGCTTCGCCGGGCGGGAGAGCAGGCTGGAACCGTCACTAGGGGATCAGTTGGTGGCCACGGCGGCGCGGCGCAGGTCGCGGGCGCGCGTGAGGATGATGTCCTCGAGCTTCTGCACCGTTGCGGCCTGGACCGGCGCGGCGACCCAGGCGCCGCCCCGGTTCACTTCGCGCAGCGCCGCGACGCGCAGCGCATCGGCGCGCAGATCCTGGTCGAGGATCGTCACGGTGACCTTCATCCGCTCGGTCTGGACATTGGGATTCACGTACCAGTCGGTCACGATCACGCCGCCGTTCGAATCCGTCTGGAGCAGCGGCATGAAGCTCAGCGTGTCGAGGCTGGCGCGCCACAGATAGGAGTTGACGCCGATCGTCGTCACCTTCGAGGCGGCGAGATCCGCCTCGGGGCGCTTGGTGTGACCGCCGCACGCGGTGATCGAGAGAGCAAGCGACCCCAGGATCGCGGTGCGCAACAGGCGGTTCATCGTCACATTCCTACCAGGCGAGAAAAGTCGGGAGCATCTATAGTGGCGCATGTGGCGGGAGCAAGGCGGGAAGCCATGCCCCGATTCGCACGTTTGAAACACTGCTGGTTAAAGGGGCTGCAAGCAGATTCTGTGGGTCTGGTGCAACACCGTCACGAAATTTGTGCCACCGGTGGAACCATGGTTCCGAATCATGGTAGGCGACATCATCTAGGGATTCATGACGATGCGAGTCGGACGGACGAGGACGGGAATTGCACTGGGAGCGCTCTGCGCTGCCGGGCTCCTGCTCGCGCCGGCGATCCAGGCGCAGACCAGCAGGGTCGATCGCGTCGTCCCGGCCAAGCGCGCCGCCGTGCCGGCGCGCGGCGGCATCGGCATCTTCACGCCGGCTGCAGCCGATCCCAAGCTCGCCGCGGTGCTCGCCCGTTCGGGCCTGCCCGAGGGCAGCTTCCGTTTCACGCCGGCCGAAGCGCGTGGCGGCAGCCATGGCGTGACCGTCGCCGTCCGTGCCACTTCGAGCCGTGCGGTGCGCGGCCGCGACGTGGCGCATGAGGTTGCCGTCGCGGCGGCCGCGCCGGTCAACCTGGCGCCGATCTCGTACAATCTCGGCGTCTCGGTCGGCTGGAAGCGCCTCGCCGTCTCGGGCGATGTGACTCGTGTCGAGCTGGTGGACCAGCCCGGCAGCCGCGAGCGGGCCGATATCGGCGTCAGCTACACCGGCAAGCGCCTGAGCGGCCGGCTGAGTGCGTCGGCGGATCGTCCGCTGGCCAACACGCCGGTGCTGATCGGCGACAAGCCGAGCTATTCCATCGATCTGGGCGGCAGCTATTCGCTGACCCGCAACCTGGATGTGACTGCGGGCGTGCGCTATCGCAGCGAGGAAGATCGCCTGCCCAAGCTCAACGAGAGCCGCCGGGACAGCCAGGCAGTCTATGTGGGCACCGCCTTCCGCTTCTGACGGCGCGTCCGTCCTTCCCAACGCCTGACGTCATCCCCGCGAAAATTGCTTGCCGTAAGTCCGGATGCCTTTCCGTTGTCGCGACGGCGAAGCTTCGGGATAGTCCGGAGCAAGCCGCGCCCGCTCTGCCTGCGGCTCCGGATCCCTGTCCTTGCCGGGGTGGCGGAGACAGGGTCGGGTTCTTGATCCACGGGCACGCCTTAATCAGCAAACCCCGTCATCCCCGCGAAGGCGGGGTCCAGGGTAGCTCGGGACAACGACGCCACTAGGCGGGCGCTCTCCGGAAAGCGCAGGGCTCGACTGCGTGCAATCCGCCCCTGGCCCTGGATCCCCGCTTTTGCGGAGATGACGAAGGAAATCGATACGGCGAATGAAATCAAAGGCTTTGATCGGGTTTTGATCCTAGTCTGTCGATCCGGCCCAGGCGTCGATCGCCGCCCATCCATATATCCCGAACGGCCCGAGGCTGGCCGCCCTGCGCGCGTCCATTCCGCCCAGAGCGATCACCGGCACGCCGAGCCCCCGTGCCAACAGGCCGAAGCGCGCCCGCCCGAGCACCCGGGCGCCCGGATGCGAGCGGGTGGGAAAGGCGGGCGAGACGAACAGCGCGTCCACGCCCGTCCGCCGCGCGGCGATCGCCTCGCGCCGGCTATGCGCGGGCGCCGTGCGCAGGCCCGGGCCGCGCCCGCCATGCACGCCCGATTCGCCGCGCATCGGCTGCGCCCCGGCCCGAATGAGCGTCAGCCCGCGCCGGCGTGCCACCTTCAGCACCTTCGCGAACAGCGCCCGCCGCTCGGCCGGCGGCAGGCCGTAATGCCGGAACACCACGCCACCCCCGCGCGGCAGCCGCGCCAGCGCATCCCACAGGGCATCGCCCATGCGTTCGTCGGTCATCAGCCAAAGGCGCGGGAGGGGGTGGCGGCGGCGCATCGCCCTGCCTATAGCGCGGGCCATGCCGATAGACGAAGCCAGCCAGCGCCTTGCCGATGTGCGCGCCCGAATCGCGCGCGCGGCCAGGATCGCCGGGCGCGAAGCCGACGCGGTCACGCTGATCGCCATCTCCAAGACGCATGATGCCGACGCCATCCGCCCGCTCATCCGGGCTGGCCAGCGCGTGTTCGGCGAGAATCGCGTGCAGGAGGCCGAGGGCAAATGGCCGGCGCTGCGCGAAGCGGCGCCGGACGTGGCGCTCCACCTGGTCGGCCAGCTCCAGTCGAACAAGGCCGAGGACGCCGTGGCGCTGTTCGACGCGATCCATTCGGTCGACCGCGCTTCGCTGGTGCATGCGCTCGCCCGGGCGATGGACAAGGCGGGCAGGCGCCCCGCCTGCTTCCTCCAGGTCAATATCGGAGACGAGGAGCAGAAGGGCGGCTGCGCCGTGGCCGCGCTGCCCGAGCTGCTCGCCGAGGCGCGTGCCGCGGATCTCCCCGTGCAGGGGCTGATGTGCGTGCCCCCGCTCGATCTCGAGCCCGCCCCCTATTTCGCCCTGCTCGCCAGCATCGCCCGCGATCACGGCCTTGGCGGGCTCTCCATGGGCATGTCGGGCGATTTCGAGACGGCGGTGACGATCGGCGCGACGCATGTCCGCGTCGGCACTGCCCTGTTCGGAGCGCGCGCGTGAAATATGATGCGATATTGTTCGATTTCGACGGCGTGCTGCTGGAGAGCGAAGCGGCCGGCAACCGGCAGATCGCGGCCTATCTGACCAGCATCGGCCATCCGACCACGCCCGAGGATTCGATGGCCAACTTCATGGGCCTGTCGGGCGCGGATTTCCTGGGCGCGATCGAACGCTGGATCGGCCGGGCGATACCCGAGGATTTCCACGCCGCCCGCGCCGAGGAGGATGCGCGCGTGCTGGAGGAGGGGCTGCCCGCCGTTGCCGGGGCGATTCGCTTCGTCGAGGAATTGCCCGCCGGACTGCCCCGCGCGATCGCCTCGTCGAGCTCGACCCGGTGGATCAGCCGGCACCTCGCGCATCTCGGCATCCGCGCCGCGTTCGGCGAGCATATCTATAGCGGTCACGAGCATGTCGCGCGGGGCAAGCCGGCGCCCGATCTCTATCTCCACGCCGCGGCAGCGATCGGGGTGCCGATCCGGCGCTGCGTGATCCTCGAGGATTCGCCGGTCGGGGTGACCGGCGCGGTCGCCTCGGGTGCCGATGTCATCGGGCTGTGCGCCGGCTCGCATTGCGCGCCCGACCATGCCGAGCGCCTGCGCGCGCTGGGCGTGACGCTGATCGCGCATGATTTCGACGAAGTGGCGCGGCTGGTCGCCTGACCGGCACCGCAACGACGCGGCGAAGCGTGAGAAAGCGCCGTGGGCTAGAGGCCCCGCGCCTCGCGGGCGAGCAGATGCTCCCGCAGCGCCATGGCGTCAGCCAGCGCATTGTGCGGCCGCTTGCTCATCGCCGCGCTGTCGAAGCCGAAGGCGTCGCACAGCTCGAAGCGGATGCGGTCGATCGGATGGCGCCGGCCCGGCGCGACGATCAGCAGCTGCGCGGCATGGGCGATGTCCTCCGGCCAGTCGGCGACGAGCAGCGGGTCGGGGTCGTTGCCCAGATAGGCGGCAAAGGCCTGGCCCATCGCTGCACGCGATATCGGCGCCGTATCGAGCACCGGCAGGATGTGCGCCGCCACCCAGGGCGTGGGGTCGGGGCAGGGCAGCGCTTCGTAGAAGGGGGTGCTCCCATCCTCGGGCACCAGCGCCAGCGCGATCAGCGGCCCGCCAACGCCGTTGAACTCGGTGTCGAGGAAATATCTCAGAACTGGTGCCCCGTCCGGTCGCGCTTGGTGGCGAGATAGCGTTCATTGTGCGGGTTGGGCGGCAGGAAATGCGGCACCCGCTCGGCCACCCGGATTCCCGCCGTTTCCAGCGCGGCCACCTTGTCGGGATTGTTGGTCAGCAGCCGCACCTGGCGCTGGCCGAGCAGCGACAGCATCTTCGCCGCGGTGGCGAAGTTGCGCGCGTCGATCGCGAAGCCCAGCCGGGTATTGGCGTCGACCGTGTCGAAGCCCTGGTCCTGCAGCGCATAGGCGCGCAGCTTGTTGATCAGCCCGATCCCGCGCCCCTCCTGGCGCAGGTAGAGCAGCACGCCCCAGCCGCTGGCCCGGATTTCGCGGATCGCCGCCTGGAGCTGGGGCCCGCAATCGCATTTCAGGCTGCCCAGCACGTCCCCGGTCAGGCACTCGCTGTGCAGGCGCACCAGCGGCGGCTTGCCGTTCGGCTCGCCAATCAGCAGCGCGACATGCTCGCCGGGCATCTCGTCGGTGCGAAAGGCGACGATCTCGCTATCCTCGGCATCGGCGACCGGCAGCCGGGCGCGGGCGACGATGCGGAGGCGGTCGGCATCCTCGTGCGCGTCGATGTCGGCGGGGGTGATCGCTTCCTCGCCGGCGGCGCGGCGCACGAAGAAAGCCGGCAGCAGCCCGGCGACGCGCGCCAGCCGCAGCGCGGCGGCGGCCAGTACGGGCTCGGCCAGCGGAATCGCGCGGAAGGGGCCCTTCAGGGGCGTGGCGAGATCGAACTGGGGATCGGCGAGCGCCGTCGCCATGTCGAAATCGAGCCAGGGCGCGCGCGCCACCAGCACCGGCGCATCGGGCGTCGCCGCATCGCGCTGGTTGGCGAGCTTGAGCGTTGCCGCGCGTCCGGCCGAGAGCAGCAGGTCGGCCGTGCCCGCTTCGTCGAACGCCGCGAGCCGCCGGGCATCGCCGGTCTCGACCGCGAGCAATGCGAGGTCCCCGATCGCCACGGGCCAGCCCCGGCGCAGCGCATCGATGGCGCGGGCGGCCTGGTGCGCGCTCAAAGATCGAACTCGGTGACGATGGGCACATGGTCGGAGGGCTTGAGCCAGGAGCGGCAGGGCTCGCACACCTTGTGCGACACGGCCTTCGCGGCGACGTCGCGGCTCGCCCACATGTGATCGAGCCGGCGGCCGCGGTCGGACGCCGCCCAATCCTTCGCCCGGTAGCTCCACCAGCTATAATAGCGCGCCGGCGCGGGGATGAAGTGGCGGCCGAGATCGACCCAGTCGTTCGCCGCCTGGAGCCGGCCCAGCGTCTCCACTTCGATCGGCGTATGGCTCACCACGTCCAGCAGCTGCTTGTGGCTCCACACATCGCTTTCCAGCGGCGCGACGTTGAAGTCGCCGGTCAGGATCGAGGGGACGTCCAGCCCTTCGGACCAGGTGATCATGCGCTCGAGGAAATCGAGCTTCTGGCCGAATTTCGGGTTCACCGCACGATCGGGAACATCACCCCCGGCGGGGACATAGACGTTCTCCAGCCGCACGCCGCCCGGCAGCCGCACGCCGACATGGCGGGCCTCGCCGTTTGCCTGCCAGTCGAACCGGTCGTCCTCCACCACCGGCACGCGGGCGATGATCGCCACGCCGTGATGCATGCGCTGGCCGTGCTTGATGATGTGGTCATAGCCGAGCGCACGGAACGGGGCCTCGGGGAAGTCCCCGTCGATCACCTTGGTTTCCTGGAGGCAGAGGATGTCGGGCGCTTCCTCGCGCAGGAACTGCTCGACGATCTCGATGCGGAAGCGGACGGAGTTGATGTTCCAGGAAGCGATCTTCATCGGGCGGGATTTAGGCGGTGTTTCGCCTCCGCACCAGTGGGGAGGCCCGGACAAGGAAAGGCCCCCGCTCCGGGGGCAATGGAGCGAGGGCCGACCTAGCGTTCGTCACGCAGGCGGGAAGTGAAGATCCCGAGCAACAGGGGGAAAATCCCGGGTACGCCCTCACATCCGCAATACAGGTTCTAGGCTGGCCAACCTGTCGCCAGCATGAACGATGTTCAGCTTAGCGCGGCCCCTGGCGGCGGGGATCGTTCCAGCGGAACGTTCCGTCGCTGACGTTCGTGTTGAACGCCTGGTCCGACAGGCGGATCGTCGTGCGGTTGTTCTGCGAATCGAGCGCCACCCAGCCCTGGAGCATCAGCCCGCCCGGCGCCGAGGCGTTCTTCTGGAAGATCAGGGTGATGCGGCCATATTCGGGGTGATCCGTGTCATGCACCTCCACCGAGACGAGCTGGTCGCTCCCGGTGGGGATCACCTTGGCGTATCTGGCGATGTCCTTCTTGGGGTTGAGCAGCACGGCGAGCGGCGAGTTGCCGATCGGCCAGCGCTCGACCTGGCGGACCTGATAGTCGATGAAATAGAGGCTGCGCCCGTCGGCGACGATCAGCTGGGGCACGCCCTTCTGATACTGGAAGCGGATCTTGCCCGGGCGCTTCAGCGTCATCGTGCCGGTGAGCGTGCGGCCGTTGCGGTCGGTCTGCGCGAAGCTGGCAGTCATCGAGCTCACGGCTTCGAGATGCTGCTGCACCTGGGCGAGCTGGTCGGCCGGCGCCGGTGCCGAGATCGGTGCCGGCGCGGGCGCCGCCGAGATCAGCGCCGGGGCTGAAAGGGCGAGGCTGAGGGCGAGGGGCCGGGCAAACACGTGTCGATTCTCCGAAATTGCGGCTGATGCCCTGAGGGCATGGGCTTGAATGCCCCCTGAACCCGCCAGGCGCGGTTTTCGATCCCGTCTAGAGCTGCCGGCCGTCGGTATCCATCAGCACTTCCCGGCGGCCGACATGGTCGGGGCGCGAGACGAGCTCGTCCTTCTCCATGCGCTCGATCAGGCGCGCGGCGCTGTTATAGCCCACGCGGAGCTGGCGCTGCAGCCAGGAGGTCGAGGCCTTCTGGCTCTCCGCCACCAGCTGGATCGCGCGGCGATAGAGCTGGTCCTCGGGCGAATCGTCACCCTCCGGGGCGCCGTCCAGGCTGAAGCCGCCATCCTCGGGCTCTTCGGTGACCGCGGAGATATATTCGGGCGTGCCTTGCGCGCGCCAGTGATCGGACACGGCCTGGACTTCGTCGTCGCTGACGAACGGGCCGTGCACGCGGACGATCTGCTTGCCGCCCGGCATGTAGAGCATGTCGCCCTTGCCCAGCAGCTGCTCGGCGCCCTGCTCGCCCAGGATGGTGCGCGAATCGATCTTGCTGGCGACGTAGAAGGACAGGCGGGTCGGCAGGTTCGCCTTGATCACGCCGGTGATGACGTCGACCGAGGGGCGCTGCGTCGCCATGATCAGGTGGATGCCCGCCGCGCGCGCCTTCTGCGCCAGCCGCTGGATCAGGAACTCCACTTCCTTGCCCGCGGTCATCATCAGGTCGGCCAGCTCGTCGACGATCACCACGATCTGCGGCAGCGGCTGGAGGTCGAGCGCTTCCTCCTCGTAGATCGGCTTGCCGGTGTCGGGGTCATAGCCCACCTGCACCTTGCGGCCGAGCTTCTGGCCCTTGGCCTTGGCCTGGCGCACCTTGTCGTTGAACGAGGCGAGGCTGCGGACATTGGCATGCGCCATCATCCGGTAGCGATCCTCCATCTGCTCGACCGCCCATTTCAGCGCGCGCACCGCCTTGGCCGGCTCGGTCACCACATCGGCGAGCAGGTGCGGGATGTCCTTGTACATGCTCAGCTCGAGCATCTTGGGATCGATCATGATCATCCGGCACTGCTCGGGCGTGAGCCGGTAGAGCAGCGAGAGGATCATGCAGTTGAGCCCCACCGACTTGCCCGAGCCGGTGGTGCCGGCGACGAGCAGGTGCGGCATCGGTGCCAGGTCGGCGATCACCGGATCGCCCGCGATGTTCTTGCCGAGCACCAGCGGCAGCGTCGCCCCCTGGTCCTCAAAGGCCTGGCTGGCGACCAGCTCGTGCAGATTGACCGATTCGCGCGCCGCATTGGGCAGCTCGATGCCGATCACGCTGCGCCCGGGGATAGTGGCGATGCGCGCCGAAGTGGCGGACATGTTGCGCGCCACGTCGTCGGCGAGCTGGATCACCCGGCTCGCCTTGATGCCTGCCGCCGGCTCGAGCTCGTACATGGTGACGACCGGGCCGGGCCGCACCTCGACGATCTGGCCCTTCACGTTGAAATCGTCGAGCACGCTTTCGAGCAGCCGGGCGTTGCGCTCCAGCGCCGCCTTGTCGATCCCGGCATTCTTGTTGACCGGCGGCGGCTTGAGCAGGTCGATCGAGGGCAACTGATAGCTGTCCTTGAAATCGAGGCTGGTCTGGGTCGGCGGCTTGGTCCGTGCAGGCGAGGGGGTGAGGTTGCGATCGGCGATCACCGGGCCGGGCCGGGTGTCGGGCACCACCGTCTTGCGCGGTTCGCGACCCTCGCGGATCTTCGGCTCAGGCGCGGCGAGCAGCTCCTTCTCCGGCGCGCCGAGCAGGGCCGTCTTGCCCGGCCCCTTGAGGCTGGGGATGCCCGGCAGGCTCACGCGCTCGGGCAGCGAGAAATCGAGGCTGCGCCACCAGATGAACAGGCCGATCAGCCCGCAGACCAGGCCGAGGCCGCGCCCGGCCCACCAGCTGATCACCGGATCGCCGGCAAAGCCGATCAGCCAGTTGAAGAAGCCGGCGATCGACAGGCCGACCACGCCGCCCCAGCCGCCCGTCAGCGACAGCACCGCGTCGGCGGAGAAGAAGGCGAGGGCGGTGGCGGTGAAGACCACGCCCAGGCTCACGCCGCGGAACATGGTGCCCCAGTTGCCCACCGGCCGGTCCTTGAGCAGGCGATAGGCGACGATCAGCCCGATCGGCAGGAACAGCACCACTGCGGGGCCGAGCAGCGCGAACAGGAAATCGGCGGTCCAGGCGCCGGGCTCGCCCATCCAGTTGCGCGCGGGGCCGGCGGCCGCGGTGTTCATCGACGGATCGGTCGGCTGGTAGCTGCCCAGCGCCACGCCGAGCGCGAGCACGCCCAGGAACAGAGCGGCTCCGCCAATCACCGCGCCGCTGCGGCGCGCGCCGGCCTTCATGGTTTCGCGCCAAAGCGGCGCCTGTGCCCGGGACGCCATGCCCAGCCTCCAGATTTTCAGGGGTGCGGGCCGGTTAATCGCCCGAGCGGACTCCGTCGTCAAGCGTTCCCCGCACGTTCCGCCGCATCTCGCGCGGGGATGACGGACGGGAAGGGAGGCGCTACGGCGGGGCCATGGATCGCGCAGACGTTCTCATCCTCGGCGGCGGGCTGGTCGGCTCGGCGCTGGCTACCGCGCTCGATGCGCATGGCATTTCCTCGATCGTGATCGATCCCGCCGATCCGGCGCAGATCCTCGCCGCCCGGCACGACGGCCGCGCCTCGGCGATCGCCAGCGCGCCGATGCGGATGTTCGAGGCGATCGGCGTGGCGGCGCGGCTGGCGGGCAAGGGCTGCCCGATCGCGGGCATCCGCGTCTCGGACGGGCTCGACCCCGGCAAGCTCGATTTCGCGCCTGGCGAAGGCGAGGGCGCGCTCGGCCACATGTTCGAGAACCGGGTGCTGCGCACTGCGCTCTACGAAGCCGCGGTCGCGGCGCCCCTGGCCGATATGCGCATGCAGACGCGCGCGCTCCGCGTGGAGCGTGGCGCGTTCGGCGTCTCCGCCGAGCTGAGCGACGGCACCACGGTCCATGCCCAGCTGCTGGTGGGGGCCGAGGGCCGCAACTCGCCGACGCGCGAGGCCGCCGGGCTCAGCACGGCGCGCTGGAGCTATGACCATGCCGCGATGGTCGCCACGCTCGGCCATGAACGCAGCCACGAGAACATCGCCTTCGAGATCTTCTATCCGACCGGCCCGTTCGCGATCCTGCCGCTCCTGGACGACGCGCACGGCCATCGCTCGGCCGTGGTGTGGACGGTCCATGCCCGCGACGCCGCCGGCATGATGAAGATCTCCGAACGCGCCTATCTGGCCGAGGCGGAGAAGCGCATGGGCGGGTTCCTGGGCAGGCTGGGCCCGCTGACCGCGCGCTTCAGCCATCCGCTCGGCTTTCACCATGCCGCCTGGATCACCAGCGACCGGCTGGCGCTGGTCGGTGACGCCGCCCACGGCATCCATCCGATCGCGGGGCAGGGGGTGAATGTGGGCTTCCGCGACGTCGCCACGCTGGTCGAGGTGCTGGTGGACGGCAAAAGGCTGGGCCTGGACATGGGCGACCCGCAGCTGCTCGCGCGCTACCAGCGCTGGCGCGGGCTCGACACCTTCATGGTCGCGGCGGCGACCGACGGCCTCACCCGGCTGTTCGGCATTCCCGGCAAGACCGCCAGCGCCGTCCGCCGCTTCGGCCTCTCCGCGGTCGACCGGCTGCCGCCGCTCAAGCACTGGTTCATGGCCGAGGCGCGCGGCGAAAGCGGCGACGTGCCCAAGCTGCTGCAGGGGATGCCGGCCTAGAGATTTCGGGGAATGGCAGGATGAGCTGGGATTTGTACGCGCAGGATTTTCCGCCCGTCGCTTCGGTCGAGGACATTCCCGAGGACTTCGATCCCCAGCCACTGGGTCCGCGCGATACGGTGATCTTGAAGATCAGGGCCGTGCTGCCCGACGTCGATTTCAGTGACCCCGGCTGGGGCCTGCTCAGGCGTGAGGGCTGGTCGATCGAGTTCAATTTGGGAAACGATGCGGAATGCAGCGGCGTCTCGCTTTACGTGCGCGGCGGTGGCGCTGATGCGATGGAAGTGGTCGATTCGATCCTGCATGCGATAGGTGCACGCGGCATCGACCTCCAGACCAGCAGGTTCTTCACGCTGGAAGCCGCCCGAAAAAGCTTCGGGACATGGCAGGACTATCGCGATCAGGTCGTGGCCGAATATGCGCCGGCACCCAAACGCGGCTTGCTTTCCCGCCTTTTCGGCAAATAGGGAGCACCCTATTGCAGCGTCCCCTCGTCGCCATCGTGGCGGCCGAAGAACTGCATCAGCTGGACGATCAGCTCCGATCGCTCGGCGAGCGAATCCGCCTCCAGCAGCGCCTGTTTCGACGCCACGTCGAACGGCGCGATCTGGGCGATGCCGTTGACCAGCGATTCGTCGTCCAGCCGGCTCACCGCCTCCCAGTCGACCGCATAGCCGAGGCCATCGGCAAAGCGCCGCGATTCGATCTCGAGGGCGGCGCGCTCGGCCATGGCGAGCACTTCGATGTCGCCCGCCTGTTCCAACGCGGCCTCGACCTGGCGGAACGGCGTCGTGACGTCGAGCTCGCGCACCAGGGAGAAGCGGGCCAGCCCCTCGAGCACGATGTCGAAGCGCCCGTCGTCGAGCGCCTCCACTTCGGCGATGCGCCCGACACAGCCGATCTCGAACAGGGCCGGCGAATCGCCCGGGCCGCGCGGCTGGATCATTCCGATCCGCCGGTCGCGCGCCAGCGCGTCCGAGACCATCGCCCGGTAGCGCGGCTCGAAGATGTGGAGCGGCAGGTGCATGCGCGGGAAGAGCAGGGCCCCGCCCAGCGGGAATATCGAGAGGCGCGAGAGCGTCCCGCCGGGAATCATCCGAACAGGATCGCCGACAGCTTGCGGCGCTGCGCCGCGACCCAGGGATCCTCGATCCCGGCGGCCTCGAACAGCTTCAGCAGCCGCTGGCGCGCCGCGCCCTCGTTCCATTCGCGATCGTCGCGGATCATGCCCAGCAGCGTCGCGGCCGCCGCATCGCGATCGCCCGCCGCCATCTGGCCGCCGGCGAGCTCGTAGCGCGCTTCCATGTCGCCGGTCGCCGCCTGCGCGGCGAGGCCGCTCAGATCCTCGACGGGGCGGGCCTCCTTCGCCAGCGCGATCGCGGCGCGCGCCTGCTCGATCTCGGCGCCCTTGGCGTCCTCGGGCAGGGCGGCGAGCACGGCTTCGGCTTCCTCGGCCCGGCCCAGCGCCAGCAGCGCGCGGGCGCGGCCGGCGGCGACCGCGCCATGCTCGGGCGCCATCTCGGCGATCTGCTCGAAGATCGCGAGCGCGCGTTCGGCATCGCCTTCGGCCAGCACCTGCTCGCCCATCGCGATCAGCGGCTCCAGCTCGGCCTCCGCCTGCGCGTCGGCGCTCTGCACCGGAAGCTGGCGCAGGATCTGGTCGAGCATGGTGCGCAGCTGCGATTCGGTGCGCGCCGAGCTGAGGTCGGCGACCAGCTGGCCCTGGAACATCGCATAGACAGTGGGGATCGAGCGGACCTGGAACTGGTTGGCGATGAACTGATTCGCATCGACATCGACCTTGGCGAGGGCGACGCCCTTGCCGGCATAGTCGGCGGCGACCTTTTCGAGGACCGGTGCCAGCGCCTTGCAGGGGCCGCACCATTCCGCCCAGAAATCGATGATGACGAGACTGGTCATCGAGGGCTCGACGACGTCGCGGCGGAACGCGTCGACGGCATCCTTTTCCGCGGGGGTGAGTCCAAGCGTGGCCAAGGCGCGTGCTCCTGAAAAAATGCTTCGTGGTTTCGCGGCGATATGTGGGCTTTCGCGCGTCACGAGCCAAGCCTCTAAAAAAGTTGCACCCATGGGGTTGCCGACCCCCAAAGCCGGTGCTAGTGGCCGCGCCTCACCCGCCCGGTGCGCTGATCGCCCGGGCCAAAACGCCAGAGCGGGCGTAGCTCAGGGGTAGAGCACGACCTTGCCAAGGTCGGGGTCGAGGGTTCGAATCCCTTCGCCCGCTCCAGCGTTTCCTGCCGGATCCCCGGCACTTTCCAGGAAAGCTCCGAAATCGCCCCGGCCGCTGCCGATGGCGTTCCGGGTATCGCCCGGATCGGGGTGCTGCGCCTGGCCGTGGAGCCGGGCCGATCCGTCCGATTCGCGCATGCGGGCTGCCGGCCATTTCAGCCTGGGTACAGATTCCGGCGGCGATAAGCCCCGCCATGTTCGGCAAGTCCTTCCGGGCGATCCTGCCCGCGCTCGCGCTTTCCTCCACGCTGGTCGCCCCCGCGGCGGCCGGCTCGCCATCCGATGCGCCGATCGCCAGCGAGTGGCGCAATCCCGGCAACAGCGTCCATGTCCGCATCGACGAATGCGGCGGTGCGCTGTGCGGCACCATCACCTGGGCGAGCGACGGGGCGATCGCCGATGCCCGGCGCGGCGGCACCGAGCAGCTGGTCGGCACGCGCCTGTTCCGCGACCTCAAGCCCGCGGGCCCCGGCAAGTGGAGCGGCAAGGTGTTCGTGCCCGATATCCGCCAGACCTTCTCGGGCACCATCCAGTTCCAGAACGGCGACAAGATGGTCGGCAAGGGCTGTGTGCTGTTCGGGGTCGTCTGCAAGACGCAGACCTGGTCGCGGGTGCGCTGACCGGGTTTGGCCGCAGCCTTCGGGCTGGCGGCGCGGCGCGGAGCGGCTAGGGTCGGGCGCATGAGCATGGCACCCATTCGAGTCGGCATCGGCGGCTGGACCTTCGAACCCTGGCGCGGGACCTTTTATCCGGAGGGGCTCAGCCAGAAGAAGGAGCTGGAATATGCCTCGCGGCAGCTGACTGCGATCGAGATCAACGGCACCTATTATTCCAGCTTCAAGCCGGCGACCTTCGAAGGCTGGGCGAAGACGGTGCCCGACGGCTTCGTCTTCGCGGTGAAGGGCTCGCGTTTCTGCACCAATCGCAAGGTGCTGGCCGACGCCGGCGAATCGGTGGCGAAGTTCGTCGGCCAGGGCGTGGTGGCGCTGGGGGACCGGCTGGGGCCGCTGATGTGGCAGTTCATGGCGACCAAGAAATTCGACGCCGCCGATTTCGGCGCCTTTCTCGATCTGCTGCCGCGCGCGCATGAGGGCGTGGCGCTTCGCCACGCCGTGCAGGTCCGTCACGAGAGCTTCGCCGTTCCCGAATTCGTCACGCTGTGCCGCGGGGCCGGCGTCGCGATCGTCTATGCCGATTCGCCGCAATATCCCGCGATCGCCGACGTGACCGGCGACTTCGTCTATGCCCGGCTCGAGGCGGGCGAGGACGACAATCCCTTCTGCTATCCCGAAGCCGATCTTCCGCGCTGGACCGCGGCGGCGCAGGCCTGGGCTGCGGGCGGCCGCCCGGAAGGCCTGCCCTATGTCGAGGACCGGGACCCGCCCGCGGCGCCGCGCGAAACTTTCCTGTTCTTCATCCATGGCGGCAAGGTGCGGGCACCCGCGGCGGCGCGGGAACTGACCCGCCGACTCGGCCAGTCAAGCTGACCAGAACGCCTCCGAAATGGTTTAAAAAATGCCAGATCGGTAGTAATCTGAGAGGTTTCGACACAATTTTGCAGTCCTGCAACTTGGTAGAAACATTACAGCCAAGATGCGTGCTTTTCTGGATACAGAAGAAAGGCAAAACGCGAGCCGGCATCTTCGGCGCTTTACGCGCGAATCCGCGACTCTCATCCCGAAGCCAGTCCATGCCGTTCCGGCGGCACGGCCGGCTCACACCCCGCGCAACGCTAGCGCTGGGCAGTAGGGAAAGGGTACCATGTTCAAGCGTAATATCGCTCGTACGCTCCGTGCGGGGACCGCGCTCTCGGCGCTGTCTCTGGCCACGAGCCTCCTCGCCGTCCCCGCCTTCGCGCAGGACACCGCCCCCGCCTCCACTCCTACCCCCAGCCAGAACCAGCCCGCGCCGGCGGCCGACGACGCCGAAATCGTCGTCACCGGCTCGTTGTTCGCGACCCGGGTGACGACGTCGCCGGTAACCACCGTCACGGCCGAATCGCTCGATCAGCGCGGCATCAGCACCGTCCAGGACGGCCTGCAGCGCCTGGCCGCCAACAACGGTCCCTCGCTCACCAACAGCTTCTCGGCCAATGGTGCGTTCGCCGGCGGCGCGTCGGGCATCTCGCTACGCGGCCTGACGACCAACTCGACGCTGGTGCTGTTCGACGGCCTGCGCGCGGCCTATTATCCGCTCGCCGACGACGCGACCCGCAACTTCGTCGATCTCAACACGATTCCGGACGATATCGTCGACCGCGTCGAGGTGCTGAAGGATGGCGCTTCGTCGAGCTACGGCGCCGATGCGATCGCGGGCGTGGTGAACATCATCACCAAGCGCAGCTTCACCGGCCTCTCGGCCCGGGCCGAGGCCGGCGTGTCGCAGGACGGCATCGCGGCGACCCAGCGCTTCTCGCTGACCGCCGGCACCGGCGACCTCGATCGCGACGGGTTCAACGCCTATATCAGCGGCTTCTACTATCACGCCGACGCGGTCAGCACCCGCGACCTGCCCTATCCGTTCAACTCGGACGACCAGACCGGGATCGGCGGGCCGAACAACCTGATCAACGGCGACAATTTCGGAACGACCTCCGCCGGCTCGAACCTCTATGTCGCGCCGAGCTCGGGCGGTCGCTACCAGCTGCTCGGGAGCGGCTGCGCCAATGGCACGCCGATCCAGACCACGGCGGCCCAGCAGGCCGGCAGCGGCCTGGTGCCCCTAGCGATGTGCCAGCAGGACATGACCAACCGCTACGGCGTGGTCGCGCCGGAGATCGATCGCTTCGGCTTCACGGCGCACGTCGCCAAGACGTTCGGCGATTCGACCGAGGCCTATCTGGAGCTCAACTTCCAGCAGTCGCGCAGCCAATATTCGGGCCTGCCCTCGTCGATCTACGCCAATGCGCCGGCGGGCATCTTTTCTCCGCCCTATTCGACGCGCGGCAGCGGCCCGAGCTTCGCGCCGGGGTCGGGCCCGCTGACGCTGCCGGTCTATGTCTGCGCCGCGCGCGTGAACTGCACCGCGGCCAACGGCACGCTCAACCCGAACAATCCCTTCGCGGCTTCGGGCCAGACGGCGCTGCTGATCGGCGGCATGCCCAACATCACGCGCTATGACGAGACGCGCAGCCGCGTGTATCGCGCCGCCGCGGGCATCAAGGGCAGCTTCGGCGACGACTGGAACTACAAGATCGATGCCACGGCGATGCACACCGATCTGCGCCGCACGTCCAACGGCTATATCTATATCCAGCATCTGCTCGACGTGATTGCCGACGGCACGTACAATTTCGTCAATCCCTCGGCCAACAGCGCTGCGATACAGAGCTATCTGGCGCCGGAGCTGAACGTCGATGCCTCCTCGGATCTCTACCAGGTCCAGGCGAGCGTCAGCAAGGCGCTGTTCCAGCTCCCGGGCGGTCCGGTCCAGCTCGCCGTCGGCGGCTCGCTCTTCTACGAGGCGGTCGATGCGCCCTCGGCGAACAGCGACATCAACGGGCCGACCCAGCGCTACTTCACGATCAACGCGTTCGGTACCGAGGGGCACCGCACGGTCGCCTCGGCGTTCGGCGAACTGAGCGTGCCGGTGTTCGAGTTCCTCGAGCTCAACGCGTCGGGCCGCTATGACCATTATTCGACCGGTCAGAGCAATTTCTCGCCGAAGGTCGGCGCGAAGATCAAGCCCTTCGAGATGCTGACCCTGCGCGGCAACTGGTCACGCGGTTTCCGCATCCCCAGCTTCGGCGAGGCGAACGCGCTGCCGACCACGGGCTATGTCACCAACTCGGCCGGCCTGTTCAACGATGCGTATCTGGCCCAATATGGCTGCTCGGTCGCGACTTTCAGCACTGCCTGCCCGCAATATCTGCGGACGGCGAGCTATGGTCAGACCACGCTTGCCTCGCCGGACCTGAAGCCGGAGAAGTCGCGCAGCATCACGCTGGGTGCCGTCTTCCAGCCGCTGCACAGCGTCTCGATCAGCGTCGATTACTTCAACATCAAGAAGACCGATGCGATCACGTCGCTCTCCTCGGGTGTGGCGCTCCAGGCCTATTACGCCGGTAATCCGATCCCGGCCGGCTATACGATCATCCCCGACGCCGCGGATCCGGCCCATCCGGGTGCGCTGCCGCGCGTGGCCTATGTCCAGTCGCACTATGTCAACGCCAACACGCAGAAGGCGGAAGGCATCGACTTCGCCGCGAATGGGCGCTTCCGCTTCGGCGACGTGACCTGGACGAGCAACCTCGACGCGACGCTCATGCTCGAGCTCAGCACCACGCTGCCCGACGGCACGCGCCAGACCTATGTCGACACCCTCGGCAACTTCAACCTGACGGCGGGCACGGGCACGTTCCGCTGGCGCGGCAGCTGGCTGAACAGCTTCGCGATCGGCAACTATACCCTGAGCGGCACGGTCAACTACACCTCGGGCTACAACCTGTCGGCGATGGACCAGGGCAATGCGTATGAGGATTGCGGCCTGGCGCCGTCGCCCGCCTATACCGGCTGCCGGGTGAAGAGCTACATCACGTTCGACCTGAACGCGACGGCCAAGATCGCGGACAAGTTCACCATCTATGCGAACGTGCTCAACCTGTTCGATCGCCTGCCGGGCGTCGATCCGGTCACTTATGGCGCGTATCTCTACAATCCGGTCCAGGCCGGCGACAACATCTATGGCCGCCGCTTCACGGTGGGTGCGAAGGTCAATTTCTGATCTTCGGACAGGCCTGAAAGGAAAGAGGGCGGTCCCGAAAGGGGCCGCCCTTCTTCGTTGCCCTGTTGGCCCGCGTCAGGGCCGCCTGGGGCTGGCCCGGTCGGCGGCCATGCGCTCGCCGTCGATCATGATCGGCGTGGCGATCCCCGGCAGGCCGTCACGCTCGATCTTCATGCCCCGCGCCACCACCTGCGGATCGGCGAACACTTCGTCGACTCCATTGATCGGCCCGGCCGGCACGCCCTCGGCCTCCAGCGCCTCGTAGAGATCGGCCTTGGCCCATTGCCGGATCGCGGCCTCGAGCAGGGGGATCAGCGCCGCGCGGTTCACCACGCGCTGGGGATTGGTCGCGAAGCGCGGATCGGCGCCGTACGCGAGCCCCAGCACCCCGCACAGCTTGCGGAACTGCGAATCATTGCCCACCGCGATGATCAGCTCGCCATCCTTCGCGTGGAACGCCTGATAGGGCACCAGATTGGCGTGTCCGTTCCCCATCCGGTGCGGCACCTGGCCCGATGCCATCCAATTGAGCGCCTGGTTGGCGAGCACGCCCACCTGGGTGTCGAGCAACGCCATGTCGATATGCGCGCCCGCGCCGGTAAGGTCGCGCTTCCTGAGCGCCGCCAGGATCGCCACCGCCGAATAGACGCCGGTGAAGATGTCGGCATAGGCGATGCCGGCCTTTTGCGGCGCGCCGTCGGGTTCGCCGGTCAGCGACATGAAGCCGCCCATGCCCTGGATGATGAAGTCATAGCCCGCGCGCGGCGCATAGGGCCCGGTCTGGCCGAAGCCGGTGATCGAGCAGACGATCAGCCGGGGATGGCGCGCCCGCAGCGACGCCGCGTCGAGCCCGTATTTCACCAGCCCGCCCATCTTGTAGTTCTCGATCACCACATCGGCGTCCGCCACCAGCGCGTGCACCGCGGCCTGCCCCTCGGGCGTGGCGATGTCGATGGCCCGGCTCGTCTTGCCGCGGTTGCAGGCGTGGAAATAGGCGGCGTCGCGATTCTCGCCCTCGGCATCGTGGAGAAAGGGCGGCCCCCAATGGCGGGTGTCGTCGCCTTCGCCCGGCCGCTCGACCTTCACCACTTCGGCGCCCAGATCGGCGAGCAGCTGGCCGCACCACGGGCCGGCGAGGATCCGCGCCAGCTCGACGACCCTGATCCCCTCCAGCGGCTTCATGGCCGGGAAATCGCGTAGATCAGGTGCGGCTTCATCTCGCCCGCCATCATCCGCTCGACCGTGCCCGGCCGCACCACGCCGCCGATCTTCTCCATCGCCCGGCGCGAGCGCAGATTCTCCACGCCCACGGTGAACACCACGGTGCGCACGAACCGGTGGATGTGATCGAGCATCAGCCGCTTGATCTCGCGATTGTAGACGCCGCCCCAATAGGCCCGCGCCAGATAGGTCCAGCCGATCTCGATCTCGTCGGCCTCGGGCACCCAATTGTCGAAGCGCGACGAGCCGATCACGGTGCCGGTCGCCTTGTCGAGGATGGTCAGCGCCCCGCCGCTGGCGATGCCGGCGTCGAAATAGGCGCGGAACACCGGCTCCTGCCAGCGGTCATGCGCCGGATGCACTTCCCAGACGAGCGGATCGGAGGCGACCGCGAACAGCGCGTCCCAGTCCGCCGGCGTGCTGGGGCGCAGCACCACCAGCGCGCCTTCCAGCACCGGCTGCCGATCGGGTGCCATCAGAACGCCGCGATCCCGGTGATCGCGCGGCCCAGGATCAGGCCATGGACGTCATGCGTGCCTTCATAGGTGTTGACCGTCTCGAGGTTGATCGCGTGGCGCATCACATGGAACTCGGCCGAGATGCCGTTGCCGCCATGCATGTCACGCGCGATGCGGGCGATGTCGAGCGCCTTGCCGCAATTGTTGCGCTTGATGATCGAGATCGCCTCGGGCGCGAGCGTCCCCTCGTCGAACATCCGGCCGGCCCGCAGCGCCGCCTGCAGCCCGAGCGCGATCTCGGTCTCCATGTTGGCGAGCTTGAGCTGCACCAGCTGGTTCGCCGCCAGCGGCTTGCCGAACTGGGCGCGATCGAGCGTATACTGCCGGGCGGCGTGCATGCAGGCCTCGGCAGCGCCCATGCTCCCCCAGGCGATGCCGTAGCGCGCGCGGTTGAGGCAGCCGAACGGCCCCTTCAGTCCCTGCACCTCGGGCAGGAGCGCGTCCTCGCCCACTTCCACGCCGTCCATCACGATCTCGCCGGTGATGCTCGCGCGCAGGCTCAGCTTGCCTTCGATCTTGGGCGCCGAAAGGCCCTTCATGCCCTTTTCCAGCACGAAGCCCTTGATGCCGCCGCCATGGGCCTCGCTCTTCGCCCAGACGACGAACACGTCGGCGATCGGCGAGTTGGTGATCCACATCTTGCTGCCGGTCAGCCGGTAGCCGCCGTCGATCTTCGCCGCGCGGGTGCGCATGCCGCCGGGATCGGAGCCGGCATCGGGTTCGGTCAGCCCGAAACAGCCCACCCATTCGCCGGTGGCGAGCCTGGGGAGATATTTCCGCTTCTGCGCCTCGGTGCCATAGGCGTTGATCGGGTGCATCACGAGCGAGCTCTGCACCGACATGGCCGAGCGATAGCCCGAATCGACGCGCTCCACTTCGCGCGCGACCAGCCCATAGGAGACATAGCCGAGCCCCGCGCCGCCATAGGCTTCGGGAATGGTCGCGCCGAGCAGGCCCAGCGCGCCCATCTCGGCCATGATCTCGCGGTCGAACCGCTCTTCCAGATAGGCGCTGGTCACGCGCGGCAGCAACTCGCCCTGCGCATAGTCGCGGGCGGCATCGCGGACCATCCGCTCCTCGTCGGTCAGCTGCGCATCGAGCCCGAAGGGGTCCGACCAGTCGAACCGGCCCATCTCTGCCATTTCCTCGTCCTTCTCTCGTCGGCCCGGCCAAGGCCGGGTGTTGCTCCGCCGTCCCGCTTAATGGCTCCGGTTCCCGGCGCGCGTCGGGATGACGGCATGGGGTATGCGGTGCGGCTATCCCGCCTGCCGGGCGGCCGGCGACGGCACGTCCATCGCGGCGCGCTCGATCTCGGCAAGACCGGCGCGGGCCGCGACATAGCGTCGGGCGGCGCCGGTCCAGCTCTCGGCGACCGCGACGCCGGGCATATGGGCCACTTCGGCGAGCGCCGCCTCGACATCGCCGCGGTCGAGCGCGCGGCGGGCGCGGCGCAGCCGCTCGGCGGGCAGCGGGCTCGGCGTGTCGGCCTGGCGCAGCACCACCAGGTTGCCGAGCATCCGGCGCACCCGGTTCCACAGGCTGTCGCCCGGATCATTGGCGAGGCGCGGCCCCAGCGTGTCGAGCGCGAGCCGCAGATCCTCGAGCGTCACCGGCTGGGCGGCGGCGCGCAGGATCGCGGCGACCGCGTCGCCGTCATGCTCACCGAAACGCTGCTTGAGCTGGCCCTCGAGCGGCCCCAGCGGCTGGCCGCGCTCGAGCGCGCGCCGCGTCGCGAGGACGATCAGCATCCGCTCGGCGCGCGTCGCATAGGAAGCGGCATTGCGGGCGCTGCCGTCGGCGTCGCGCAGGCGCAGCTCGATCTGGTCCAGCTTGCCCGCCAGCAGCGTCTCGCGCGCGCTGAGCGTGGCGAGATCGGTGCCTGGCGGCAGCGTCGGCACCATCGGCTGCGCGCTGGCGTTGGGAGAGGGCAGGGGCGCCGGCGCGGGCGCCCGCGGCGAAAGCCCGCCGGCCAGCCCGACGGCGGCGATGGTCACGCCGATCCCGCCGGCGAAGGCGATCGTGCCGATCAGGCTGGCGCTGCGCCACCAGGGCACGCGCGGCGCCGCGGGCGCGAAGGTCTCGTCGCTCATGGGGCCCTTATTCGCCGCGTGGCCCGGCCCGGTCAATCGGCGAGCTGCAGGGCGAGTGCGATCAGTGTGTCCGCCCGCATGTCGGCGGCGACGGCGACGCGGAGCCAGCCCCGGCCCGCCGCTTCGGCCGCGCGCGCGCTGATCGCCGCGATGCCGGTGGTCGCGCGGTGATCCGGCGCCACCAGCTCGGCGAGCCGTGCCCCGGCCCGGGGGGACTGGACGAGCGCGACCGCGCCGTGCAGCCGCGCTGCCTGTTCGCGCGCGATCGGCAGCGGTTCGCTGGCATAGACGGTGAGCGCCCGGGCGATGATGCCGCCGGCTTCGAGCATCCGATCGCGCCCGCCCAGCAGCAATGCCCGGCGCACGCCGGCGGCTTCGGCCGCAGCCACCAGCGCGGCCCCGTCGCCGGTGCCGGCATGGGCGACGGCGAAGCCCGCCTGCCGCGCCGCCGCAGCAGTCGCGCCGCCCACCGCATGGACCGGCAGGCTCCGCAGCGCGGCCAGCTCCGGCCCGCCATGGCGCAGGGCATTGGCGCTGGTCAGCAGCAGCGCGTCGAACGCTGCCGGATCCGGCGCGTGCCAGGCGACCGGCGCCGCGGCGAACAGCGGCAGGCGGATCGCCATGCCCCCCGCCGCTTCGATCGCCGCGACGGTCGCGCCGTTGCCGGGCTCGGGCCGGAGCACGGCGATCGGGCGGCTCACCCCTCGAACAATCGGCGGACCGCTGCCGGTGCGCGTGCCAGCAGGTCGCGGGCGAGCGCGACGGGCAGCGCATGATCGAGCGGCGCGCCTTCGATCGCGCCATGGACGTGCGCGGCGCCGTCCTCGGAGAGCAGCTCGGCTTCGAGCGTCAATATGCCCCCTTCGATCGTCGCCAGCGCGGCGACGGGGGAGTGGCAGCCGGCCCTGAGCGCGGCGAGCAGCGCGCGCTCGGCGGCGATGCAGCCATGGGTCTCGACATGGTCGATCGCGCGCAGCAGCTCGCGGGCATGGGCATCGTCAGCGCGGATCTCGACGCCCACCGCGCCCTGGGCCGGGGCGGGAAGGAGGATATTGGTGGGGATCGGCGCGCCGACGTCATGGCGTCCCAGCCGGGCCAGCCCGGCGGCGGCGAGCAGAGTCGCGTCGGCTTCTCCCTGGGCCAGCCGGGCCAGCCGCGTGTCGACATTGCCGCGGAACAGCACGATCGACAGGTCGGGCCGCAGCTTGCGGATCTGCGCGGCGCGGCGCGGCGAGCTGGTGCCCAGCACGCCGCCTTGCGGGATCGCCGCGATGGATGCGGCGCCCACCAGCCGGTCGCGCACATCGGCGCGCGGCAGCATCGCGGCGATCGCGATCATCTCGGGCCGCAGGGTCTCGACGTCCTTCATCGAATGGACCGAGGCGTCGATCTCGCCGGCGAGCAGGGCGCGGTCGAGCTCCTTGGTCCACAGCGCCTTGCCGCCGATCTCGGCGAGCGGACGGTCCTGCACCTTGTCGCCGGTGGTGCGGATCACGACGATCTCGAAGTCGGTCACGGGCCGCGCGTGCGCGGCGGCGAGCGCGTCGCGTACCATCTCCGCCTGTGTCAGCGCGAGCGGCGAGCCCCGGGTACCCAGTTTGAAAACGGCCATGTCGTTCGCCTTACCGGCTCGGATGCCGCTTGTCGAAGCGGACACTTTTGTTCGCGCAGAGAGCGCAGAGGGTTTCGAGGCCGCTACGCGGCGGTTTTACTGCTCCGCGCTCTCTGCGCCTCTGCGCGAACCAAAAATCCCGAACTTCGACAATCGCGCCCCGACACCCTAGATGCGCAAGCAACGGAGTATGAAACGAACGACATGGCCCTGATCCTCGGCCTCGAATCGAGTTGCGACGAAACCGCCGCCGCATTGGTCACCACCGATCGGCGGGTGCTGGCGCACAAGCTGGCGCGGCAGGAGGCGGCCCATCGCCCCTATGGCGGCGTCGTGCCCGAGATCGCCGCGCGCGCGCATGTCGAGGCGCTGGGCCCGTTGATCGAGGGCGCGTTCGCGGAAGCGGGCGTCACCCTTGCCGATGTCGACGCGGTCGCCGCGACGGCCGGCCCGGGCCTGATCGGCGGAGTCATGGTCGGCCTCGTCGCCGGCAAGGCGCTGGCGCTGGCGGGCGGCAAGCCGCTGATCGCGATCAACCATCTGGAAGGGCACGGCCTTTCGCCGCGGCTCACCGATCCCGATCTCGCCTTTCCCTATCTGCTGCTGCTGGTCTCGGGCGGCCATTGCCAGCTGCTGCTGGTCGAGGGTGTGGGCCGGTACCGGCGCCTCGCCACCACGATCGACGACGCTGCCGGCGAAGCGTTCGACAAGACCGCCAAGATGCTCGGCCTCGGCTTTCCCGGCGGCCCGGCGGTGGAGGAAGCGGCGGCGCGCGGCGATCCCGGGGCGGTGCCGCTGCCGCGTCCGCTGCTCGGCTCGGCGGAGCCGCATTTCTCCTTTGCCGGCCTGAAGAGCGACGTGGCGCGCAAGGTCGGCCGCTACGGCGTCGAGGATATCGCGGCTTCGTTCCAGCAGGCGGTGGTCGATTGCCTGGTCGATCGCACGCGCCGGGCGCTGGCGAAGGTGCAGGCGACGGCGCTGGTCGTCGCCGGCGGCGTCGCCGCGAACAAGGCGGTGCGCGGTGCGCTGGAACGATTGGCGGCGGAAGCCGGCATGCGCTTCGTCGCGCCGCCGCTCTGGCTCTGCACCGACAATGCGGCGATGATCGGTTGGGCGGGGGCCGAACGGTTCCTCGCCGGGTTCAGCGATCCGCTCGACACGCCGGCGCGGGCGCGCTGGCCGCTCGATCCGGATGCGGAGAAGGTGCGCGGCGCGGGAGTGAAGGCATGAGGATAGGCGTGATCGGCGGCGGTGCCTGGGGCACGGCCCTGGCCCAGGTCGCGGCGCGTGGCGGCGAGGACGTGCTGCTCTGGGCGCGCGAAGACGAAGTCGTCGAGAGCGTGAACACCCGCCACCGGAACGATCTGTTCCTCTCCGGCGTGCCGCTCAGTCCCTCGATCCGCGCCACCCAGGCGCTTTCGCAGCTTTCGGATCGGGACGCGCTGCTGGTGGTCGCGCCCGCCCAGCACGTCCGCGGCGTCCTTTCCCAGCTCCCCGTCGGCACGACGCCGCTGGTCCTCTGCGCCAAGGGGATCGAGGCCGGCACCAAGCTGCTGGTCGGCGAAGTGGCCCATCAGGTCGCCCCCGGGGCGCCGCTCGCGGTGCTGTCCGGACCCACCTTCGCCCATGAGGTCGCGGCCGGCAAACCCACCGCCGTCACGCTGGCCTGCGAGGACGAGGGGCTGCGCGCCCGCCTTGCCGAGCGGCTGGCCGGCCCCGCTTTCCGTACCTATGGCTCGGCCGACCTGGTGGGGGCGGAGATCGGCGGGGCGGTCAAGAACGTCCTCGCCATCGCCTGCGGCGTGGTGGAGGGCGCCGGCCTCGGCCTCAACGCCCGCGCCGCGCTCATCGCCCGGGGCTTTGCCGAGATGACGCGCTTCGGCCTCGCCCGCGGTGCCCAGGCGGAGACGCTCACCGGCCTGTCCGGCCTGGGCGACCTGGTCCTCACCTGCTCCTCCACCAATTCGCGCAACTTCTCCCTCGGCCTCGGCCTTGGCCAGGGGAAGCAGGCGGCCGCGCTGATGGCCGACCGCAAGACCGTGGCGGAGGGCGCCTTCACCGCACCCGTCCTGCGCGAAGCCGCGCGGGACGCGGGGATCGACATGCCCGTCACCCGCGCGGTCAACGACCTGCTCGAGGGCGCCCCCGTCGCCCGGGTGATCGAGGAGCTGCTCAGCCGGCCCTTGCGGGAGGAGCTGCAGTGAAATGGGCGGCGATGCTCCGGGGCATCAACCTCGGCAAGCGCCAGCTCAAGTCGGCGGAGCTCAAGGCGGTGGTCGAGGATATGGGCTTCACCGAAGTCAGGACGATCCTCGCCTCGGGCAATGTCGTGTTCGAGGCCGGCGACGCGGCGCCCGAAGCGCTCGAGCGCGATCTCCACGCCGCGCTGGAGAAAGCCACCGGCCTAAAGTCCGAGGTGTTCGTGCGCAACCGCGCCGATCTCGAGAAGCTGGTCGAAGCCAATCCCTTTCCCGAGGAAGCCAGGGAGCGGCCGAGCTATCTGGTCGTCAGCTTCCATCGCACCGCGCCGGACCGGGCGGCGATCGACCGGCTGGCCCAAGGCTATGACGGCCCCGAGCGCATGGTGGTGGTCGGCCGCGAGCTGTTCACCGATTTCCCCGAGGGCCAGGGCCGTTCGAACCTGATCCCCGCCCTGCAAAAGGCCAGGCTCGCGCACGGCAATACCGGGCGCAACTGGAACACGGTGCTCAAGCTGCTCGCCGCGCTGGGCGACTAGAAATCGACGGCGATGCCCTTCAGCTCCCAGTCGCCATAGCGAGTGGGATCCTGGCCGAGCGGGTCCTTCGTCTCCTGCGCCGGCGCGGGCTCGGGCACCGGCGGGCTCGGCGTCAGATACGCGGGCGGTTTCACATTTGCGGGGCGCTGGGCCATAGGCGGCAGATCGTCCTTCCCATCGCCGAGGTCAAGTGAAGCCGCCGCGCCACCATTCTTCCCGCCCTGCTCCCCGCCAGGCGCCCGATGCCCCCGGTGTTCCCACGCGCCGCGCCGCGCTCAGGCTGCTCGATGCCGTGCTCCGGCGCGGGCTGGCGCTGGAGCAGGCGCTCGACTCGGCCGCGCAGGGCCTTGCCCCCAATGATCGCGGCCTTGCCCATGCCATCGCCGCCGAAGTGCTGCGCCGGCTCCCCGATCTCGACGCGCTGATCGATTCGGCGACGAAGCAGCGCCTGCCCGATGACGCCAAGGCGCGCTTCGCGCTGCGCATCGCGCTCGTCCAGGCGCTGGCGCTCGGCACGCCGGGCCATGCCGCGATCGCCACCGTGCTGCCGCTTGTCGATGGCGGGCCGCGCAAGCTGGTGCACGGCGTGTTCGGCGCGCTGGTTCGCCAGGGCGCGACTCTGCCCGAGCCGCCGACCCTGCCCGATGCGGTGGCGCTGCGCTGGCACGCCGCCTGGGGCGACCATGCGATCGAGGATGCCGAGCGCGCCATCGCGGTGCCGCCGCCGCTCGATCTCACGCTGCGCGATCCCGCGATCGCGCCCGACCTGCCCGGCGCCAGCCTGATCCCGGGCCATCTCCGCCTCGACGAGAAAGGCGTGGTGGCGATGCTTCCGGGTTATGCCGAGGGCCAATGGTGGGTGCAGGATCTCGCGGCCTCGCTTCCCGCCCGGCTGATCGGCAAGGTCGAACCCGGGGGCGATGGCACTGCGCTCGATCTCTGCGCCGCACCCGGGGGCAAGACGCTCCAGCTCGCCGCCGCCGGCTGGCGGGTGACCGCGGTCGACGTCTCCGAAAGTCGTCTGGCGCGACTTCACGAGAATCTGGAGCGCACCGGCCTCGGCGCCGAGGTGATCGCCGCCGATCTGCTCGGCTGGGCGCCCGCCGCGCCGGCCGACGCGGTGCTGCTCGATGCGCCGTGCAGCGCCACCGGTATCTTCCGCCGCCATCCCGACGTGCTCCACCGCGTCCGGCCGAGCCTGATCCGGGAGATGGCCGAGCTGCAGGGCAGGCTGCTCGCGCGCGCGGCTGACTGGGTGCGGCCGGGCGGCACGCTCGTCTTCTCGACCTGCTCGCTCGAGCCCGAGGAAGGCGAGGCGCAGCTGGCGGCGTTCCTCGGGGCGCGTTCCGACTATGCGATCCTGCCGGTCCGGCCCGAAGAGCTCCCCGATGGCGTCATGCCGCGCGCGGACGGGAGTTTGCGCCTGCTCCCCGGAACGCTTGCCGATGCCGGGGGGTTGGACGGTTTCTTCATCGCGAGGCTCGTCCGCAACGGCTGAGGTTGCGCGCGAATCGCGGGGTGCCTAAGGATTCGTCATGGCCGTCCGCATCGCACCTTCGATCCTCTCCGCCGATTTCGCCAGGCTCGGCGAGGAAATCCGCGCCATCGACGCGGCGGGAGCCGACTGGATCCATGTCGACGTGATGGACGGGCATTTCGTGCCCAACATCACGATCGGGCCGGGCGTGATCAAGGCGCTGCGCCCGCACACGGCCAAGCCGTTCGACGTGCATCTGATGATCGCGCCGGTCGATCCGCTGCTCCAGGCGTTCGCGGATGCCGGTGCCGACTGCATCTCGGTGCACCCGGAATCGGGCCCGCACCTCCACCGCACGCTCCAGACGATCAAGGGCCTGGGCAAGCGTGCCGGCGTGGTGCTCAATCCCTCCACGCCGGTCGACGCCGTCGACTATGTGATGGACATGATCGATCTCATCCTGGTGATGAGCGTGAATCCGGGCTTTGGCGGGCAGAAGTTCATCGAGAGCCAGCTCGGCAAGATCGCCGAGCTGCGCAGGCGGATCGATGCCAGCGGCCGGGCGATCGACCTGGAAGTGGATGGCGGCATCGACCGCGAGACCGCGCCGCGCGCCGTTGCCGCGGGCGCCGATGCGCTGGTCGCCGGCACCGCCACCTTCACCGGCGGGCCCAGCCATTATGCGGCGAACATCGCCGCGCTGCGAGGCGGGTGAGCGATGACGGCATCGACTCCGCGGCCGACGGAGTCGAGCAGGGCAAGCGGCTCATCCGCACCGGCGGGGAACATGGGCTCAGCCTTGCCGAGCGCATTTCCGAGCGCTTCCAGCGGCTCGCCTGGCGCACGCCGCTCCACAATATGCGCCTGAAGGGCCGGCATCCCCTGAAATTGATCGCGGTCGGCGAGGACCCGTTCTTCGGCGATGTCGAGCGCGGCAACGCGCTGCTCGACGGTCATATATCGTTCCGCGGCGAGCAGCGCGCGATCGCCGGGCTCGACTTCGCCCGGCCCGACTGGTCGGCGGCGATGGGCGCATATCTCCACGGCTTCAGCTGGCTGCGCGATCTCTCCAGCGTCACCACGCGCGTCACCGCGGCGCCGATCGCCGAGGCGCTGACGCAGCGCTGGCTCGCGGTGCATGGCGACAAGGTCTCCGATCCCGCCTGGCGCGCCGATCTGGTCGGCCGGCGCATCCTGGCCTGGACGGCCCATGCGCCGCTGATCCTCTCGGCGAACGATCTGGTCTATCGCTCCTCGGTGCTCCATGCGCTCGCCAAGGGTGCGCGGCACCTCGATCGCGCCGCCGATCGCGTCCCGCTCGGCACGCCGCGCATTGCCGCCTGGTGCGGCGTGCTGGCCGCCGGGCTGATGATCCCGGGCGGCGATCCGCGCCGTTCCTTCGGCGAGACCGGGCTGCGCCGCGCGCTCGAACAATCGATGTTCGACGATGGCGGCACCGTCGGCCGCTCGCCCGCCGGCCAGCTCGACGCGGTGCAGCTGCTCTCGGTCCTGGCCAATGCCTATGCGGCGCGCCGGCTCGAGCCGCCCGCCTTTATCGGCTCGGCGCAGGCGCGGATGGTCACCGCGCTGCTCGGCGTCTGCCATGGCGACAAGGGGCTGGGCAGCTGGCAGGGCAGCGCGCCCGTGCCTGGCGCGCTGATCGAGCAGGCGGTGGAGGCGACCGGCGTGCGCACCCGCCCGCTCAAGCAGGCGCGCGAATGGGGCTATCAGCGCCTGGGTGCCGGCGGCACCGTGCTGATCGTCGACGCAGCGCCGCCGCCGCTCGCGCGGCTGGCCGCGGGCGGCTGCGCCTCGACGCTCGCCTTCGAGCTATCGGACGGGCCGCACCGGATCGTCGTCAATTGCGGTGGCGCGAACATGGCCCATGCCGCGATCCCCGCCGCGCTGAGCGAGGGCCTGCGCACCACCGCCGCGCATTCCACCCTGGTGCTGGCCGACAGCAATTCGACGGCGATCCACCCGGATGGCTCGCTGGGCCGCGGCGTGGTGGAAGTCGAGCTGGCCCGGACCGAGAGCGAGAATGGCAGCCGGATCGAGGCGAGCCATGACGGCTATGTCCGCCGCCTGGGCTTCGTCCATCGCCGGCTGATCGCGCTGGGCGGCGACGGGCGCGACGTGCGCGGCGAGGACATGCTGCTGCCCGCCGACAAGCGGAGGCGCAAGGCGAACACGCCGTTCGCGATTCGCTTCCACCTGGCGCCCCAGGTCGAGATATCGCCCACCGCGGACGGGCAGGCGGCGATCCTGCGCCTGCCGAGCGGGCATCTCTGGCAGTTCCGCTGCAAGGGCGGCCTGCTGGCGTTCGAGGATTCGCTCTGGATCGACGGCACGGGCAAGCCGGTGGCGACGAAACAGCTGGTGATTACCGGCGAATCGCTCGCGGGTGGTGCAAACGTCAGCTGGCTGTTCCACCGCGCGAAGTGATAAGGCCTCGCCCGCGGATTCGGGGGAGGAAGCAAGATGGCGCAGGTCGAGGTGTTCGATGAGGAGGAAGCGCGCGAGCCGCTCTTCGTCGGCGAGTTCGGGTTTCTGCCGCGTGCCGGCGAATGCCTGTCGATCGAAGTCGACGGTGCGTTCAGCTATTACCGGGTGACGGAAGTATGGTTTCGCCACGACGAGGAAGGCGAGGCATTCCAGCCTTGCCTGCGCGTCGAGCTCGAAGACTAGCCGTTAGGGGGTTGCGCGGTGCGCCCCGATCCGTAGAGGGGCTTGCCGCATGGATCAGGTGAAAATCAGGCGCGCACTCCTCTCTGTCTCCGACAAGACCGGGATCGTCGAACTCGCACGGGCGCTGGCGGCGCAGGGAGTCGAGCTCGTCTCGACCGGGGGCACCGCCACCGCGCTCCGCGATGCCGGGCTCGCGGTCCGCGACATCTCCGACCTCACGGGCTTTCCCGAGATGATGGACGGGCGCGTGAAGACGCTCCATCCCAGGGTGCATGGCGGCCTGCTCGCGATCCGCGGCAACGAGGACCATGAGGCCTCGATGGCCGAGCACGCGATCGCGCCGATCGATCTCGTCGTGGTCAATCTCTATCCCTTCGCCGAGACGGTGGCGCGCGGCGCGAGCCGCGACACGATCATCGAGAATATCGATATCGGCGGCCCCTCGATGGTGCGCTCGGCGGCGAAGAATCACGAAAGCGTCGCGATCCTCACCGATCCCGCCGACTATGCGCTGGTGACGGACGGCACGACCACGCTGGCCCAGCGCCGCAAGTTCGCCGCCAAGGCCTATGCCGCCACCGCCGCCTATGACGCGATGATCGCCAGCTGGTTCGGCCTGGTCGATCAGGGCGAGGAATTCCCCGACACGATGCACCTTGCCCTCAAGCGCGGCCAGCAGCTGCGCTACGGCGAGAATCCGCACCAGAAGGCCGCCTTCTACATCCATGGCGGCCCGCATGTGCAGGGGATCGGCCAGGCGCGCCAGGTCCAGGGCAAGGAGCTGAGCTACAACAATTATAACGACGCCGATGCGGCGCTCGAGCTGGTCAGCGAGTTTCGCGACGGCCCGCCGAGCGTGGTGATCGTCAAGCATGCCAATCCCTGCGGCGTGGCCAGCGCGGAGACGCTCGCGGACGCCTATGCCGCGGCCTTTGCCTGCGACACCGTCTCGGCGTTCGGCGGCATCATCGCGGTCAATCGCCCGCTCGATCGCGCCACCGCCGAGCAGATCACGTCGATCTTCACCGAAGTGGTGGTCGCCCCCGGTGCCGATGCGGAAGCGCTGGCGCTGTTCGAGGCGAAGAAGAATCTCCGCCTGTTGCTGACGGAGGGCCTGCCCGATCCGGCGCGCGGCGGCCTGACCGCCAAGTCCTTCGCGGGCGGCTGGCTGGTCCAGAGCCGCGACAACGGCATCACCGCGCGCGAGGACCTGAAGGTGGTGACCCGGCGCGCGCCGACCGAGCAGGAGCTGGCCGACTGCCTGTTCGCCTGGAAGGTGGCCAAGCACGTCAAGTCGAACGCGATCGTCTATGCCAGGGACGGCAGCACGGCCGGCATCGGCGCGGGCCAGATGAACCGCCTGGAGAGCGCGCGCATCGCCGCCTGGAAGGCGAAGGACGCCGCCGAGAAGGCCGGCTGGGCGCAGCCGCGCACCATCGGCTCGGCGGTCGCCTCCGACGCCTTCTTCCCCTTTGCCGACGGCCTGCTCGCCGCGGTGGAGGCCGGGGCGACGGCAGTGATCCAGCCCGGCGGCTCGATCCGCGACGACGAGGTGATCGCGGCGGCCGACGCGGCCGGCCTGGCGATGGTCTTCACCGGCATGCGGCATTTCCGGCACTGAGCAATTCCCCCTCCCCGGCAAGGGAGGGGGGCTAGAGCGGCCCTTCCGTCGGCAGCGTCGCTTCGCTGGCCGCCGGCATCTTGCGGAACAGCGCCCGGTCCTCCGGGCCGAAGCCGAACTTGATGATCACGAACAGATAGGTGACCAGGATCGCCGGCATGCCGATGCTGAGCTCGGCCCATTCATATTGCTTGGGCAGGGAAGTGAACGCGCCGCCGACCAGGCCGGCGATCGCGATCGCGGCGAAGAAGCTCGGGCGGATCGAGACGACCGATGCGCCGGTGAGGCGATAGAGCAGGGCGGCCTTCACCGCCGAGCCGATCGTCAGCGACACGGCGAGCGCCAATGCCGGCCCGGCGGCCTGGACCGGCTCGGGCCAGCCCTCCGCCCGTGCGACGAAGACGAACACGAAGCTCAGCACGATCTGCAGCAGCAGCACGCACACCGATATCGCCAGGTTCTTGTGCCGGGCGATATAGACCAGGCCGGTCTCGCAGACCGCCCCGGTCGAGGCGAGCACCTCCGCGACGAGCAGGATGCACAGCGCGCCGGCGCCGATCACGAACTCCTTGCCGATCAGTCCCATCACGCCCTCGGCCGGGAGCGAGAACATCACCGCCAGCGCCGCCTGGGCGCTGGTCACCCAGAAGCCGACCTGGCGCACCTGCTTGGCGACCGCCACCCGGTCGTCCTCGGCCAGCGCCTTGGTGACGACCGGCCCCAGGATCGGATCGAAGCTCGATTTGAGCCGCTGCGGCACCGATGCCACCTGCTGCGCCATATAGTAGATTCCGACCACCGCCGGGCTGAACAGCAGCGCGAGGATGAAGCGATCGACGTTGCGTGTCGCCCATTCGATCGCGTCGGCGCCGGCGAGCGGCGCATTGGCGCGCGCGAGCCACCAGATTGAGCTGGGGCGCGGCCGCCAGCCATGCGGCAGGCCATATTCCTTGATGAAGGGCACGATCGAGGCCGCGAGCGCCGCGACCATCGACAGCGCATAGGCGAAGATCAGCCCGTCGCGCGCCGAGACATAGGAAAAGGCCCAGGCGGCGATGCTGATCGTCCAGGGCTCGATGATCGCCCGCGCGGTCACCGCCGCGCCGATATTGTGGCGATAGGCGCAGGCTGACAGCGCGACGTCGGAAAGCGCAGGGCACAGCACCACCAGCGCGACCAGCGGCTCGAGCCCGGTCACCTGGCTGTTGGGAAACATCGCCTGGGGGAAGACGACCAGCACGCCGCTGGCGATCAGCGACGCGATCAGCGCCACCACCATCGCATCCCACACGACATGGGCATGCGGCCGATCGGTACCGGCCAGCGCCTGGGCGAGCCCGCGCTTGAGGCCCAGCGTGGCGAGCAGCGCCGCGACTTCGATCACCAGCACCGCGATCGCATAGCGGCCGACAATGTCCGGGCCATAGGCGCGGCCGGCGATGAACAGGAACGGCAGCCGGGCGGCGAGGCGCAGGACGAAGCCGAGAATGTTGGTTCGCCCGCCCTTGGCGAGCGCGTCGATGTCCTCGCCCCCCGACGGCGCGGTCACGGCCTGGCTCAATGCGCCGCGCCCCAGCTCGGGCCCACGCCGATCTCGACGCCCAGCGGCACGCTGAGCCTGACCGCCGGCTCGGCGGCGGTCGCCATCACCCGCTGGATGACCGGCCGCGCCGCCTCCACATCGCCCTCGGGCAGCTCGAACACGAGTTCGTCGTGCACCTGGAGGAGCATCCGGACGTTCGGCAGGCCAGCTTCGAGCAGTGCCGGGCCCATCCGCGCCATCGCCCGCTTGATGATGTCGGCGCTGGTGCCCTGGATCGGCGCGTTGATCGCCGCCCGCTCGCTGCCGGCCCGCTCGTTCGGATTGGGCGATTTGAGCCGCGGGAAATGCGTCTTCCGGCCGAACAGGGTGGTGGTGTAGCCGCGCTCCTTGGCCAGGTTCAGCGTGTCGGCGATGTAGCGGTTGATGCCGGGGAAGCGCTCGAAATAGCGGTTGATCATCGCCTGCGCCTCGTCGGGCGTGACGTCGAGGCGGCCGGCCAGGCCCCAGCGCGAGATGCCGTAGAGGATCGCGAAGTTGATCGTCTTGGCGCGGCCGCGCGTATCGCGGTTCACTTCGCCGAACAGCTCCATCGCGGTGCGGTTGTGGATGTCCTCGCCCTGCTCGAACGCTTCCCGCAAGGCGGGCACGTCGGCGATATGCGCCGCCAGGCGCAGCTCGATCTGCGAATAGTCGGCCGAGAGGATCACATTGCCCGGTTCCGCCACGAACGCATCCCGGATCTGCCGGCCGGTCTCGGTGCGGATCGGGATGTTCTGGAGGTTGGGGTCGGTGGAGGAGAGCCGCCCGGTCTGCGCGCCGGTCAGGCTGTAGCTGGTGTGCACGCGCCCGGTCGCCGGGTTGATCTGCGCCTGGAGCGCATCGGTATAGGTGGATTTGAGCTTGGTCAGCTGGCGCCAGTCGAGCACCTTCAGCACCATCTCGCGGCCCCGCTCATTCTCGGGCGAATCCTTGTCGGCCGCGATGCGCTCCAGTTCGTTCACGTCGGTGGAATAGACGCCGGACTTGCCCTTGCGCCCGCCCTTGATCCCCATCTTGTCGAACAGCACGTCGCCCAGCTGCTTGGGGCTGCCGATGGTGAACTTGAAGCCGGCCAGCCCGTGGATCTCCTCCTCCAGCGCGGCGATCTGGTGCGAGAAGTCGGTCGAGAGCCGGTGGAGCACCTGCGCATCCACCTTGATGCCCGCGCGCTCCATGCCCGCGATCACGCCGACCAGCGGCCGGTCGACCATCTCATAGACTCGGGTCGATCCCTCATAGGCGAGCCGCGGCTTGAAGCGGCGCCACAGCCGCAGCGTCACGTCCGCGTCCTCGGCGGCGTAGCGGGTCGCGGCCTTGAGATCGACCTGGCCGAAGCCGAGCTGGTTCTTCCCCGTGCCGACCACGTCCTTATAGGCGATGCAGCTGTGCGAAAGATGGGTGGCGGCCAGCTCGTCCATGCCGTGCCCGTGCAGCCCGGCGTCGAGATCGAAGCTCATCACGATCGTGTCGTCATAAGGGGCGACTTCGATGCCGCAGCCGCCGAGCACGATCAGGTCGTATTTCAGGTTGTGGCCGATCTTGAGGACGGCGGGATCCTCGAGCAGCGGCTTCAGCTTGGCGATCGCCACCGCGCGATCGATCTGCACCGGCTTCTCGGCGAACATGTCGGTGCCGCCATGGGCGATGGGCACGTAGCAGGCCTTGTTCGGCGCCAGCGCCATCGAGACGCCGACCAGCTCGGCGCGGGTGGCGTCCACGCCGGTGGTCTCGGTGTCGACCGCCAGCCAGCCCTGGTGCCGGGCCTCGGCGATCCACCGGTCGAGCGCGGCTTCGTCCACCACGGTCTCATAGCCGTCGTGATCGCAGGGCGGATCTTCCTCCAGCCCGGGCGTCTCGTGCGTCTCGGCCGGCGCGTCCGCCACCGCCGAGAGCCGGTTGAGCAGCGTGCGAAAGCCGTGATGCTCGAGGAATGCGCGCAGCGGCGCGTCGGGAATGCCCTGCAGCGCGAAGGTCTCGAGCGGTTCGGGCAGCGGCACGTCGCTGGCCAGCTCGACCAGCTGGCGCGACAGCCGCGCCATGTCGGCATGCTCGATCAGATTGTCGCGCAGCTTGCCGGCCTTCATCGCCGGCGCGGCGGCGAGCACCGCCTCGACATCGCCATGCTCGAGGATCAGCTTGGCCGCGGTCTTGGGACCCACCCCCGGCACGCCGGGGACGTTGTCGACGCTGTCGCCCATCAGCGCCAGCACCTCGCCCAGCTTCTCGGGGCCCACGCCGAACTTCTCGATCGTGTTCTCCGGCCCCAGCCGCCGGTTGTTCATGGTGTCGAGCATGTCGACGGACGGGTCCGTCATCAGCTGCATCAGGTCCTTGTCGGAGCTGACGATGGTCACGCTCCAGCCCTGGGCCAGCGCCGCCTTGGTATAGCTCGCGATCAGGTCGTCGGCTTCCCAGCCCGCTTCCTCGATGCAGGGCAGCGAAAAGGCGCGAGTCGCGTCGCGGATCATCGGGAACTGGGGCACCAGGTCCTCGGGCGCGGGCGGGCGGTGCGCCTTGTACTGGTCGTACAGCTCGTTGCGGAACGTGTGCTCGCTCTTGTCGAGCACCACCGCCATATGGGTGGGGCCGTCGGCCTTGTTCAGCTCGTCGACCAGCTTCCACAGCATGGTCGTATAGCCATAGACGGCGCCCACCGGCTCGCCATGCTTGTTGGTGAGCGGTGGCAGCCGATGATAGGCGCGGAAGATATAGCCGGAGCCGTCGACGAGATAGAGATGGGGCATCGCCGCGCCGGGATAGCCGAGCCGGTGCGCCGAACAAAGCCCGCTTTGCTCCAGTTTGCGTCGGGGACGCCGATTCCCGGCACGGGCAGCGCTCCGGCGCGCATTTCGCCGGCGTCATCGGCCATTGGCGGGATGCGGTCGCCGCGGTCATGCGCGCGGCGTGCTCCGCCGCGTTGCCGCGCGCTAGTCGCGATGGGCGACGATCGCCTGCGCCACCTGCTGCATCAGCAGCTGGCGCTCGCGCACCGGGCGGTGGGTGTCGCCGATCATGATCGCCAGCGCATAGGATTTGCCGTCGGGCGCCGTGAGGATGCCGACATCGTTGAAGCCCGCGGTGCGCGCGCCCAGATCCTGGCCGGTGCCGGTCTTGTGGCCATAGGTCCAGCCCGGCGGCACCGCGCCGTGCACGCGGGCGCGGCCGGTCCTGGCGCCGTCCATGGTCTGGAGCAGCCAGGCAGTGGCGGTCGGCGACAGCAGCTCGCCGCGCTTCAGCCGGGCGAGCGCCACCGAGATGCCGGCGGCGGCGGCGCCGTCGGGCGGATCCTTCACATAGGATTCGAATGCCGCGAGGCGC
Source organism: Sphingomonas sp. NPDC092440 (assembly GCF_044754985.1). NCBI lineage: Bacteria > Pseudomonadati > Pseudomonadota > Alphaproteobacteria > Sphingomonadales > Sphingomonadaceae > Sphingomonas > Sphingomonas sp. NPDC092440. Next base: position 309,161 of record NZ_JBIVQA010000004.1, on the reverse strand, counting down.
ACGGCGGGCGAAAGGCGCGAGCGGGCGATCGCGAAGCTGTTGCCCATCGAATATTCGGGCTTCCACGCCAGGCCCGCGGTGCCGGCCTGGAGCAGCTTCTCGCCGGGGCCGAAGCGCACGCCGGTAATGCCCTTGCGCGCGAGGAAGCTGCGAACGGCGTCGGGCCCGCCGACCAGCCGCAGCAGCTTGTCGTTGCAGGTGTTGTCGCTCATCTGCATCGCGCGGCGGATGATCTCGCCGACGCTGGCGGTATAGCCGGCATCGCCCTTCACCAGCGCGGCGACCGGCTGGTGGAACAGCGTGAAATCGGCCCGGGTGATCGTGATCGGGTCCTCGAGGCGGATCCTGCCCTGGTCGACCTGGTCGAGCACGGTCATCGCCACCCAGAGCTTGGACACGCTCTGCTGCGGCATCGGCCGCTCGCCATTGGCGGCGACGATCCAGCCATCGTCGATGCTGGTCACCGCGACGCCGACAAGGCCCTCGAAATTGCCGGTGATGCCGCGGATCGCCTGGTCGAGCGCGCGGGGCGCCGGCGCGGTCGGCTTCCATGCCGAGCTCTTCGCCTTGGCGTCGCCCCAGGGAAAGGCCAGGCTCACGCCATAGGCGGCGGGCAGATAGGTGGCGAGCGACGGATCGCCGTGCACGGTGCAACCCACCAGCATCGCCGGGCCGAGGCCCGCGATGGTCACTGCACGTTGAAACGTCGAGAAGTCCTCGAACTTAAACACTTAACACGACCCCTTGCCCGTCTCCGACCATGCGGCGGATGTGTTTCGCGGGAAAGTCCGCGCCATGCCGGGTTGCGACGAATACCCGTCTTGTAGCGGTGAAGCGTGAACGCAGCGAAAACGCACCGCGATTTTTCGGCGGAATGCGGGGAAAGTCCGGAGGTTCAGTTGCCGCTGGCGCGAAGCCATGCGTTGATCTCGGGCGCGGCCGGATCGGGCGTGCAGCCGCCGGCGCGGCGCAGGACGCAGCCGGGCGCGTCGGTGAGGCCGGGGGCGGCGCAGGCCTCGAGCCGATATTGCTTCGGCAGTTCCCCGGCATGGGCACGCGGCGCCACCACCACGTCGAAGGCGCCCGCATGGCGCGCGGCTTCCGCCGGCGTCCGAACCAGGTAGATCGGCGTAGCGCGGCGATAGAGCGCATAGGCGCCCGCAACGGTGTCGCGCGGCCGGTAGAGAGCGAGGCCGCAGGTGGCGGCCGGCCGGCCGGCGCGTTCGAGCGCGGCGGCGAGATCGGCCTCCAGCGACCAGTTGGGGCGGAAATGCCCCGCCGCGAGCGCCGCCGAAGCCGTGCCCCACAAGGCGAGCGTGCCCATGGTCGCCAGCGCCAGCCGGCGGCGGGGCACGCGGCGGAGCAGCTCGGCGCTGCCGATCGCGGCCAGGATCACCAGCAGCGCGGTGCTCGCCAGCACGAAGCGATATTCCTTGTGCCCGATCAGCGCATGGAAGCCGAGATGCGCCAGCGCCACCCAGAGCAGCACCGGGTAGCGCTTCGCGCCGATCCAGGCGAGCAGCAGGATCGGCGCCGTCGCGAGATACCAGTACCAGGCGATCAGCGAGAAATAGCCGGTGAGGGGCATCTCGCCATAGGCACCGGCGCGCCCGGCGATCAGGTTGATCCGCGCCGCCTCGATCATCCAGCGGAAGGGCATGGCGCCCATGGCGAGATTGGCGGCCGCGTCGATCGCCAGCGCCCCGCAGCCGCCCGCGATCAGCGGCAGCCAGGCGCCGCGCCACTCCCGCCGCGCGGTGAGGATCGCCAGCGTCAGCAAGGCGGGGGCATATTGGATGCGCGCGACGAAGCAGAGCCCCATCAGCAGCCCGGCGACCGCGAACTGGCGCGGCCCCGGCTTCCCACCCGGCTTCCCACCCGGCTTCCCACCCGGCTTTCCGCGCGCGAGCAGCAGCCAGATCGCGCCCATCAGCAGCGCCAGCCCGATCGGTTCGGAAAGCGCGCGCGGGGCGAAATAGACGAGCTCGAACCAGGTCGCCGCGACGAACCCGGCCACGATCCCGTGCAGCCGCGAGAGCCGGAGCCCCAGCGACACCGCGCTTCCCACGATCACCAGCGACAGCGCCGCGAGCATCAGCCGCGCCAGCAGCAGATGGAGCGTGGTGTCGGGCGAGAGCGCGTGCCCCAGCGCCATCGGCCCGGCGAGCAGCTCGGGGATCAGCCAGCTGCGCAGGCCTGCGCGATAGTCCCAGGTCTGCACCCAGGGGCCGGCGACCAGGTGCCAGGCGGGCTCCAGATACTGCCAGATCTCGTCGAACCAGCCGACCGTGAAAGGGATCGCGGCGGCGATGCGGAGCGCCGCCGCCAGGGCGATCGCGCCCCAGAAGATCCGCGCGCGGCTCAGGGCACCAGCACCGTGTCGACCGCCACCGGCAGCATCTCGGGATAGTCGAGCGTGTAGTGGAGGCCGCGGCTCTCCTTGCGGTGGAGCGCGGAGCGGACGATCAGGTCGGCGCTCTCGAGCAGGTTCCTGAGTTCGATCAGGTCGGGCGTCACGCGGAAATGGCCGTAATAGTCCGCCACTTCATCGCGCAGCATCTTGATCCGGTGCGCCGCGCGCTCGAGCCGCTTGGTGGTGCGCACGATGCCGACATAGTTCCACATGAAGCGGCGGATCTCGGTCCAGTTCTGCTTGATCACCACTTCCTCGTCGGAATCGGTGACGCGGCTCTCGTCCCAGGGGCGGATGGCGGGGGGCGGGGCAAGGTCGCCCCAATGCGCGGTGATGTGGCTCGCCACCGCCTCGCCGAACACGAAGCATTCCAGCAGCGAGTTGGACGCCAGGCGATTGGCGCCGTGCAGCCCCGACTGGCTGACTTCCCCGGCGGCATAGAGATTGGGCAGGTCGGTGCGCCCGTCGCGATCGATCACCACGCCGCCACAGGTATAGTGCTGGGCGGGGACGACGGGGATCGGCTCCCGCGTCATGTCGATGTCGAGGTCGAGCAGCCGGGCATGGATGGTCGGGAAGTGCTGCTTCACGAACTCCGGGCCCATGTGACTGATGTCGAGATGGACATAATCGAGGCCGAGCCGCTTGATCTCATGGTCGATCGCCCGCGCCACGATGTCGCGCGGGGCCAGCTCGGCGCGGGGATCGAGATCGGGCATGAAGCGGCGGCCCGCTTCGTCGCCGGCATCCGGGGGCAGGAGCAGGCGCCCGCCTTCGCCGCGCACCGCCTCGGTGATCAGGAAGTTCTTGACCTCGAGATTGTAGAGGCAGGTCGGGTGGAACTGCATCATCTCCATGTTCGAGATGCGGCAGCCCGCGCGCCAGGCCATGGCGATGCCGTCGCCGGTGGCGCCGCGCGGTGCGGTGGAGAACAGGTAGGTGCGCCCCGCGCCGCCGGTCGCCAGCGCGGTGGCGCGCGCGGTGAACAGCTCCACCCGGTTGGTCCGCCGGTTGAAGGCATAGACGCCCCAGACGTTGCCGGCCCCCGAATAGCGTTCCTCGTGCCGGCTGGTGGCGAGGTCGATCACCACCATGTCGGGCACCAGGGTGATGTTGGGATTGGCCTGCGCCGCCTTGAGCAGCGCGGTCTGCACCGCCAGGCCGGTCGCGTCGTCGACATGGACGATGCGGCGATGGCTGTGCCCGCCCTCGCGCGTGAGGTGCAATGCGCCGCCCTCGGTGTTGAACGGCACGCCGATCTCCGCCAGCCGGGCGATCGCGGCGGGGGCGTTCTCCACCACCATCTCCACGGTCGCGCGGTCGTTGAGCCCGGCCCCGGCGATCATCGTGTCCTCGATATGGCTCTCGAACGTGTCGCCCGGCTCCAGCACCGCGGCGATGCCGCCCTGCGCCCAGGCGGTCGATCCTTCGGCGAAGCCGCCCTTGGCAAGCACGGTCACCTTGAAGCGCTGGGCAAGGTTGAGCGCCGCGGTGAGCCCCGCCGCGCCCGATCCGATGACGAGGATGTCACTGCTATGGGGATCGTGCGCCATGTCTTCGCTGGATGTCTCTTCGGCTGGTTCCCGCCCGGACTAGGCGCTAGGCAGGGGTGCTGGCAACGGGAGAGAGATATGCGCCGCCAAAGCCTGGGTTTCGCGACGGCCGCGCTGGCGGCGCTCTGGGCCGCACCCGCCGCCGCTGCCGGCTGTACCCTGGGCGCTTCCGGCGAGACGGTGCGTGTCGCGGTGGGCCAGACGGGGCGCTTGGCGATGCTGCATCTGCCCGCCGGCTTTTCGCGCAAGCGCCCGGCGCCGCTCGTCCTGCTGCTCCATGGCAGCGGCGGCAGCGGCAAGGGCATATTCGAGAATTCGAAGCTCGCTGCGGCCGCCGATCGCCACGGCTTCATCGTCGTCGCGCCCGACGCCGGCATCCCCGTACAGCAGGGCTTCGTCTGGAACATCCCGGGCGTTCCCACGGTCACCGGCAAGATCCCCGGCCCGGGGGATGCCGACGACGTCGCGTTCCTGAAGGACGTGATCGACTGGCTGGCGGCCAATCGCTGCGCCGACCGGACCCGCGTGTACGCGACCGGTCTTTCAGGCGGGGGGCGGATGAGCAGCTGGCTGGGCTGCGTCGCCGCCGATCGCTTCGCCGCGATCGCGCCGGTGGTCGGCCTGCGCGCCGGCAATCCGCTGGCGGGCAATCCGCGCGTGCCGGATCCCGCCACCTGCACGCCGTCGCGCGCCGTTCCTGTGATCGCCTTCGCCGGAGACGCGGACAGGACCAACCCGATCCAGGGCGGCGGCGCGGGCTATTGGCAATATACGATGGCGATGGCGCTCGCCCGCTGGTCGGACCTGGATGGCTGTCGCGCCGGCCCGGCGCAACGCGCGCTGGGCGCGGCGCTATATGAGGTGCGCTATTCCGATTGCCGCGCCGGTGCCGAGGTGCTCGGCCGGATCACCCGCGGCGCCGGCCATGTCTGGGCTGCCGACAATGACGCGATGTGGGCCTTCTTCGCGCGGCACCGGCGGCGCTGAGCCGGCCCCGGCCTAGCTATTGGCCGCCCGGGTGAGGTTGAGGAACACGTCCTCCAGGTCCGCCTCGCGGGTCGAGACGTCGACGATGCCGAGGCCGGCGCCCTGCACCGCGCCCAGCACCTCGCCGGCATTCGCCTGGTCCTTGCGATAGGTGATCACCAGCGTCCGCGCGCCCTTCATCTCCACCTTCTGGAAACAGGCATTGGCCGGCGGTGCCGCCACGTCGCGGTCGACCGTCACTTCGACCACCTTCTCCTGCGCCATCCCCACCAGCTCGCGCGTCGGCTTGTTGGCGATCAGCTTGCCGTGGTTGATGATCGCGATCCGGTCGCACAATTGCTCGGCTTCCTCGAGATAATGAGTGGTCAGCACCACTGTCACCCCGCGCTGGTTGAGCTGGCGCACATAGGCCCAGAGCTGCTGGCGAAGCTCGACGTCCACGCCCGCGGTCGGCTCGTCGAGCACGAGCACCGGCGGCGAATGCACCATTGCCTTGGCCACCATCAGCCGGCGCTTCATGCCGCCCGAAAGCGTGCGTGAATAGGCATCGGCCTTGTCCTCCAGATGCACCGCGCGCAGCAGCTCCATCGCGTCGAACCGGCCCCGGGCCACGCCGTAGAGCCCGGCCTGGATCTCCAGCGTCTCCTTGGGCGTGAAGAAGGGATCGAAGATGATCTCCTGGTTGACGATGCCGATGCTCGCCTTGGCGTTGCGCGGATGCGCATCGATGTCGAAGCCCCAGATCGAGACCGCGCCGCCGGTCTTGTTGACCAGCCCGGCCAGGATGTTGATCAGCGTCGACTTGCCGGCGCCGTTCGGGCCGAGCAGCCCGAATATCTGCCCGCGCGGCACGTCGAAGGTCACCCCGTCGAGCGCGCGCTTGCCGCCCTGATAGGTCTTGCAGAGATCCTGGATCGCGATCGCAGCCTGAGTCATGCCCCGCGCATATCGCGTTGCGGCGGCTCGGCAAAGGCCCGGCGGCGGCGTGGGGCGTCAGGCGGCGTCGCGCAGCCCGTCGGCAGGGGGGATCGGCAGCCGGATCGTCGCGCGATAGCCCCGGTCGATCGGTCCGCCCTCGAGCGAGGCGGCCTCCGCATAGACCATTTCCAGCCGGGTACGGGTGTTGGCCAGGCCGATGCCATGCCCGTCGTGCCGGCCCCGGGGCGGGTTCTGCCCCTCCCAGCGATTCTCCACCGTCAGCACGAGCATGTCATCCTCGCGGTGGGCGCGTATCGCGATCTCGCTCCTGCCGGAGACTGCCTCCACGCCATGCTTGATCGCATTCTCGACCAGGGGCTGGAGCAGGAAGCTCGGCACGGATACGGCACCAAGCCCGGCCGCCACTTCCATCCCGACCTCCAGCCGCTCGCCGAAGCGCGCGCCTTCGATCTCGAGATAGCGCTCCACCGTTTCCAGTTCCTCGGCCAGCGGCAGGCTCTGCGTCTCGATGTCCATCGATGCCTGGAGGAAATTGGCGAGCCCCTCTGCCATCTGGTTCGCCTCGGCGGTGCGCCCGGTCACGATCAGGCTGGAGACGACGTTGAGCGAATTGCACAGGAAATGCGGATTGAGCTGCAGGCGCAGCATGGTGAGCTCGGCCTCCAGCCACGCCACCTTGGCCTCGGCCAGCTCGCGCTCGCGCAGGCGGATCTTCCGCATCGTGCCGGTGATGACGAACAGCGAGAGATTGCATGCGTCGATCAACAGGTAGATCACGGTGACGAGGAGCAGCGCCTGGCCCGAATGGTCGGGAATGCGCGTGGCCATGAACTCGTGGGTCGCGAACTGGCCAGCATAGTCCAGGACCATCTGGAGGATCGCCGTGCCGAGCAGCACGGCGACTCCGGCCGGGATGGCGAGCCGCAATCGCTTGCCGACCGCCCAGCGCAGCACGGCATAGGGCAATGCGACCAGCAGGATCGCCGCGCCCGTGCCCCAGGCGAGGGTGATCCATTCGCCCGCGCCCACGATCTGCCCCGAGACGAACGAGCCGGGTATGATCACCGACATCGTCGCGCCCCACAGCACCGCGGTCAGCTGTGCGGCCTGTTTCGGGGTGGGCGGCACGATATCGAACCGGTTCGTCATGGCGTGACAGGATACTAACACACGGCGCCGATAGGCAAGCGCCGCCGAATCCCGCGCATCGTTGCGGGACGCGAGCGCGCTTGCTATCGGCGACTCATGACCGCGCCCCTGCCCGAGACCATCCGCACCGCTTCCGCCCGCGTCGCCTGTGACGGCACCGGCCCCGGCCTGCCCGCTGCCCTGGGCCATCCGCGGGTGTTCCTGCAGATCGACGAGCATGGCTATGTCGATTGCGGCTATTGCGATCGCCGCTTCGTGCTGATCGGCGGCCCGGCCGACGGCGCCGACCAGGGCCGCCTGCCGGATCATCCGGCCGGCGCGAGCATCTAGGGCGGATCACGCTTCGATCCGGGGCTGCGCCGCCGTTCCTGCACGCCGTGCGGTTGCAAATCAGGATTTCGCCTGCCTGGCTCGCGCAGCCGGGATCACGGCCCGGCCGCTTTCTGATTCCGTTGGAAAAATAGGATCGGGCTTGCGCAAGAATATTGCGGGATGCCCGCTATTTCCGGCGCAACAGGGAAGGTGGGCGCGCCGGGAATCTGCCGCGTGCACGACCTTTGCGATCTTCCGCGCGCCGGCCCGGCCCGCAATATAGGGAGGCAGTGGCTGCCGCAGGTGCGAAGCCATATGGCGTCCGTCGGCGGCGCCCCTATATCTGCGGCATGTACAGCGATCCACGCAACTTCCTCTATCGCGACGGTTTCGATCCCGATGCCGCGGCGACGCTCACCGCCGAGGCGCTTCGCGGCGCGGAAGATGGCGAACTCTATCTCCAGTATCGCAAGACCGAGGCGTTCGGCTTTGACGACGGCCGGCTGAAGACCGCCTCGTTCGACACGCAATCGGGCTTCGGCCTGCGTGCCGTATCGGGGGAGACCACGGCGTTCGCCCATGCCAACGAGATCTCGCCCGCGGCGATTCGCCGCGCCGCCGAGACGATGGCGCTGATCGATCCGTCGAAACGGGCCAAGGCGCCGCCGCCCCAGGGCAACAACCGCCATCTCTACACCCATGCCGATCCGCTCGACCTGGTGCCCTTCGCCGACAAGGTGAATCTGTGCCAGGCGATCGACGCCGCCGCCCGCGCCCGCGATCCGCGCGTGGCGCAGGTCTCGGTCGGGCTCACCGGCTCGTGGAGCGTGGTCGAGATCGTGCGGGCCGACGGCTTCGTCGCCACCGATGTCCGCCCGCTGGTCCGCCTCAACGTGTCGATCGTGGTCGAGCAGAACGGCCGGCGCGAGACCGGCAGCTTCGGGCTGGGCGGGCGCACGCTCTACGACAATCTCTTCCGGCCCGAGACCTGGAACCGCGCGATCGACGAGGCGCTGGCCCAGGCGCTGGTCAATCTCGACGCGGTCGACGCGCCGGCGGGCGACATGACCGTGCTGTGCGGCCCGGGCTGGCCCGGCGTGCTGCTCCACGAGGCGGTGGGCCATGGGCTCGAGGGCGATTTCAACCGCAAGGGCACCTCGGCCTTTTCGGGCCGGATCGGCGAGCGGGTCGCGGCGCCGGGAGTCACGGTGGTCGACGACGGATCCCTCCTCGACCGGCGCGGTTCGCTGTCGATCGACGACGAAGGCACGCCGACGCGCGAGACGGTCCTCATCGAGGACGGCATTCTCAAGGGCTATATGCAGGATCGGCTGAATGCCCGGCTGATGGGCGTGGCGCCCACCGGCAACGGCCGCCGCGAATCCTTCCAGCACGCGCCGATGCCGCGCATGACCAACACCTTCATGAAGGGCGGCCGGGACGATCCCGCCGAGCTGCTGAGCCGCGTGAAGAAGGGCATCTACGCCAAGTCGTTCGGCGGCGGCCAGGTCGACATCGTCTCGGGCAAGTTCGTCTTCTCCTGCACCGAGGCGTACAAGATCGAGGACGGCAAGCTGGGTGCCCCGATCAAGGGCGCGACGCTGATCGGCGACGGCCCCTCGGTGCTCACTCGCGTCACCGGCATCGGCAACGACTTCGCGCTCGACGAGGGCGTCGGCATGTGCGGCAAGGGCGGGCAGAGCGTGCCGGCCGGCGTCGGCCAGCCGACCCTGCTGGTCGAGGGGCTGACGGTGGGCGGCACCGCGGCGTGAGATCGGCCGGGCGTCGCCTTCACGCGGCGTTCGCCACCTGGCCCGATGCGCATGGCTGGCGGCGGGCGGGCCGGGAACTGCTCTGGGGACTGCCTGTCATCGCCCTGCTCGCCTTCGCGACCGGGCTTGCCCGGTTCGATCCGATGCCGTTCGGTGCGCCTTGGCTCGCTTGCTTCTTCGGCCTGATGCTGGTGCCCGCGCTGGGCGAGGAACTGGCGTTTCGCGCGCTGCTCGTGCCCAGGCCGGATCAGCCCTTCCCGGCATGGCAGGCGGTGCTGGCCGTCACTGCCTTTCTCCTCTGGCATCCCTTGCAGGCGCTCGGCTTCGGCCCGCCCTGGTCGGCGCTCTTCCTCGATCCGCGTTTCCTGGCGATCGTCGCGGTGCTGGGCACGCTGCTCGTCCGCCTTTATCGTGCGACCGGCAGCATCTGGCCCTGCGTCGCCAGCCACTGGCTCGTCGTCGCGGCATGGAAGCTGTTGTTCGCCGGGCCGATCGGATAGGATCCGGGCATGACCCAGGCGTTGCCCCGACTCGACTGGTCCGGCTGGCGCGAGACCGCGCGGCACCTGCACCTGATCACCCAGATGATCGGCAAGATTCGCCTCGCGCGGACGCCCTGGCTCAACCATGGCTGGCACGTGGCGCTCTATCCCACGGTGCATGGCCTCACCACCGGCCCGATCCCCTGTGCCGAAGCGACGCTCCAGCTCGATCTCGATCTGCAGGTGGGCGAACTCCGCCTCGCCACCGATGCCGGGGGCGAGGCCAGCCTGCCGCTCGGCCCGGGCAGCATCGCCGATTTCCATGCGGCGCTGACCGGCGCGCTCGCCGCGCTCGGCACGCCGGTGACGTTCAACGGCGTGCCGAGCGAAATGCCGGATGCCGTCCCCTTCGCGCAGGACGTCGAGTCCCGCCCGTGGGACGGCGAGGCGGTGCGCGATTTCCACCACGCGCTGCTCTGGATCGATCGCGTCTTCCAGCAGTTCCGCACCGGCTTTCTCGGCAAGGCCAGCCCGGTGCATTTCTTCTGGGGCAGCTTCGACCTGGCGGTGACGCGCTTCTCCGGGCGGACGGCCCCGCTGCATCCGGGGGGCATTGCCGGCCTGCCCGACGCAGTGACCTGCGAAGCCTATAGCCATGAGGAAGCGAGCGCCGGCTTCTGGCCCGGGAACGACGCGTTCCCGAAGGCGGCCTTCTACGCCTATGGCTATCCGGCGCCCGCCGGCCATGCCGAAGCGCAGATCCCGGCGCCCGCTTATTACGACGCCGCGCTCGGCGAATGGCTGCTCGACTATGACGCGGTGCGCTTGGCGGAAGATCCGCGGGCGGTGCTGCGCGACTTCCTTCAGGCAAGCTATGACGCCGTCGCCGATCTCGGCCATTGGGACCGCGCCCATCTCGAATGCGTGCCGGGCATCCCGCGCCGCCCGCGCCAGGTGTAGCCGGCGGCATGGCCCGGTTCTTCGACGTGCTTTCGGACGATCAGTGCGCCTTTATCGCCCGCCAGCCCCTGTTCTTCGTCGCCACCGCCGCGGCCGGCGGCCGCGTCAACCTCAGCCCCAAGGGCATGGACTGTTTCCGCGTGCTCGGGCCCGATCGCATCGCCTATCTCGACGTCGCCGGATCGGGGAACGAGACTCATGCCCATCTGGTCGCCGATGGGCGCATCACCCTGATGTTCTGCGCGTTCGACAATCCCGCCCTGATCCTGCGCCTCTATGGCCGCGCCGTGCCGGTGCTGCCCCAGGACGAAGGCTGGGCGGCGCTGCGGGCGCATTTCACGCTGCTGCCGGGCACGCGCCAGATCTTCGACATGACGGTGGAGAGCGTCCAGACCTCGTGCGGCTGGGGCGTGCCGCACATGCGCTTCGAGCGCGAGCGCGAGACGCTCGCCAAATATCATGCCACGCACGATTCCGCGCTGCGCCTCGCCAAATATGCGGTGCGCACGCACAGCATCGACGGGCTGCCCGTCCGCAATCCCACGCAGGAGCCCCGCTGATGCCGCTCGTCGAACTGGGCCGGTACGACCGGCAGGAAGCCTTCATCGTCCAGGGGCGGCTGGAGGATGAGGACATCCCCAGCTTCGTGTTCGACGCCGGGACCAGCATCGCCGATGGCTCGTACCTGCTGATCCCGGTGCGCGTGATGGTGGACGACGAGGATCTGGCGCGGGCGCGCGCGATCCTCGACGCCGCTCGGCTCAGGTCACGATCCTGACGGGCATCGTCGCGATTTCCTTGCCGTCGCAGAAGATCGTGACGGCCCGGTATCTCGGCAGCGCCGGCTTGACCTCGGCCTTCACGTCCTGCGTCGTCACGACCTGCGGGACCGGACCGGTCGGCGCGGTGGCGATGAAATCGAAGCGCTGGGTCGGCGGCAGGGCCTTGTCGAGGATGCCCCGATGGAGCGCCAGCTTCCAGCCGGCCGTGGGCGTGGTCGCCTTTCCGAGCACATGAAGCGTCGGCGTGGAACCGGGCCCGGGCATCTTGTCGAGCCATGCCTTCCAGCCCGTCGTCTTGACTCTCGCACAGGCATTGGCCGGCACGGCCGATGCGTCGGCTGCGGCGGGAAGCGACGCCTCCCTGGTATCCAATGCCGTATAGCCGGCGGCGAGCATCGCAACGAGGGCCAGCGACGGCCAAGATAGAGCCTGCATGTCCATTTCTCCCCATGAGTCGTGGTGCGGGGATGCTGCGCCCGTTCTACTGGGAGTCAAACAGGTTCGGCGCCGAAATGGACATGTAATGCAGGGCGGTCGATTGCGGATTGATAATAAAGCTATTTAGTTTCGTCGTCCGGATTTCGAAGAGTATTTGCTTCGGCCAGCAGCAGGGCGGTCGCTTTCTTCGCGATCGCGATCAGGTCGTCGCGCGAAGTGCCGGCCCGGGCGCGGGTGCTCAGCGAATGGATCACCGAAGCGGCGATCTGGGCATCGCCGCGCGGGTCGGCGCTTCCCGCCTGCGCCATCAGCCGCTCGATCCAGCCGTCCTGCAATGCCATGAACGCGGCCAGCGCCGCGCGGATGTCCGGATCGGTAACCGCTTCGGCCGCCGCGGTATTGACCGCGATGCAGCCCGAGGGGCCATGTTCGCCGGTCAGAAAGCCTTCGATCGCGCCGAGGAACAGCGCCTTGAGCATCTTCTCCGGCGGATAGCCCACCGCATGGAGCGCGGCGAAGGTCGAATCGATCACGGCATGGGTGCGCGCCAGGCCGGCGAGATACAGCGCCTTCTTGTCGCCGAACGTCGCATAGAGGCTCGGCCGGTTCACGCCGGTCGCCGCGGCCAGCTCGTCGAGCGAAGTGTTGGAATAGCCGAGCGTGCGAAAACGCTGGAGCGCGGCGCGCAACGCCGCCTCCTCGTCGAACTTGCGCGGCCGTCCCCGCCCGCGCGACGCTGTTTTTGTATCGTTTCGCATTAAATTCCTTGACGCGCCTATTTTTGTGCGGGATCGTACAAAAATCAAGGGAGACTCGGGATGAAGCTCTATTTCACGCCTTTCGCCTGCTCGCTCGCGGCGCGCATCGCGCTCGAGGAAGCCGGGCTCGACGCCGAATATGTCCAGGTGCCCAAGGATCTGCGCCTGGCGGACGGGCGCGATTTCACCGAGATCTCGCCGATGGGCTATGTCCCCGCGATCGAGACCGGCACCGGCTTCGTGCTCACCGAAGGTCCGGCAGTGCTTACCTATATCGCCGAGCTGGCGCCCGAAGGCGCGCTCAGCTTCTCCGGCTTTTCCGACGGGCATTACCGGATGCTCGCCTGGCTGAACTTCGTCAGCACGGAGCTGCACAAGGCGGTGTTCATGCCGATTCTCGGCAAGGGCTATGGCGCGGCCGAGCAGGATGCCGCCCGGGCCCGCCACGCCCGGCCCTTCGCCGTGCTGTCGAAGCATCTCGAGGGTCGCGAATATCTCGACGATCGCTTCACCGTGGCGGACGCCTATCTGCTCGCCGTGCTCAACTGGTGCGAATATTCGAAGGTGCCGCTTGCCGAATGGCCGGTGCTGGCAGCCTATCGCGAGCGCGTTCGTGCCCGCCCGGCGGTGGCCCGGGCGATGGCCGCCGAATGGCCGCTGCTCCAGGCGGCCTGATCTTCCTCCCGGGCTCCGGGCGCGGCCGCATCGCGGCCTCTCCCGCCACACCTGCCCCTTCCGCCGGCGCGGAAGGGGCATTTTTGTTGGAATCGCGCGAATCGCTGGGTTAGGCCTGTGTCATGCCCGCAACGATCAACTGCGACGTGGCGATTGTCGGCGGGGGCCTGGCCGGCGGACTGATCGCGCTCGCCCTGCGCCGCAAGCGCCCGGATTGCGACGTGCGCATCGTCGAGGGCGGCAGCCGGATCGGCGGCAACCATCTCTGGTCCTTCTTCGCCACCGATGTCGCGCCGGGGGACCGCTGGCTCACCGCGCCGCTGATCGGTCATGGCTGGACCAGCTACGACGTCGCCTTTCCGGCGGTCTCGCGGACCCTGCGCACCGGCTATTATTCGATCGAATCGCGCCGGCTCGACCAGGTCGTCCGCGCCGAGCTGCCCGCGCAGGCGGTGATGACGCGGCGCAAGGTGCTTGCCGCCAGTCCCACCGCGGTCGTCCTGTCCGATGGCGACCGGATCGAGGCCAAGGGCGTGATCGATTGCCGCGGCCCCGCCGATCTCGCGGCGCTGCGCTGCGGCTGGCAGAAATTCTACGGCCGTGAGCTGGCCCTGGGCGAAGCGCACGGCCTGGCGCGGCCGAAGCTGATGGACGCGACCGTCGAGCAGCTGGACGGCTACCGGTTCGTCTATGCGCTGCCGTTCGGCCCCACCTGCGCGTTCGTCGAGGACACCTATTACAGCGACACCCCGGATTTCGATGCGGCGCTGCTCGGCGCGCGGATCGCCGCCTATGCCGATGCGCAGGGCTGGCAGGTCGATCGCGTCGTGCGCGAGGAGGGCGGCGCGCTGCCCGTGGTGATGGGCGGCGACTTCGAGGCCTATTGGCAGGCGGGCGGCAACAAGGTCGCCAAGGCGGGCGCGCGCGCCGGCCTGTTCCATCCGCTCACCAGCTACGCGCTGCCCGATGCGGTGCGCACCGCCACGCTGGTCGCGGCCGCGAGCGACCTTGGCGGGCCGGCGCTGCACCGGCTGCTGCACGATTTCGCCCGATCGACATGGCGCCGCCGCCATTTCTACCGCATGCTCGCCGCCATGTTGTTCAAGGCCGCCGAACCCGCGGAGCGTTACCGCATCCTCCAGCGCTTCTACCGGCTCGATCCGCAGCTGATCGGGCGCTTCTATGCCGGGCATTCCACCCTGGCCGATCGCCTGCGCCTGGTTTCGGGCAAGCCGCCGGTGCCGATCGGCCGCGCGCTCGCGGCGATCCGGGAGTCGTTCCGGTGAAGCGGGCCGTCGTGGTCGGCGCCGGGATCGGCGGCCTGGCGCTCGCGATCCGGCTGCAGGCGGCGGGCGTCGACACGGTGGTGCTGGAGGCGCGCGACAAGCCGGGCGGGCGCGCCTATTTCTGGGAGAAGGACGGCTTCACCTTCGACGCCGGCCCCACGGTGATCACCGCGCCCGAGGCACTGCGCGAACTCTGGCAGCTTTCCGGGCACGACATGGCCGCCGATGTGAAGCTGAAGCCGGTCACGCCCTTCTATCGCCTCTCCTGGCCCGACGGGACGCGCTTCGACTATTCCAACGACGATCACCAGCTCGCCGCCGAGATCGCGCGGTTCGAGCCGCAGGATGTCGCCGGCTATGGCCGCTTCCTCGAATATGCCGCCGGCGTGTACGAGGAAGGCTATGTGAAGCTCGGCCATGTCGCGTTCCAGGACGTCATGTCGATGGTCCGCGCCGCGCCGGCGCTCGCCAAATATGGCGCGTGGCGCTCGGTCTATGCCAAGGTGGCGAGCTTCATCCGTAACGAGAAGCTGCGCCAGGCCTTCTCCTTCCACACGCTGCTGGTGGGCGGAAACCCGATGACCGCGAGCGCGATCTATGCGCTGATCCACCAGCTCGAGCGCCAGAGCGGGGTCTGGTGGGCCGAGGGCGGCACCAACCGGCTGGTCGCCGGGATGGTCCGCCATTTCGAGCGGCTGGGCGGCACGCTGCGGCTCGGCGATCCGGTGACCGGCATCGACACGCTGGGCGATCTCGTCACCGGGGTGCGCACGGCGGGCGGCCTGGAGCTGCAGGTCGATGCGCTCGCCTGCAACGCGGACGTGGTCCATGGCTATCGCGATCTGCTGAAGGGCTCGCGCTCCAGCCAGCGCGCGGCGCAGGCGCTGGTGCGCAAGCGCTTCTCGCCGTCGCTGTTCCTCGTCCATTTCGGCGTGCGCGGGACCTTTCCCGAGATCGCGCATCATTCGGTGCTGTTCGGGCCGCGCTATCAGGGCCTGCTCGCCGACATCTTCGATCACGGCGTGCTGAGCGAGGATTTCTCGCTCTATCTCCACCATCCGAGCGCGAGCGATCCGACGATGGCACCGGCCGGCCATGCGACCTTCTATGCGCTTTGCCCGGTGCCGCATCTCGGCAAGTTCCCGGCGGACTGGAGCGAGATCGCCCCGATCCTGGAGGAGCGTATCCTTGCCGAAATCCAGCGCCGGCTGATTCCGGACCTCGGGAATCGTATCCTCACCAGGTTCAGCTATGCGCCGCCCGATTTTCGCGACGATCTCGGCGCGCATCTGGGCTCGGCCTTCAGCCTCGAGCCGATCCTCACCCAGAGCGCCTGGTTCCGCACCCATAATCGCGACGATGCGATCCACAACCTGTTCTTCGTCGGTGCCGGCACCCATCCCGGGGCCGGCATTCCCGGCGTGGTCGGCAGCGCGAAGGCGACCGCCGCGCTGATGCTGGGCGACGGCAAGTGAGCGGCTTGCCCCCGCGCGCATTCTGGCCGAAGGCGGGGCGAATCATGGCTATCGGGAAGATCAGATGAAGCGCGTCGCAGTCTATTGCGGTTCGGCCAGCCCGGCCGATCCCGTCTATATCGAGGCCGCGCGCCATGTCGGCCGCACGCTGGCGCAGCGCGATATCGGCATCGTCTATGGCGGCGGCCGGCTCGGCCTGATGGGCGCGGTCGCCGATGCGGCGCTGGAGGCCGGCGGCGAAGTGATCGGGGTGATCCCCGAGCTGCTGGTCAATGCCGAAGTCGCGCATCGCGGCTGCACCGAGCTCCACGTCGTCGCCACCATGCACGAGCGCAAGGCGCGCTTCACCGACATCGCCGACGGCTTCATCAACTTGCCGGGCGGCACGGGCACGATGGACGAGCTGTGGGAAGCGCTCAGCTGGGCCCAGCTCGGCTATCACACCGATCCGGTCGGCCTGCTCAACATCGCCGGCTATTATGACAAGCTGGTCGAGTTCTGGCAGCATATGGGCAAGGTCGGCTTCGTCCGCCCGCAGCACCAGAACATGCTGATCGTCGACGACACGCTCGAGGGGCTGCTCGACAAGATGATCGCGGCCAAGCCGGTGGAAACGATCGTCCAGATGCGGCGCGGCGATCTGTGAGCTATCCGCTTCCTGGGCGGGCCGCGATCGTCGCGACCGCGCAGGAAGCGATCGCGCGGGGCTCGCGGAGCTTCGCCGCCGCCAGCCGGCTGTTCGAGCGCGAGACGCGCGAGCGGGCCTGGCTGCTCTATGCCTGGTGCCGCGCCTGTGACGACCTTGCCGACGGGCAGGACCATGGCGGCGAAGCGCGGGCGGCGGATGCCGCAGCCGGGCTGGCGCGTATCCGGCTGCTCACCGAGGCGGCGCTCGCCGGGGAGCGGGTGGGCGATCCCGCCTTCGATGCGTTGCGCATCGTCGCTGCCGAGGCGAAGCTGCCGCACCGCTTTGTCCGGGACGTGGTCGAGGGCTTCGCGCTCGATGCGGCGGCGTGGGTGCCGCGCCATGAGGACGACCTGTATCGCTATGCCTATCACGTCGCCGGCGCGGTCGGCTGCCTGATGGCGGTGATCATGGGCGTCTCGCCCGAGGACGAGGCGACGCTCGACCGGGCCTGCGACCTCGGCATCGCCTTCCAGCTCGCCAATATCGCCCGCGACGTCGCGGCGGACGACCGGATGGGTCGCTGCTACCTGCCGCAGGACTGGCTGGCCGAGATGGATATCCCGCCCGGCCAGCACATGAAGCCGCCCTTTCGCCAGCGCCTTGCGGTGCTTGCCGGCCGGCTCAGCGGCCGGGCCGCCGACTATGCCGCGAGCGCGCGGGGGGGCACGCCGGCGCTGGGCTTTCGCTCGGCCTGGGCGGTGCTCGCCGCCGCCGGCATCTATGGCGATATCGCGAGGAAGGTCGCCGAGCGCGGCGAGCATGCCTGGGATCGCCGCATCGCCACTTCCGGCTTCGAGAAGATCGGCTGGATCGCCCGCGCCGGGTGGCAGGCGCTCCGTCGCCGGGATCTCCGTCCTGCGGCGGCGCGCGATCCCGCGCTCTGGACGCGCCCGCGCTAGAATGGCGGCCTGCTAGCGGCCCCTGCCGTCCGTCCGGGGGGCCGCCTGGCGCGCCGTTTCGGGCGTCTGGCGCCGGCAGATGCCGGCGATCACCGGGAAATCCAGATCGGCGTTGCGCCGCAGCGCATCGGCCATCGCTTCCTGGCAGCTGGCATGGCTGGTGTAGCGTGCCGGCTCGATCCGCGCCTGGCGGCAATCGAGCGTGTCGTCGCCGCACCCCAGGATCGCCAGCAGGTAGAAGACCTGGTCCATCGCGCTTTCCTTTCCGGGGCTGACAACCAGCGGGACGGCCAACCGTTGCATCCCGGCGCCGAGCGCCCCAGATTTGGCGGCGATGGCTTCCAATCCCGATACACCCGCCGGCGAGCGCCCGATGCTCGCCACGCTGCGGCGTTTCCTCCCCTATCTGTGGCCCAAGGACGCGCCCGGCCTGCGGGCGCGCATCGTCTTCGCGCTCGGCCTGGTCGTCGTGTCGAAGCTGGTCCAGGTCTATGGCGCGCCCTTCGCGCTGCAGGGCGCGATCGACCGGATGGCGGGCGGTTCGCGCGATGCGGTGTGGCTCGTCGTGGCGCTGGTGGCCGGCTATGCCGCCGCGCGCTTCGGCACCGTCCTGTTCGACAATCTGCGCAACGCGGTGTTCGAGAAAGTGGGGCAGGACGCGACGCGCCGGCTTGCCTCGGACGTGTTCCGCCACCTGCATCAGCTGAGCCTGCGCTTCCATCTCGAGCGGCGCACCGGCGCGATCACCAAGGTGGTCGAGCGCGGCACCAAGAGCATCGACACGATGCTCTATTTCCTGCTGTTCAACATCGCACCCACGATCCTCGAGCTCGCCCTGGTCATAGGCATCTTCTGGACCCGCTACGGGGTGTGGCTGGTCGTCGGCACCCTGGTGATGGTGGTGCTCTACATCGCCTTCACGCGCTGGGTGACCGACTGGCGCTCCAAGCTGCGCGAGAAGATGAACGACCTCGACACCGGCGCCGTCGCCCATGCGGTCGATTCGCTGCTCAACTTCGAGACGGTGAAATATTTCAACGCCGAGGCGCGCGAGGCGCGGCGCTACGAGAATGCCGTCACCGCCTATGCCCGCGCGGCGACCACCAGCGAGAACAGCCTCGCCTGGCTCAACATCGGCCAGGCGCTGATCACCAACTTCATGCTCGGCGCGGGCATGGCGCTGGTGGTGTTCGGCTGGAGCAGCGGCAAGTTCACCGCGGGCGATGTGGTGCTGGTCTCGACGCTGCTGTCGCAGCTCTTCCGCCCGCTCGACATGCTCGGCTGGGTCTATCGCACCATCAGGCAGGGCGTGATCGACATGGGCAGCATGTTCGACCTGCTCGACAGCGCCGCCGAAGTGAAGGATGCGCCGGGCGCCACGCCGCTGGTCGTCAGCGCCGGCCATGTCCGGTTCGAGGGCGTGCATTTCGGCTATGATCCCGAACGCGAGATACTGAAGGGCATCGATCTGGACATCCCGGCCGGCGCCACGGTCGCGGTGGTCGGCCCTTCGGGTGCGGGCAAGTCGACGCTGGCGCGGCTGATGTACCGCTTCTACGATGTGACCGGCGGCCGCATCACCATCGACGGGCAGGACATTCGCGACGTCACCCAGACCACGCTGCGCGGAAGCATCGGCATCGTTCCGCAGGACACGGTGCTGTTCAACGACACGATCGGTTACAACATCGCCTATGGCCGCGAAGGCGCGAGCGACGACGAGATCGCGTCCGCGGCGCGGGGGGCGGCGATCGCCGGCTTCATCCAGTCGCTGCCCGCCGGCTTCGAGACTCGGGTCGGCGAGCGCGGGCTCAAGCTCTCGGGCGGCGAGAAGCAGCGCGTCGCCATCGCGCGGACGCTGGTCAAGAATCCGCCGATCCTGATCCTCGACGAGGCGACGAGCGCGCTCGACAGCCGGACCGAGGCGGACATCCAGGCGACGCTGGAGGCGATCGAGCATGGCCGCACCACCATCGTCATCGCCCATCGCCTCTCGACCGTGGTCCATGCCGACCGGATCATCGTGCTCGAGGCCGGCCGCGTCGCCGAGCAGGGCACGCACGCCCGGCTCTTGCGCAAGAACGGTCTCTATGCCGAGATGTGGGCGCGGCAGGCGCAGGAGCGCGCGGCCGAGGGCGGAGAGGAAGTCCCCGCCGAATAGGAGGGGCGATGATTGGGTTCCTGGTTGCGCTGGCGGTGGTGATCGCCGCACTGGTCCTCTGGTCGGGCTATGTCTCGCGCGGCGTCGAGCGCTGGGTGCCGATGGACGGCAGGCAGGTCGAGGTGCCGGGCGTGCGGATCCATTATGTGGAGACCGGGCCGGCCGACGCGCCCGCCATCGTGATGATCCACGGCATCCTGAGCCAGCTGCGCGTCTTCACCTATGCGCTGGCCGGCCGGCTGGCGACGGATCGCCGGGTGATCGTGATGGACCGCCCCGGCTGGGGCTATTCCACGCTAACCGGGCCGCGGCTCGACATTCCCGGCCAGGCCGATGCCGTCGCCGCCGCGATCCTGGCGCTGGGGCTGGAGAAGCCCCTGCTCGTCGGCCATTCGATGGGTGGGGCGGTGAGCCTGGCGCTGGCGCTGCGGCATCCCGGCGCGGTGCGCGGCCTCGGGCTGATCGCGCCCTATACCCAGCCGATCGACGTGCCGCCCGCGCCGCTCGCGGGGCTGCGGGTGCCGGGCCCGCTTCGCCCGCTGATCGCCTGGACGATCGCGGTGCCGCTCGCGATGCGCACCGGCAAGGCGAAGACGGCGGCCGTCTTCGCGCCCGATCCGGTGCCCGAGGATTTCGCGATCCGGGCCGGCGGCGCGCTCGCCATCCGTCCGGCGAGCTTCCAGATGGGCTGTTACGAGATCGAGATGGGGCCCGCCGCGATGAAGGCTCAGGCGCCGCGCTATGGCGAGATCGCCGTGCCGGTTGCGATCCTATATGGCCGGGAGGACGCGCTGCTCGATCCCGAGCTGCACGGGCGCAAGACCGCTGCGGACGTGCGGAACGGCCGGGTCGAGATCATCGAAGGCGGCCATATGCTGCCGGTCACGCATGTCGACGCGACCGAGGCCTGGCTGCGCGGGCTCTGATCCGGGCCTTAGCCGCCGATCTCCGCCGGCTGGGTGGTCCAGCCGAGCCGCGGAATCGTGATCGAGCGCTTGCCCGAAAGGTCGGTGCGCGTCACGAACAGCTCGCGGCTCTCGATATATTGCAGCAGCCGGCGCACGCGGCCGAGCGAGCTGGTGCCATAGGTGGCGGCGATCTCGGTGTCGCTCGGGCAGGGGGCGCCTTCGCGCGCCGCGCGGGCGACGAGCAGGAACGGGCCGAGCATGTCGTCGGGCAGGGCGCGCGCCGCGTCGAGCGCCTGCGCCCATTCCGCGTCCGGATCGCCATGGATGCCGGCACGCGCGGCGGAGAGCCGGCGGACGAAGGCGGAAAGGTCGAGCGGAGGCCGGGCCAGACCCACCATCCGGCAGCGCACCAGGAAATCCTGATAGAGCACCGCAGGCGAGCGATAGGCGCTCTCGGCATCGGCGACGATGTCGCGCAGCACGTCGGCGATCTTGGCGGCGGCTTCCTCGGGATCGACCTCGGGGATTTCCTCGCGCGCCGGCACCGAGCGGGCGAGCGCCTCGAGCAGCCGGTCCGAGGCGAGCTGCGGCGCCTGTGCCGGTGCCGGCGGAGCGGGAGGTGTCCATTCGGGCTCGGCGGGGGCAAGGAGCAGGTCCTTGAGTTCCGCCGAGGGCGCCTCGGGCAACGGCGTGAGCTTGGGGCTGCCGCTGCGCGCGCTGGTCTCCACCGCGCCGATCTGCACCGAGATCGGCCGGCGCGACACGGCGGGGCCGAGCGCCAGGAAATGACCGCGCGCGAGATCGCGGATCGCCTCCGCCTGGCGCCGTTCCATGCCGAGCAGGTCGGCGGCGCGCGCCATGTCGATGTCGAGGAAGGTGCGGCCCATCAGGAAGTTCGAGGCTTCGGCCGCCACGTTCTTGGCCAGCTTGGCGAGGCGCTGGGTGGCGATCACGCCCGCCAGGCCGCGCTTGCGCCCGCGGCACATCAGGTTGGTCATCGCCGAGAGCGAGGCGCGGCGCACGTCCTCCGCCACCTCGCCGCCGCCTGCAGGCGCGAACAGCTGGGCTTCGTCGACCACCACCAGCGCGGGGTACCAATGGTCGCGGGGCGCATCGAACATCGCGTTGAGGAAGGCGGCGGCGCATTTCATCTGCCCCTCGGCCTCCAGCCCTTCCAGGCTGAGCACCACCGACGCGCGATGCTCGCGAATCCGGGTGGCGAAGCGGGCGATCTCGCGCTCCGAATAATCGGCGGCCTCGATGGCGATATGGCCATATTTGTCGCCGAGCGTGACGAAATCGCCCTCGGGATCGATCACCACCTGCTGGACATGGCCGGCACTCCGCTCGAGCAGCCGGCGCAGCAGATGCGACTTGCCGGACCCCGAATTGCCCTGGACGAGCAATCGTGTCGCCAGCAGCTCCTCGAGATCCATGGCAACGGCATCGCCCTTGCCGTCCACCCCCATGTCCACACGCACCGTCATCGCATCCGCTTTGGCCGATGGCGGGGTCGGGGGGAAGCTCGGCCGGGCGAAAAATTGTGGGCGATACGCTTCCGTTCCCATTCGTGTGCGCAAAGGATCCCGTGTCGGTGCAAACCGCGCTTGCCGCTCTCCTCCCTTCGGCGGATAGTCACAGCGCATCGAAGGGGGGATGGCATGCGCAACGCGATCTGGATTCCGGCGGCGGCGATGGTGATGGCTGCGGTGCCGGCGGCGGCACAAAGCGTCACGCTCGCCCCGGGTGAGGGCGCCTCGGTCACCAGTCCGGGGCCCGCGCCCGTCGCCACCCGCACGAAGGCCAGTCTCACGCCGTTCGAGGCGGCGGTGGTCAAGCAGTTCGAAGCGAACCTGTTCCCCGACGCGATGGGTGCCAATTCGGCCACGGTGAGCGGCGACGGCCTGCCCCAGCCCGAGGCGATCGCGCCCGACCGCTTCGTCGCCAAGTTCATGGCCATCGGCGGCGGCAAGGCGACCCTGCTCGTGCTCGAGAACGGCTATGACCAGGCGATCGCCTATCGCGCCAGGATCACGGTGAAGGGCAAGGCCACCCCCACCGACGTCTGCACCGTGCTGCCCGGCAAGCGCGGGTTCGAGAACTGGCCCTATGCGATCGAGAAGATCGAGCTGAGCGCGATCGCGCTCGAGAGGTATGACGGCGGCAAGCCACGCTGCGAATAGCCTCGACTTACCCGGCCCTCGCCCGCTAACCGGGCGCGATGGTCCCCACCGATACGCTCCGCCGGGTCTTCGGCTTCGACGCTTTCCGCGGCGTGCAGGAGCAGGTCGTGGCCCGGGTCCTCGCCGGCGAGCGCACCCTGGCAGTGATGCCCACCGGCGCGGGCAAGTCGCTCACCTATCAGCTGCCCTCGGTGATGCTCGAGGGCACCTGCGTCGTCGTCAGCCCGCTGATCGCGCTGATGCACGACCAGCTCCGCGCCGCCGAAGCGGTGGGCATCCGCGCCGCGACGCTCACATCGGTCGACGACAACCGCGCCGAGACGATCGAGCGCTTCCGCGCCGGCCAGCTCGACCTGCTCTACATCGCGCCCGAGCGTGCCTCGGGCGAAGGCTTCCGCAACCTGCTCACCCAGGCGAAGCTCAGCCTGTTCGCGATCGACGAGGCGCATTGCGTCTCCGAATGGGGGCATGACTTCCGCCCCGATTACCGCCTGCTCCGCCCGCTGCTCGATCGCTTTCCGGAGGTGCCGCGCCTCGCGCTCACCGCCACGGCGGATGCGCATACCCGCGCCGACATCCTCGAGCAGCTCGGGCTGCCGCAGGAGGGGCTGATCGTCGCCGGCTTCGACCGGCCCAACATCCGCTATGCGATCACCCCGCGCGAGAACACGACGCGGCAGGTGATCGACCTGATCGCGGAGACGCCCGGCCCCGGCATCGTCTATGCCCAGACCCGCGCCGGGGTGGAGAAGCTGGCCGAGAAGCTGGCGGCGGAGACCGGCCGGCCGGTGCTGCCCTATCATGCCGGGCTCGATCCCGCGGTCCGCCGCCGCAATCAGGCCGCGTTCGTCGCCTCGGAGGAGATGGTGATCGTCGCCACCGTCGCCTTCGGCATGGGGATCGACAAGCCGGACGTGCGCTTCGTCGCCCATGCCGGCCTGCCCAAGTCGATCGAGGCCTATTATCAGGAGACCGGCCGCGCCGGCCGCGACGGCGATCCGGCGGTCGCGCATCTCTTCTGGGGCGCCGATGATTTCGCCCGTGCCCGCCAGCGGATCGGCGAAGTCGAGCCCCAGCGCCAGCCCGGCGAGCGTGCCCGGCTGACGGCGCTCGGCGCGCTGGTCGAGACCGCGACTTGCCGGCGCCGCATCCTGCTGCGCCATTTCGGCGAGGAACCGGCGGAGCAGTGCGGCAATTGCGACAATTGCCTGAGCCCGCCCGCCGCGATCGACGCCACGGTGACGGCGCAGAAATTCCTCTCGGCGGTGTTCCGCACCGGCATGCTGTTCGGCACCGGCTATATCGAGAGCATCCTGCTGGGCCAGTCGAGCGAGCGCAGCCTGACGAACGGGCACGAGAACCTCTCCGTCTTCGGCATCGTCGACGGCGAGGAGGCGGCGCTGATCAAGCCGGTCGCCCGCGCGCTGCTGCTGCGCGACGCGCTGCGCGCCAACGAGCATGGCGGGCTGGAATTCGGGCCCGAGGCGCGCTCGATCCTCAAGGGCGGCGCCACGGTGGCGCTGGTGCTGCCCCCCAAGCGCGAGCGCAAGCGGCGCGGCGGCAAGTCCGGTGCCCCCAATCCGGTCGGCAACCCGCTGTTCGAGGCGCTGCGCGCCAAGCGCCGCGAGATCGCCCAGGAGACCGGCCTGCCGCCCTATGTGATCTTCCATGATTCGGTGCTGCGCGACATGGCCATGCTCAAGCCCGACAGTATCGCCGCGATGGGCAACATCTCGGGCGTTGGCGCGCGCAAGCTCGACGCCTATGGTGACGCCTTCCTGCAAGTGATCCGCGAGGCCGCATGAAGACGATCCTGCTCGCCGCCCTGGTCCTGCTCGCCGCCTGCGCGCCGCAGCGCGCGCGGGTCCCGACCATGCCCGTGCCTGCGACCATCGCGATGGACCGCAACAGCTGGGGCCACCTGGTCTCGCGCTGGACGATCGACGGGGCGGGCAAGGGCAGCTACACCGTGGCCGAGCCCGATACGTACAAGCCCGAGCGGCTGGTGACGCGGCGCTTCTCCGCCGGCAGCGCCGGCTTCGCCGAGATCCGCAAGCTGCTTGCCCTGGGCGAGGCGCAGGCGGAGAGCGAGCTCGACTGCGGCGATCGCATCACCGACCAATATTACGGAACGGTCCGCTGGGACGATGCGAGCCTGAGCTATGACATGGGCTGCCAGGCCCCCGCCACCGAGGAAGTGCTCAAGGGCATCACCGCGGCCGAGCGCCGGATCGCCGCCTGGGCCGCCAACCAGCCGATCACGGAAACCCAGAAGGTGGAGAAGCAATGACCAGCCCGCGCCGCGTCGACGACAATATCTCGGTTGCTCCCCAGATCGCGGCCGAGGACATCGCCTTCCTCGCCGAGCAGGGCTTCACCTATGTGATCAACAACCGCCCCGACGAGGAAGAGAGCGGCCAGCCCGAGGGCGAGGCGATCCGCGCCGCGGCGGCGGCGGCCGGGCTCGGCTATGCCGCGATTCCCGTCACTCATGCCGGCTTCTCCTCCGCCCAGGTCGAGGCGATGGCGGCGGCCCTGGCGGAGGCTTCGGGGCCGGTGCTCGCCTATTGCCGCTCGGGCACCCGCTCGTGCAACCTCTGGGCGCTGGCCGAGGCGGCGCGGGGCGGCGATCCGGCGGAAATCACTGCCAAGGCCGCCCAGGCCGGTTACGACCTGTCGGGCATCCGCCCGCTGCTGGACCAGCTGTCCGGCCGGGCGTGACGCAGCTGGCCATCTTCGGCGGCTCGATCGTCGCGGTGCTGGTGCTCGCTCTGCTCGCCCGGCTGCTCGGGCTCGGCGGTGCGCGCATCGGCAGCGCCGAGGAGGCGCGCGCGGCGGCGGAGGCAATGATCCCTGGTTTCGAAGGCGGCGCGGTGGTGATCGGCAGCGA
This sequence comes from Sphingomonas sp. NPDC092440, assembly GCF_044754985.1. Classification (NCBI taxonomy): domain Bacteria; kingdom Pseudomonadati; phylum Pseudomonadota; class Alphaproteobacteria; order Sphingomonadales; family Sphingomonadaceae; genus Sphingomonas; species Sphingomonas sp. NPDC092440. Next base: position 283,451 of record NZ_JBIVQA010000004.1, on the reverse strand, counting down.
TGGCAAGGCAGCGCTGGTGCGGGGCGGCGCGGGTGACGCCGCGCTGCTCAAGATCCATGGCGCCCGCATCGCGGCGCGGCACCTGCGGGCACCGCTCGCCGGCACGCCCGCGCCCGACGGGCTCGCCCTCGACAGCGGGGATGCGCGATTCGGCACGGTGGTGCTCAAGGGCGTGACCGCGCTGTGATCCCGCCCGCTTTCCATGCCGCAGCGCGGCGTGACTCGCTACTGACATTGCGGTAAACAAGGCCGATGCCCGCGATGCCGCTGCTCTTCGATCCGGTGAACTATGCCATTCCCGGCTTCGTGGCGCTGATCGTCGTCGAGATGCTGATCGCGCGGACGCGCGACCGGCAGCGCTACTGCCCGCGGGACACGCTCACCTCGCTGCTGCTCGGCTTCGGCAGCACGGTCTCCAGCGCGCTTACCGCCGGGCTGGTCTTCGCCATCTCGATGTGGGTCTATCAGTTCCGCTTCTTCACCATCGGCTTCGCCTGGTACTGGTTCCTGGTCGCCTTTGTGCTCGACGATCTCGCTTATTATTTCGCGCATCGTACCGGGCACCGCGTCCGCTGGTTCTGGGCGAGCCATGTCATCCACCATTCCAGCCAGCACTATAACCTGTCGACCGCGCTGCGGCAGACCTGGACCGGCTTTGTCAGCCTGAGCTTCCTCTTCCGCCTGCCGCTGTTCCTGATCGGCTTCCATCCGCTGATGATCTTCTTCTGCGCCGGGCTGAACCTGATCTACCAGTTCTGGATCCATACCGAGGTGATCGGCCGGATGCCGCGCTGGTTCGAGGCAGTGATGAACACCCCGTCGCACCACCGGGTCCATCACGCCACCAATCCGCGCTATCTCGACAAGAATTATGCCGGCGTCTTCATCGTCTGGGACCGGCTGCTCGGCACGTTCGAGGCGGAGCGGGAGGACGAGAAGCCGCGCTACGGCATCGTCAAGGATCTCGGCAGCTTCAGCCTGTTCTGGGCCGCGTTCCACGAATGGGCGGGCATCGCGAAGGACGTATGGGCCGCGCCGGACCTGAAGTCCCGAATCCTGTACATGATCGCGCCGCCGGGCTGGAGCCATGACGGCAGCCGCGATACATCCGAGACCATCAAGGCGCGCTGGGAAGCGCGGCAGCAGCGGGGGATCGCGTGGAAGCAGCCGACATCGTCGTCATCGGTGGAGGATCGGGCGGAAGCGCCGTCGCAGGCCGCCTGAGCGAAGGCGGCAGGTACAGCGTCGCGGTGCTCGAGGCCGGCGGCCGCAATGCCGGCATCAAGACGCGCATGCCCGGCATGCTTCCGTTCCAGGGCCCGGCGACCAACTGGGCGTTCGAAACGGTGCCGCAGCGCGGGCTCAACGGCCGGCGCGGCTATCAGCCGCGCGGCAAGGGGCTGGGCGGGTCGAGCGCGATCAACGCGATGCTCTATGTCCGCGGCCATGCCCGGGACTATGACGAATGGCGCGACCTTGGCTGCCCCGGCTGGGGCTGGGACGAGATGCTCCCCTGGTTCCGCCGCGCGGAGCACAATGTCCGTGGTGCCGATGCTTTCCATGGCGACAGCGGCCCGCTCTGGGTAAGCGACCAGCTCTATGCGCATGGCGGCAGCGAGGCGTTCATCGAAGCCGCCGGCGCGCTGCAGATCCCGCGCAACGATGATTTCAACGGCGCGCACCAGTCGGGCGCCGGCCTCTACCAGGTGACGCAGCGCAACGGCGAGCGGTGGAGCGCCGCGCGCGCCTATCTCGAGCGCCGCGAGACGCTGGAGATCATCACCGAGGCCAGCGTGGAGCGCGTGCTGTTCGAGGACGGCCGGATATGGGGTGTCGCCTATCAGCGCGACGGCGTGGCGCGTGAGATCCGGGCCCGGCGCGCGGTGGTGCTCGCCGCCGGCACCTTCCAGACGCCGCAGCTGCTGATGCTCTCGGGCATCGGCCCCGGCGAGCATCTGCGCGAGATGGGCCTGTCGGTGCGGATCGACCGGCCCGCGGTGGGCGGCAATCTCCAGGACCATCTCGACTATGTCGCCGCCTTCGAGACGCCGGGCAGCTATTTCCTCGGCAGCTCGGGCATGGGCAAGCTGAAATCGCTGGCATCGATGGCGCGCTGGATGCTCACCCGCAAGGGCGGGATGACCAGCCCCTATGCCGAGGCCGGGGCCTTTCTTCGCAGCGATCCCGCGCTGGCGCGGCCCGATCTCCAGCTCCATTTCCTGATCGCCATCGTCGAGGATCATGGCCGCACCCCGGTGCCGGCGCATGGCTTCAGCTGCCATGCCTGTGTGCTGCGGCCCGAGAGCCGCGGCACCGTGCGCCTCCAGTCGCTCGATCCGCGCGTGGCGCCGCTGATCGATCCCGATTTCCTGGGGGATCCGCGCGACCTGGCGCTGCTCAAGCAGGGTGTGCGGACCATGTACCGCATCCTCGAAGCGCCGGAGCTGGCGCAGTATAAGGGGCGCGATCGCTATCCGATCGATCTGGCCGACGATGCCGCGCTCGAGCGGCTGATCCGGGCCCGGGCGGACACGATCTACCACCCCGTCGGCACCGCGCGCATGGGCTCGGACGAAGGGGCGGTGGTGACGCCGCGGCTCAAGGTCCGGGGCGTGGAGGGGCTCTACATCGCCGATGCCTCGATCATGCCGCGCCTGATCGGCGGCAACACCAACGCGCCGACCATGGTGATCGGCGAGCGCTGCGCCCGGTTCATCGAGGAGGATCTGGCGATCTAGTTCCTCCCCCAGCTCGCTGGGGGAGGGGGACCGCGACGCATCGCGTCGTGGCGGAGGGGGGCGCCGGGCATCGGCGCTCCCGCGCCAGCCCCTCCACCATCGCTTCGCGATGGTCCCCCTCCCCGAGCCGAGTTCGGGGAGGAATGAAGAAGATGAAAAGAGGGCCGATGGTCGAAACCACCGGCCCAAGTCGTCCGCAGGAGGAACCTCGGTTGGGCGCCGCGCCCGCAGGAGAGGCCTGCGCGGCGCCCGATCTCGTCAGTAGTTGTAGGCACGCTCGCCATGGGCATTGATGTCCAGGCCTTCCACCTCGACTTCCTTGCTCGGGCGGATGCCGATCGTGAACTTGAGCAGCAGGAACAGGACCAGCGACACGCCGCCCGACAGGGCCAGCGTGGTCAGCACGCCCTGGGTCTGCACCCAGAGCTGGCTGGCCATGTCATACTTGCCGGCCACTGCCGGGATCACGGTGAAGTCCATGAAGCCCTGGCCGCCCAGCGCCGGATCGGCGACGATGCCGGTGCCGATCGCGCCGATGATGCCGCCGATGCAGTGCACGCCGAACACGTCGAGCGTGTCGTCATATTTCAGCGCGTTCTTCACCGTGGTGACGAAGAAGAAGCAGCCGACCGAGGCGACCGCGCCGAGCACCACCGACGTCATCGGGGCGGCGAAGCCTGCGGCCGGGGTGATGGCGACCAGGCCGGCGACGACGCCCGAGGCGGCGCCGAGCAGCGACGGCTTGCCGTGCACCACCTGCTCGATGATCGCCCACATCGCGCCCGCCGCGGCGGTGGCGACCATGGTGTTGATGAAGGCGAGCGAGGCGAACTTGTTCGCCTCCAGGTTCGAGCCGGCGTTGAAGCCGAACCAGCCCACCCAGAGCAGCGAGGCGCCGATCATCGTCATGGTCAGCGAATGCGGCGGCATCGGCTCGCTCTTGTAGCCCACGCGCTTGCCGATCACGAGGCAGCCGACCAGGCCGGCGATGCCCGCATTGATGTGCACCACGGTGCCGCCCGCAAAGTCGAGCGCGCCCTTGCCCCACAGGAAGCCATGGTCGTCGGGCAGGCCGGCGGTGAAGTCCGGACCCGGCCAGTACCAGACCATGTGGGCCATCGGATAATAGACCAGGATCGACCAGGCGACGACGAAGAGGATCAGCGGCGTGAACTTCACCCGCTCGGCAAAGGCGCCGACGATCAGCGCGGGCGTGATCATCGCGAAGGTCATCTGGAAGACGACGAAGGTCGTCTCGGGCAGATAGACGCCGTTCGAGAAGGTGGCGGCGAAGGTGTTGGCATCGACGCCCTGCATCAGCGCCTTGGAGAAGCCGCCGACGAACAGGTTGAGCGCGCCGCCATTGGTGAAGGCCATCGAATAGCCGATGGTCACCCAGAGCAGGCCGGCGACGCAGACGATGGTGAGCACCTGCATCAGCACCGAGAGCATGTTCTTGGTGCGGACCAGGCCGCCATAGAAGAGCGCCAGGCCGGGCACCGACATCATCAGCACCAGCGCGGCCGAGACGAGCATCCAGCTGACGTCGCCCTTGTTGACCATCGCGTCGGTCGGCACCACCGGGGCGGCGGCGGGCGCCTGCGCGAGCGCGGGCACGGCGGCGAACAGGGCGCCGAGCCCCGCTCCCGCGGCAATCTTCATCGCTAGTTTCATCTGGACCCCCATCTTCACAGCGCCGTCTCGTCGGTCTCGCCCGTGCGGATGCGCACGGCCTGGCCGACATCGAGGACGAAAATCTTGCCATCGCCGATCGCGCCGGTGCTGGCGGCGGCCTGGATCGCTTCGACGGCGCGATCGGCCAGGTCGGCGCCCACCACGACCTCGATCTTGATCTTGGGCACCATGTTGGTGCTGTATTCCGCGCCGCGATAGATTTCGGTCTGGCCCTTCTGGCGGCCGAACCCCTTGACCTCCGACACGGTCATGCCCGCGACTCCCACGCCCGTGAGCGCCTCGCGAACCTCGTCCAGCTTGAACGGTTTTATGATGGCGATGATGAGTTTCATGTCGCCCCCTCGTTGGCGGTTATCCCGAGAGGTGCAGCAGCAAGCGGCGTGCCAAGAGCAAGAATCCCACGATTCTGCGGGTTTCCGCGTAATCAAATGTTACCTGGCGGTAAATTTTTGTGCAGTTGCGAAGGCGTGCCTAAAAAACGGGCAGGATTTGTTACGCATCCGGCGCGGCGGAGCGGAACATGTCGATCCGCGCGAAACTGGGGTAAGGAGCGACCCATGCCATTCGCCATGCCCGTTCCGCAGGACAATGTGCCGGCGGTCAGCTATCCGGTGCTCGCGGCTGAAGCCGTGGGCGCCCGGGGCTTCGTGCCGCGCGGCTGGACATTGGAAAGCGCGGTGACCGGCGATCTCGACGGCGATGGCCGGCCTGATCTCGCCTTCGTGCTCCACATGACGGACCCCGCCAATGTCCGGAAGAACGATGACGGCCTTTGCGGCGATACGCTCGACACCAATCCGCGCATCCTCGGCGTCGCGCTCGCGCGGCCGGAGGGCGGCTATCGCCTCGTCGTACAGAATCACGATCTGGTGCCGCGCCGCGACAATGCCTGCGCCGAGGACTGGTTCGATGGCGAGACGGGCGGCGGGATCGCCATCGCACGCGGCAATGTCGTGGTCACGCTCGGCCGGTTCATGAGCGCGGGCGGATGGGGCATGGGGCGCACCGTCTTCACTCTGCGCTGGCGTGAGGGTGCGCTGCGGCTGATCGGATTCGACGCCCGAAACACCCAGCGCAACAGCGGCGAGACTTCGTCGCTCAGCGTCAACTATCTCACCCGCAAGGTGCGGATCGCGCATGGCAGGATCGACAGCGATGCGGAAACGGTACGCTGGACGCGGCTGCCCGGCACCACGCTCCCCGCGATCGATGCGATCGGCAACGGGCTCGACTATGATCCGGCGGGGCTGGCCGGGAAGCTCTGATGCTGCTCGCCACCCTCCTCTCCGCGCTGGCGATGACGCTGATCGTCGGGGTCCGCTATGTGCTGGCGAGCGGCGGCTTCGCGCTGGCGACGCGGCTGCGGCATCCCGGCCTCTATCACGGCCTCGACGGGCAGATCCGCCGCGAGATCGCCTGGAGCCTGGCGAGCGCCGCCATCTACGGGGTCCCGGCGGGTGTCGTCGCCTGGGGCTGGGCTCATCGCGGCTGGACGCGGATCTATGCCGATGTCCATGCCCTTCCGCTCTGGTATCTCCCCGTCTCGGTGCTGCTCTATCTCCTCGCGCACGATGCCTGGTTCTACTGGACGCATCGCTGGATGCACCGGCCCGCGCTCTTCCGCCGCATGCATGCCGTCCATCATGCCAGCCGGCCGCCCACCGCCTGGGCGGCGATGAGCTTCCATCCGCTCGAGGCGATCACCGGCGCGGTGGTGATCCCGGCGCTGGTCTTCCTCATTCCCGTCCATGTCGGCGCGCTGGGGCTGGTGCTGGCGATCATGACGGTGATGGGCGTCACCAACCATCTGGGCTGGGAGATCTGGCCGCGCTGGGTCTGGCGCGGGCCGCTCGGCGCCTGGCTGATCACTGCCAGCCACCACCAGCGCCATCACGAGCGCTACAACCGCAATTTCGGCCTCTATTTCCGCCATTGGGACCGGCTGTGCGGCACCGATGCCGGGCTCGGCGGCTTCGCGCCGCCCGGACCGCCCAAAGGCCGCGATCGGTCCTGATTTGCCGCCGGCCGGAGGAACCGGGTTCGCGCGGGCGGCGTTTCGCAGCTGCAACATCCGGGAAACCCAGTTCATGCGTATCCACCGTGCCGCGCTCCTCGCGGCGCTCTGCCTCGCCGCCGTGCCTGCCCTGGCTCAGGACGAAATGCCCCCCGCCACGCGCGATAGGGGCGATTTCGCGATGATCGGCGTCGGCGCGGCGGTGCTGCCCGATTATGAGGGCTCGAACGACTATCGCTTCGCCCCCGTGCCGTTCGCCGTCGGCAAGCTTTCGGGGTTCGGCTTCGAGCTTGCCGGCACCCGGCTGAGCGTCGACCTCATTCCAGATCGTTCGGCCAGCGGCCTCGACTTCCAGGCCGGCCCCACGATCAACGTCAACTTCAACCGCACCAGCATCGGCGCCATCGCGGATCCGCGGATCCGGGCGCTGGGCAAGCTCGACGCGGCGATCGAGGTCGGCGGCTTCGTCGGCGTCGCCAAGACCGGGGTGTTCACCAGCGACTATGACCGGATCGCCTTCCGTGCCTCCTATCGCCACGACGTGGCCGGGGTCTCCAGGGCGGGCGTGTTCAATCCCTCGATCACCTACATGACTCCGCTCAGCCGCAAGGCGATGGTCGGGCTGTTCCTCTCCGCGACCCGCGTGGAGAAGGGCTATGCCACCACCTATTTCGGCGTGACTCCCGCCGGCGCGGCCGCCAGCGGCCTGGCCGTGTGGAACCCCAGGGGCGGCTGGAAGGACTGGACCGCGGGCCTGGGCGGCGCGGTGTCGCTCGGCGGCGACCTCACCCATGGCCTCCAGCTCGTCGGCGGCGCCACCTATCGCCGGCTGATCGGCGATTTCGGCGATTCGCCGATCGTCAGCACCGCCGGCGCGCGCGGCCAGTGGCTGGGCAGCATCGGCATTGCCTACAGCTTCTGAAGCATCGCTGGACCTTGCCGGCCCGAGCGCCTAAGACTCGGCCATCCCCGGGGGACCGCGCCTGAGCGGTTGAGAGTTGGCTGAAGCCAAGACCCGCTGAACCTGATCCGGTTGAGACCGGCGTAGGGAGGGAGCGGCCTTTACCCGAAGACCGTCCTCTCCCGTCATGGAGAAGACGAATGGCCGACATGCTTGTTCTGAACAACGCCGCAGGCGGCGTCGAAGGGCCCGCCAAGACCGAACTCGCCCTCGCGGGCAGCGCATTGGCCGTCACCACCGGCGCGATCCGCGGTTCGAAGAAGATCCATGTCGGCCCGCTGAAGGTCGCGATGCGCGAGATCCATCTCGAGCCCGGCTCGGGCGAGCCGCCGGTCCGCGTCTACGACACTTCCGGCCCCTATACCGATCCCGACGCCCGTATCGACATCATGGCCGGCCTGCCCGAGCTGCGCCGCGACTGGATCCGCGGGCGCGACGATGTGGTGGAAGTGCCGCAGCGCGAGGTCCGGCCCGAGGATAACGGCCAGCTCGGCCCCGATCGCTCGGGCGGCGTCCAGCCCTTCCCGAACGTCCGCAAGCAGGTGCTGCGGGCCAGGCCGGGCATGAACGTCTCGCAGATGCACTATGCCCGGAAGGGCATCGTCACGCCCGAGATGGAATATGTCGCCGAGCGCGAGAATCTCGGTCGCGAGCGCCTGAAGGAATATGTGCGCGACGGCCAGGGCTGGGGCGCCGCCATCCCCGATTACGTGACTCCCGAATTCGTCCGCGACGAAGTGGCGCGCGGCCGCGCGATCATCCCGAACAACATCAACCACCCGGAATCGGAGCCGATGGCGATCGGCCGCAACTTCCTGGTCAAGATCAACGCCAATATCGGCAACTCGGCCGTCGCCTCGAACGTCGCGCAGGAAGTGGACAAGATGGTCTGGGCGATCCGCTGGGGCGCCGACACGATCATGGACCTGTCGACCGGCCGCAACATCCACGACACGCGCGAATGGATCCTGCGCAATGCGCCGGTCCCCGTGGGCACCGTGCCGATCTACCAGGCGCTGGAGAAGGTCGGCGGCATCGCCGAGGACCTGACCTGGGAGATCTTCCGCGACACGCTGATCGAGCAGGCCGAGCAGGGCGTCGACTATTTCACCATCCATGCCGGCGTCCGCCTGCCCTATGTGCCGCTCACGGCGAAGCGCGTCACCGGCATCGTCAGCCGCGGCGGCTCGATCATGGCGAAATGGTGCCTCGCGCACCACAAGGAGAGCTTCCTCTACGAGAAGTTCGACGAGATCACCGAGATCATGAAGGCGTATGACATCGCCTATTCGCTGGGCGACGGCCTGCGCCCCGGCTCGATCGCCGACGCCAATGACGAAGCCCAGTTCGCCGAGCTCTACACGCTGGGCGAGCTGACCAAGCGGGCCTGGGCGCAGGACGTGCAGGTGATGATCGAGGGCCCCGGCCATGTGCCGATGCACAAGATCAAGGAGAATATGGACAAGCAGCTCGAAGCGTGCGGCGAGGCGCCCTTCTACACGCTCGGGCCGCTCACCACCGATATCGCGCCGGGCTATGACCATATCACCAGCGGCATCGGCGCCGCGATGATCGGTTGGTACGGCACGGCGATGCTCTGCTACGTCACGCCCAAGGAGCATCTGGGCCTGCCGGACCGCGACGACGTGAAGGTCGGCGTGGTGACGTACAAGCTCGCCGCCCATGCCGCCGATCTCGCCAAGGGCCATCCCGCCGCCAAGGTCCGCGACGATGCGCTGAGCCGCGCCCGCTTCGAGTTCCGCTGGCGCGACCAGTTCAACCTGTCGCTCGATCCCGACACGGCCGAGCAGTATCACGACCAGACGCTGCCGGCCGAAGGCGCCAAGACCGCGCATTTCTGCTCGATGTGCGGCCCGAAATTCTGCTCGATGAAGATCACCCAGGAAGTGCGCGACTTCGCCGCGAAGCAGAATGCGCCGGTCCAGGGCTTCCTGGCGGCGGAAGATGCCGAGGCGGGCATGGCCGCGATGAGCCAGGTCTTCAAGGAAACCGGCAGCGAGCTCTATATGGGCGCGGGCGGGCGCGAGCACGACTAGCGGAGTCGTTCCTTATATGTTCCAACTCTGCGGGGGCTGTGCTAGGGTTGCGCCGTCCCCGCAGGAGGAATGTCCGTGAACCACGCCGAACCTTGCCGCGATTTCGATTTCCAGCAGGGCCGCTGGCACGTCCGGCATCGCCGGCTCACCGCGCGGCTGGCGGGCTGCACCAGCTGGAAGGAATTCACCGGCACCAGCGAGCAGCGCCCGCTGCTCGGCGGCAACGGCAATATCGAGGACAATCTGCTCCATCTGCCCGGCGGGACGTATCGCGCGGTGGCGCTGCGCTCCTATGATCCGGGGAGCGCCAGCTGGGCGATCTGGTGGCTCGACGGCCGGGCGCCCCATCGGCTCGACGTGCCGGTGATCGGCGCGTTCGAGGATGGCGTCGGCCGCTTCCATGCCGACGACGTGCTGGACGGCCGTCCCGTCCGCCTGCGCTTCCTCTGGCTGGGGACCGACGGCGCTGCCCCGCGCTGGGAGCAGGCCCTTTCGCCGGACGGCGGCGCGACCTGGGAGACCAACTGGACGATGGACTTCACCCGGGCCTGACCAGGTTTCCGCCCGGGGCGGAATCATCTCCGGAACGGATGAGCCTGTGTCCATTCCCGATGCATTGGGCGCTATTTCCCCCACCGTTCGCATCGGGGAGAGGTCATGGCGCGGGGCGGGAAACGATGGGCGGGAGCGTTGCTCCTCTTCGGCGGGCTCGTTCCCCCAGCCGTGGCGCAGGAGCGAATGGCGTGCGCGCCGGATTTCTCGGCGGTCACCAGCGATGCGGCGGCGCACCGGCTCGTCCGCGAGGGGCGGCTGGTCGCGATCCGCCCTTTCCCCGGCGGCCCGGACGATATCGGCTATCTCTCCCCCGCGGCCGAGGCGGCGCGTCGTCATTTCATCGGCATGCTCGGCCGCCTGGTCGAGCAGGACCTGATCGACAGCCTCGAGGTTCTGCCCGAATATCGCGGCGAGAGCATCGTTCCCGTCCGCCTCCGCTTCCGCGGCGACCATAGTCGCGGCGGCGGCGCGCCGTTCGAGGCGGTGGTCGAGATCTGGTGACCGCTCGCCCGGATGGCGGCACTGGCATCGGAGGCCGTGCGGGTGCAGGCTGTTCCCGCCGCGCCATGGGGCGGGCATCGGACATCCAGGGTGGAGGCAGGCAATGGCACGGGACATGGATCGCAGCATCGGTGGTGCGGCGAATCGGCGGCGCGCGCGGCGCGCCATGGCGCTGGCCGCAGCGGCGCTGGCCTGCCTGCCCGCCGCCGCCCACGCCCAGCGCAGCGCGATGACGGTGATCATGCCGGAGAATCCCGGTGCGAAGGCGTCGCAGGAGGATTGGGGCTATGCTGAGGCAGTGGTGGCGGGCAACACCATCTATCTCTCCGGTGTGGTGGTGGGGTTCGCGCCGGGCGAGACCGATCTCGAGGCCGCGTTCGACCGCGCGTTCCGCCGGATCGAGGCGACGCTGAAGCGTGCCGGCGCGAGCTGGGACGATGTGGTGGACATCACCAGCTTCCATACCGATATCCTGCCCCAGCTCGCGGCGATGAAGCGAGTCAAGCACCGTTATGTCCATGCGCCCTTTCCCGCCTGGACCGCGATCGACGTCGATCGCCTGCTCCCCGACGCGGGACTGACGGAGATCAAGGTCGTGGCGGTGAAGCGCTAGGGTGAGGATCCAATCAGCAAACCTCGTCATCCCCGCGCAGGCGGGATCCCGGGCCAGGGGCGAGGGGCGCGAAGCTCGCTTTGCCGTTTCCGGCCGGTACCCGCGTGATTGCCTCGATCATCCCATACTACCCTGAATCCCCGCCTGCGCGGGGATGACGGAAGTGATCTCAAAGACTTGTCCGGGTTCTCGACCAAGGTGGAACTGATATTCCCGGTTGCGGGGACGACGATCAAGAATGGGATGTCTGGCCCCGGGGCCCCGGATTCGGCGGCTCCCGGGCTCATTCCCGCGGGCGCAGCGTGCCTTCGATCATCGGCACCAGTCCGATCCAGTCGCGCGGCAGCCGGGCGATCAGGAAGCGCTCGATGTTCTGCTGCGGATCGGCAAGGATCCCGTGCGGCGTCCGCACCGCGCCATGATAGGCGCGGCAGCCATCGGCCCGGATCGCATAGAGGAAGCCGCGATAGCCGAGCGCGGGAGGCTCCCGCCAGCCCGCGCCCGCCGCCAGGGCATCGTGCAGCGCGGCCAGCGCCGCGGCGGCTCGCGCGTCGAGCTGCCAGACCGGATTGGGCCGGCCGCTGAAGACATCGAGCTCGACGCGCATGGCCTGGTTCAGTTGATCACCACCGATCTGCCTGCGTAGAAAAAGTCGCAGAAATTGGTGTACGGCCCCCGCGCGCAGGTCTGCGGGTCGGTGATCAGCACGCCGTTGCTGTCATAGTTGCGTGCCGCCGTGCTGCCGGGCTTGTGGCCCCAGAAGCCGCCGCGCTGGTGACGATACCAGTGATAGTCATAGCCCGGCGCGATCACCAGCGCCATCAGCCGGCGCGGATACTCGCTCTGCGGCAGGCAGGTGCACCGCTTCTTGAGGCCATCGGCCATCGCCGCGGCGGTCACCGTGTTGCATGCCATGACGGACGTGCCGGCACCATGCGCGCGGCCCGGCTGCGCAAAGGTGTTGGTGCGCCAGTTCCGCGCGTAATTGTAGCAATTATTATAGGGCTGGGTCGCCGGATTGTTCCAGAAGCCGGGATTATACTGGCTGACCTCATATTGGCACTGGCTGCACTTGCTGTCGGGAATGGTAGTGATGAGCGGGTTGCTCGGCGGGGGCGGCGGGGGCGGCGGTCCGGGGGGCTTCCGCATCAGGCGCGTCGTCACCTCCATCCATTCCAGCGCGGTCTCGCGCAGCTTCTCGTCGAGCGGCGTCACGGCATGCTCGACCAGCCGGACCTCGGAACGGAGCGGCATCGTCCCGATGAGCAGGCGCGCCAGCTCGCCCGCGGCATCCAGATTCTCCTTTCCGGTGGGCGCCACCGCGAATTTCTGCGGAAGCCCGCGCGGCGCCCGCACGTCGTCGAGGAGATTCTCGACGCGAACCTCGCGAAAGCCGAGCCCGTCATAGCCCGCGCCGGGCTTGGTCACCGCGGCGCGCATCTCGCGGGCCGCGCCGAGCAGCTTCTTGGCTGCTTCTTCCTCGGTGATCATCCAGACCGGATTGGGCCGGCCCGAGAACATATCCACTTCAATGCGTAGCATGATCGATTCTCCCCAGTAGAAGAATTGGCGTCATGCGACCCAGGATTTATCGAAGAAATTTATTGGCTGACCCGAATTGCCCCATGGAGTTTCGCGCAATTCATGTGCGACTCGACATGCGGAATTCGAGCATAGTCCCTGCCTTTCGATCCAGGCAACCAAATAGACTGGAAGAATAATCCATTTTGGGTATCAGCCTTTCCGGCGACGGCGCCCGGGCCGGTTGCCGCGGCCCGGCCCGCTCTGGAGACAAGGTGCCCCAACTCGCCCATATCGCCCTCATCGTCCGCGACTATGACGAGGCCCTTGCCTTCTACGTCGGCAAGCTGGGCTTCACGCTGGTCGAGGACAGTTACCAGCCCGAGCAGGACAAGCGCTGGGTCACGATCCGCCCGCCCGGCGCGCCCGATGGCGCCACCACGCTCCTGCTCGCCCGTGCCGCCACGCCGGAACAGGAAGCCGCGATCGGAAACCAGGCCGCGGGCCGCGTCTTCCTGTTCCTCGCCACCGACGATTTCGCGCGCGACCATGCGGCCTTCGCCGCAGCCGGCGTGCGCTTCGTTCGTCCGCCCGCCCTGCAGCCCTATGGCAAGGTCGCGGTGTTCGAGGATCTCTACGGCAACCGCTGGGACCTGATCGGGCCCGCCCGGGACTGAAGACGCCGCCCGGCCATCAATGCTAGGGTGGCGCTCCGAAGGGAGCCCCGCGCATGGACACCGAACCGCACCCCCTGCTCGCGCCGCAGACCGCCCGCGCCACCTTCCGGGTCGGCGATCGCGTGGTGATGGAGGCGGAGGCGCGCACGACGCCGCTCGGGCTGCTCGCGGCCGGGGGAATGGTCGCGGCGATCCTGCTCGCGATTCCGCCGATCCTGCTGGCCAGGCGTGGCCGCGCGGCGCTCCGGCCGCCCGGGGTCGGCGGCGCCGCGATCCTGATGGATGCCCCGGCGCAACATCTGCCGGGAACCTCTCCAACCACGCTCGCAAATTAGGATTTCGTCTGGCCTATCCTGCCTGATGAGCAGGAAACGCAATGCCGCCGCCTCGCGCGCGGCCTCCGCCCCGGAGCACGGCGCCAAGCCGCGCCTCGGCTCCCCCGTTCGGGTCCGGCCGCGCCATGATGGCTGGTCTCCCGAGAAGCAGGTCGATTTCATCGAGGCGCTGGCGGAGAGCGGCTGCGTCGCCCACGCCTGCGAGCGGGTCGGCATGCAGCCGCAATCGGCCTATATGCTGCGAAGGCGCATCGATGCGCAGAGCTTCCGCTTCGCCTGGGATATGGCGCTCGATTATGCGGTGCAGCGGCTCGCAGAAGCCGCGCTCAGCCGCGCGATCCACGGCGTCGCGGTGCCGGTATTCTATCAGGGTGAGCAGATCGGCGAGCGGCGCCATTTCGACGAGCGGCTCACCCGCTTCCTCCTGCGCTGCCGCGATCCGGTGCGCTATGGCGCCTGGATCGACCGGATGGTGGAAGCCCGGCGCCATCCGGACGGCGCCGCCTCGCTGCTCTCGCGCGCGATGCACAATCTGGAGGACGATGCCTATGCCGAGGAGGCGGGCGAGCGGCGTTCGCGCGATCGCCACCTGCCGCTCGGCTGGACGCGCGTGGACAATCTGGAGGATGTCCGGGCCGCCGACCTGGCCCGGGAGGAAGAAGCGCGCGAAGCGGCGGACGAAGCGCGGCGCGAGGCCGAGTTCCAGGCCCATCTGGATGAGATCGCACGCGGGCAGCGGAAGAAAACCGGCCCCCCATAGCCTAAACTTCGTAAACTTCCGCGTGCGCGGCAGCCCCTCAGATGCGCCCCTCAGATGCGCCCCTCAGATGCCCCGGCGCCGCTTCCAGTCGAGCGCCACGCCGATGCGCTGGTCCCAGCTGCCGTCCCAGCGGGTCTCCAGCCCGTGCGCCTCGAGCTCGACGACGATGTCGCGCGCCACCGCCAGCGCCGCGTCCTCGCCCTCGTCGCAGGCGCCGTAGTTGAGGTACAGCCCGCCGCCGTCCACGGCGCTCTCGGTGTCCTGCATGTGGTAGAAGGCATAGCCGCGTGCCGACACCCCGGCATCTTCCGCCGCGCGCACCTCGTCCCAGATCTCGGTCGCGCCGCAATTGCCGCAGCAGCTGAAATTCTGGCGGGTGATCACGCCGCTTTCCTCCAGCGCGGCGAAGGCGGCGTCGAGCCGGTCGCAATCCGTTTCGTCGGGCCAGTGGCGTTCGGCGGCGCGCTGCTCGGCCAGTGCCTGGCGGAGCAGCTTCTGCGCGAGCGGGCGCAGTTCGTCGGGAGACAGGTCGTCGGCAAAGGCGTCGGACGCGTTGGTCAGGATCGCGTCCTCGTCATAGAAGCCGCTCGCCACGTCGCGGCGGATCTGGTCGCGTACCCATTCGGTCTTCTCGGCCAGCGGCGTGGCCGGGGGCGCCAGCGCGGCCTCCGGCTGCGGCGCGATGCGCTTGCCGAACAGGCGGCCGAACAGCGACTTCATTGCTTCCTCCATCGTCGGGAGGGGAAGATAGCAACCCCGGAGGCCCGCGCCTATGCCGCGCGCCGCAAAAACGGATCAGAACATGCCGGGCACGTCGCGCTGGGGCACGCTCGGCCGGGCGGGCGCGAGCAGCTCGTGCGCCGCCGCGCCGCCCGTCTCGGTGGCGCTTTTCGCGGCGGCGGTGGCGGTCACGGCGCTGATCGCGGTGCAGCTCCGGCCCTGGATGAAGTCGAGGGCGGCGCGGGTCGATGCCTCGCGCGGATCGCCCATGGGATAGGCGATGTCGTCCGATGCGCGGCAGCTCGCCCGCACCGTGCCGGCGAGCCCGGTGAAATAGGCGCCCTGATGGTCGCGATTCTGCAGGGCGAAGGCGATGATGCGGAAACGGTCGTCGCAGGCGGTCTTGTCGATGGCGATCTGGCCCACCGGCTTGCCATAGGTATTGGTGCCGACCAGCGCGAGGCTGGTGCCGAGATAGGGGAGCATCCCGGCGGCGACGAGCTCGCTGGCCGATGCGGTGCTCGACGTGCCGATAAAGGCGACGCGGGTCGGCGCGATCGACTGGGTCTGGGGCGCGAAATAGGCGGTGCTGTTCTCCGCCGACTTGCTCGGGCGGAAGGTCATATAGTCGAACACGTCCGAGGTCGCCCGGTTGGCGCCCATCAGATTGCCCATCAGCTCGGCGATCGAGACGAGCCCGCCGCCATTGTAGCGCAGGTCGATGATCACTTCGGTCACGCCGGCGGTGCGGAACTGGGCGAAGGCCGCGCGCAGCGGCGAATCGGCGGTGTTGATGAAGGTGCGCAGATTGACATAGCCGACGCGGTGGCCGCCATCGTCGATGATCTTGGCGCCGTAGCGCGAGGAGACCGGAGTGAGCGTATAGTCGGTCTTGGCGATGGTCACCACGCGAGTGCCGGCGGCGGCGTCGTTCACGCGCATGGTGCGGCTGGTGCCGGCGGTGTTGGGGCCGAGCGCATCGGTCAGCGCGGCGGTGCCGCCGCCGGCGAGGATGTCGCTGACGTTGCGCAGGTTGGCGGCGCTGGTACCGATCGCCTGGATCTCGGTGCCGCGGTCGATCCCGGCGGTGAGCGCGCTGGTGCCCTCGAACGTTTCGGCGGAGTAGAGCCGGTTGCCGTCGAGATAGAGGCGGAAGCCGAAGCCCGCGCTCGAGCCCGAATTATAATAGGCGTTCTCCTCGGCGATCGAGGTGACATAGGTGAAATAGCGGTCGCGCCCCTGGGCCCGCGCCGTGGCGGTGAGCGCGTCGACATAGGCGCCGACGCTGGCATAGGGCGTGGGATCGAGGCTGGCGGGCAGCGTCTCGGGGAAGAGGTACCATTCGTTGAGCTGCGCGGCGGCCCAGTCCTGGCGCTCGCGCAGGGTGCAGCCCGCCACGGTGGGGGTGGGCGTGGTGGTCGGCGTCGGCGTCGCGCTGCCGGTCGATCCGCCGCCGCCCGCGACAGACCCGCTGCCGCCTCCGCCGCCGCTGCAGGCGGAAAGGGAAAGCGCGATCAGGGCAGTCAGCGTACGGCGCATGCGAAGTCTCCTCGGCGGCCAGCCTAAGTCAAGCGTGGGGCCAAGTCATCCTGCTGCATAGGTGAAATCTAGTTCTGTAGTGGCGGCAGCGCCCAGTCGATCGGCTTCATGCCGCGGCTCCTCAGGAATTCGTTGGCCTTGGAGAAGTGCCGGCTGCCGAAAAAGCCCGAATGGGCGGAAAGGGGGGAGGGATGGGGCGCCTTGAGCACCAGATGGCGGCCGCCGCGGTCGATCGAATCGACGAACGCTGCCTTTTTCTGGGCATGGCTGCCCCAGAGCAGGAAGACCACCGGCTCGGCGCGAGCGTTGACGAGGCGGATCACCGCGTCGGTGAATCGCTCCCAGCCGCGCCCCTGGTGCGATGCGGCCATGCCCATCTGCACGGTGAGGACCGCGTTGAGGAGGAGGACGCCCTGGCCGGCCCAATGCTCGAGGAAGCCGTGCCGCGCCGGCGGAATGCCGAGATCGGCCTCCATCTCCTTGTAGATGTTGACCAGGCTGGGCGGGGTGCGCACGCCCGGCCGCACCGAGAAGCACAGCCCGTGCGCCTGGCCCTCGCCATGATAGGGATCCTGGCCGAGGATGACGACGCGGACGTCCTCGAGCGGCGTCAGGTCGAGCGCGCGGAACCACTCGCTGCCCGCCGGGAAGATGCGCTTGCCCGCCGCCTTCTCGGCGACGAGGAACTGGCGGAGCGCCGCCATGTACGGATCGGCGAACTCGCCCTGCAGCGGATCGAGCCAGCTCGGATGGAGTTTCACCTCGGCCATGGCCTCCTGTCCGAAAGCCGCGCCGCCCTGTCAATCGCCTCGCGCGCGGCAATCGCGCCGCAAGGGGCAACGCGCGCAGTCGGCGGCGTCGAAGCGGCAGAGCGTCTGGCCGAGCTTCTTGGTGGCGATGTGGAAGTCGAGAAAGTCGCGGCCCTGCCATTCGGGCATCGCCCGGGTCACCGCCTCGCTCGCCGCGCGGCCGCCGGCACCGCGGTGGACCAGGCCGGTGCGCTGGAGCACGCGCAGCACATGGCCGTCGACGATCAGCACCGGACGGTCGAGGGTGCTGGCGTTGAGCGTGGCGGCGGCGACCTTGCGGCCGACGCCCGGCAGCCGTTCGAGCCAGGCCAGGGCGTCGTCGAGCGGCAGGTCGCCGAGGAAGCCCAGGTCGAACCCCCGGCGCTCCGCCGCGATCCGGCCGAGCGCACCGATCACGTAGCGTGCCTTGTCCTCGGCATGGGTGACCGCGCCGATGCAGCGCAGCACGTCCGCCGGGCCGGCCGCGAGCACCCGCGCCGGGGTGCCGAACGCGGCGACGAGCCGGTCATAGGCGGCGAGCGACACCGCGTCCCTGGTCCGCCCGCTGATCATCGACTTGACCAGCGCCCCGATCGGCGAGCGCCGGGGTAGCGGTCCGGCCAGGGTGCGGATAGGCTCCAGCGCGCGCTGCCAGCGCTGGATGTCGTCGTGCCCGCAGAATCCGAAGCCCGATTGCATGCTGGCATGGTAGAACATAACTAGAACAAGAGCAATGGGCGACGCTGGCGCGTTGGCCATGGAACAGGAGGAGAGCCGATGCCGTTCACCGGAAGCTGCCATTGCGGCGCGATCGCCTATACGGTCGCGGAGGATCCGCCCGGCCAGGCGATGCAGTGCAACTGCTCGATCTGCCGCCGCAAGGCGCCGCTCCACCATTTCACCACGCCGGAGCGGTTCACGCTCCACACCCCGCGCGATGCGGTGGCGACCTATCGCTTCAACCATCATGTCATCGATCATCACTTCTGCGGAACCTGCGGCGTCGCACCCTTTGCCGAGGGGCAGGGGCCGAACGGGCCGATGGTGGAGATCAACCTGCGCTGCGCCGACGGAATCGATCTCGATGCCCTCAATGTGCAGCTGTATGACGGGGCGAGCCGCTGAGCGCTGGTCTCGGCGGCGTGGCGGTGGCAGAGGGTCGGCATGCACCTTTCCCATGATCCCGCCGCCCCGGCCGCCGAGACGATCGGCTTCGACCAGTTCCTGTCCGTCGACATCCGGGTCGGCACGATCGTCGAGGCGCAGCCTTTCCCCGAGGCGCGCAAGCCGGCCTACAAGCTGCTGATCGATTTCGGCCCCACCATCGGCCGCAAGCGCTCCTCGGCGCAGATCACCGAGCATTATGCGCTGGCGGAACTGCCGGGGCTCCAGGTCGCGGCGGTGGTCAATTTCCCGCCGCGCCAGATCGGCAAGTTCATGTCCGAAGTGCTGACCCTCGGCTTTCCCGACGCGGCCGGCAGGGTGGTGCTGTTCCATCCCTCGATGCCGGTGCCCGATGGCGGCCGGCTCTTCTGATCGGTAGCGCTAACATTTTTCGTTGAAACGTTCCGGACACAGGCATAGCCTCGCCGCAAAATAACGAGGGGAGGCATATATGACCAAGCGACTGGCGTTCGCCGCCATGACCCTGTCGATTCCGGCAATGGGATCCGCCCCGCGCGCCGCGCAGGACGCGGCGCCGGCGGCAGAGCCCGAGATACTCAACAATGCCGATCCGGACAGTTTCCAGGTCTATGGCCTGCCGGGCGGGGCCAAGCCGGCGTCGATCAAGGATGCCAAGGTCCAGTTCGGCAAGGCGATCCGCGTCGAGACGCCGGGGGGCGGCAATGCCTGGAGCGTCGGAGTCAACGCGCCGCTGCAGGCAGGCGTGCGGAAGGGCGACAAGCTGCTCATCGCCTTCTACGCCCGGGTGGAGAAGCCGGCCGAGGGCGCCACCACCGCGGCGATCGCCTCGGCCCAGCTCCAGCTTGCCGCCGCGCCCTATACCAGGCTGTTCGGCGAGGGCGTCACGGTCGGGCCCGAATGGAAGCTCTACAAGATCGTCGGCCATGCCGATCGCGACTATGCGAAGGGCGAGCTCGCCGCGGCGCTGCACATCAATACCGCCCGGCAGACGCTCGACATCGGGGCGATGGCGGTGCTGGACTTCGGCCAGAAGCCCTGAGCCGCGATTGCGTCACGGCCACGCATCGGCCAGTGCGTTCCGGCAATATATTCGGAGAGCGAAGCGCGTGGCTGACGAATCCATCAAGGGACCGGCTTCCTATTTCCCGTCCATCGAGAAGAAGTACGGGCGCCCCATCGGCGAATGGCAGGAACTGGTGCGCAAGGCGCTGCCGGCCAAGCACATGGAGCTGGTCGCCATGCTGAAGAACGAGCATGGCATGGGCCATGGGCATGCCAATGCCGTGGTCGCGCACGTGCTGGCGACGGAAGGGAGCTAGGTCGCCGATCGCGACCGCTCCGCCCGGGCGGTCTAGGCCCGCACCGCCGTGACCAGATAGTTCAGCGCCTCGCCGGTGCCGGTCACGAAGCCGCGTGCCGGCGAGAAGCCCAGGCCGGTGCGGTCGGTCACCTTCAGTCCCGTGGCGGCCAGCAGTTCCTCCAGCTCCTCGGGGCGGAGGAACTTGCTCCAGTCATGCGTTCCCGGCGGGATCGCGCCGGTGCCCTCGGCCAGCGTGATCATCGCCAGGCGCGAGGCGAGCGTGCGGTTGGGAGTGGAGAGGATCATCAGCCCACCCTCGGCCAGCGCCCCCGCCAGCGCGGCGACGAAGGCCGCCGCATCGGTGACGTGCTCGATCACTTCCATCGAAGTGACGAGGTCGAAGGTCCGCCCCGGCAGATCCTCGATCCCGCCGGCGACATAGTCGATGGCCAGCCCGGCGGCCGCGGCATGCGCGCGGGCGGCGCCGATATTCTCGGGCGCGGCGTCGATGCCGGTCACTGTCGCGCCCAGCCGGGCGAGCGGCTCGGCAAGCAGGCCGGCGCCGCAGCCGACATCGATCGCGGTCCTGCCCGCCAGTGGCGTGAAGCGGGTGGGATCGCCGCCCCAATGCGCGTCGATCGCGGCGCGGACATAGCCCAGCCGCGCCGGATTGAGCCGGTGCAGCATTGCCGAGGAGCCCTTCGGATTCCACCAGTCCGCCGCCAGCTTGCCGAAATGCTCAGCTTCACGCGGGTCAATCGTAGCTTTGGTTGCGCTTGCCATGCGCCGCTCCTATCAGGGCGCCCCATTATCGTCATCCCCGCGCAGGCGGGGACCTCAAGGCCCGCAAAGCAGACAGGCTCCTTTCCATGGCGCGTATCGTGATGAAGTTCGGCGGCACCTCGATGGCTGGCATCGAGCGCATCCGGAGCGTCGCGGCGCGGGTCAAACGCGAATGGGAAGCCGGCAACCAGGTGGCGGTGGTCGTCTCGGCCATGGCCGGCGAGACCGACCGGCTGGTCAATTTCTGCCGCGAGGCGAGCTCGCTCTACGATCCGCGCGAATATGACGTGGTCGTATCGAGCGGCGAGCAGATCACGTCGGGCCTGCTCGCGGTCGCGCTCCAGGCGATCGGCGTGCCCGCGCGTTCCTGGCTCGGCTCGCAGGTGGCGATCCACACCGACGCCGCCCATGCCAAGGCGCGCATCCGGTCGATCGATTCCGCCGGGCTCGAAGCGGGCTGGTCGCGCGGCGAGGTCGCGGTGATCCCCGGCTTCCAGGGCATCGCCAATGACGGCAGCAACCGCGTCACCACGCTCGGCCGCGGCGGATCGGACACCTCGGCGGTGGCGGTGGCGGCGGCGGTCAAGGCCGATCGCTGCGACATCTATACCGATGTGGACGGCGTCTACACCACCGATCCGCGCATCGTCCCCCGGGCCCGCAAGCTCAGGAAGGTGACGTACGAAGAGATGCTGGAGCTCGCCAGCGTCGGGGCCAAGGTGCTCCAGACGCGCTCGGTGGGCCTGGCGATGAAGGAACAGGTCCGCGTCCAGGTGCTGTCGTCGTTCACCGGCGACGATGCCCCGATGGCGGACACGCTGCCCGGAACGATGATCGTGGGCGAAGAGGAGATTCAGGACGTGGAAAGCCAGCTCATCACCGGCATCGCGCACGACAAGAACGAAGCGAAGATCACGCTCACCGCAGTGCCGGACAAGCCGGGCGCAGTGGCGACGATCTTCAATCCGCTGGCCGAGGCCAACATCAACGTCGACATGATCATCCAGAACATCGCGCACCAGAGCACGGGTTCGGCGAGCGCGACCGACGTGACCTTCACCGTGCCGGCGGCCGATCTGGCGCGCTCGATCGAGGCGCTCAACCAGGCCAAGGGCTCGATCGGTTTCGCCGACCTGCTGCAGGACACGCGCGTCGCCAAGATCTCGGTGGTGGGCGTGGGCATGCGCAGCCATGCGGGCGTGGCCGCGACGATGTTCAAGACGCTCGGCGAGCGCGGGATCAACATCCAGGCGATCACCACCTCGGAGATCAAGGTCAGTGTCCTGATCAACGAGGACGAGACCGAGCTCGCGGTGCGCATCCTCCACACCGCCTATGGCCTCGACGCGACCGACGAAGCGGCCTGATCCCTTTTCCAGCCCGGCTGCAACGCACCGTAACATGCGGCGCGATGCTGCCATGTTTCGGACGCCGTGCCGCCGCGGCGCAATGGTTGGGGCGAAGCCGTGATGCGGTGGCCTTCCCGTCCCTTCGCCGATTCGGGACTGCTCCGCAGGCGGGGCGCCGCATTGCTGCTGGCGCTCGCCATCGAGCTGCTGCTGGTGCTGCTCCTGCTCTTCTTCGTGCCGCCGGTGCCGAGCCGCAAGGAGAGCGGGCGCACCACCGTGTTCGGGGTCGAGGCGTCGAAGGGCGAGGATAGCCCCGACAAGAAGCCGGCCGAGAAGCAGCAGAAGAAGGCAGCGAAGGCGCAGCGTGCCGAGGCGCAGACCCAGCCGCCACCGCCGGTGCCCGTGCCGGTCGAGACGCCGGTGCCGGTGGGGCCGCCGACCTTCCTCAAGCTCAGCCGCAACGATTATCAGCAGGGCGACATCGCCAGGATGCCGTCGCGCGGGCCGACGCGCAGCCAGGACAGCGAGGTCGCCGATAGCGGCGGTGCGCGGGCGGACGATAGTCCGATAGTTGGCACGGCCCCCAATGGCGAGCCGCTCTATGCTCCAGGCGGATGGGTCCGAAAGCCGACCAATGCTGAAATCGAGCCCTATCGGCCGCGCCGGGCCAAGAACGGTACTGGCACGATCGCGTGCCGCACGGCGCCACGAAACCGGCTTGTCGATTGCCAGATCCTTGGTGAGTCGCCTCGCGGATCGGGCTTCGGTTACGCGACGCAGCAGGCATCCTGGCAATTCCTGATGCGGCCGCCGCGCCTGGGCGGCAAGGAGCAGATCGGCGTTTGGGTGACCGTCACCGGCGAATATACGACTACCGAGAAATGACACCGGGCTTGCGGGGAGCCGCCGGGCGCGGCTAGGCCCCTGCCATGACGATCGGACAAGAGAGACTGGAGCGCCGGATGGCGCGGGGACGCGACTTTCTGGGCAGCGAGGTCGCGATCATGTGCGGCGCGATGTCATGGGTGAGCGAGCGCAACCTCGTCGCCGCAATGTCGAATGCCGGCGGTTTCGGCCTGATCGCCTGCGGCGCGATGACGCCCGAGCTGCTCGACGCGGAGATCGCCGGCACCAAGGCGCTCACCGCGAAGCCCTTCGGC
Source organism: Sphingomonas sp. NPDC092440 (assembly GCF_044754985.1). NCBI lineage: Bacteria > Pseudomonadati > Pseudomonadota > Alphaproteobacteria > Sphingomonadales > Sphingomonadaceae > Sphingomonas > Sphingomonas sp. NPDC092440. Next base: position 260,239 of record NZ_JBIVQA010000004.1, on the reverse strand, counting down.
GTCAACCTGATCACCATGCACCCGCAGCTGTTCGACCTGATCGAGGTCTGCAACCGGCATGGCATCGGCCATGTCGTCCTGGCCGGCGGGCTGCCGCCGGCGGGCTCGCTCGACGCGATCAAGGCCAATGGCGCGAAGCTGATCTGCTTCGCCCCGGCGCTCAGCCTGGCCAAGAAGCTGATCCGCTCGGGCGTCGACGCGCTGGTGGTCGAGGGCATGGAGGCCGGCGGCCATATCGGCCCGGTCTCGACCAGCGTGCTCGCGCAGGAGATCCTGCCCGAAGTGGCCGAGGCGGTGCCCGTGTTCGTCGCCGGCGGCATCGGCCGGGGCGAGGCGATCGCCGGCTATCTCGACATGGGCGCGGCCGGCGTCCAGCTCGGCACCCGCTTCGCCTGCGCGACCGAAAGCATCGCGCATGCGAACTTCAAGAAGGCCTTCATCCGCGCTTCGGCGCGCGACGCCACCGCGAGTGTGCAGATCGATCCGCGCCTGCCGGTGATCCCGGTGCGCGCGCTCAAGAATGCCGGCGGCGAGCTGTTCACCGCCAAGCAGCGCGAAGTCGCCCAGCTGCTCGACGAGGGCAAGGTGGCGATGGCCGAGGCGCAGCTCCAGATCGAGCATTACTGGGCCGGGGCGCTGCGCCGCGCAGTGATCGACGGCGATGTCGAGCATGGCAGCGTGATGGCCGGCCAGTCGGTCGGCATGGTGACGAAGGAAGAGCCGGTGGCGGACATCATCGCGACGCTGATGGCCGAAGCCGCCCATGCGCTGGAGAAGCGCGCGGCCTGAGGCTTGCCGAGCGCCGGGCGGGGAACACCCGGCGCTGGTGCCAGGCTGAGGACTCATATTACTTCAACCGTCGTCCCGGCCTTGCGCCGGGATTCCGCTTCTTCTTGCGCGGGTGAGATAGCGGGGCCCCGGCGCAAGGCCGGCGTGACGAAGAAGGAACCGCTGAGTCCCCAAAACTAGCGGGGCTCCTTGTAGAGCTGGTACAGCTCCTTCACGCATTGCCAGGCGGAGATCGCCGCGACCACGATCACCGCGATCTCGAGGCCCTTGTCGAGACTCTGCTGGATCTTCGCGACCTTCGCCGCGTCGGCGCCGGCGACGATCACGATCCGCTCCGCTGCATGCAACACCGCGGCGATGGCGAGCGTGCCGGCGGTGCTGGCAAGGATCAGCAGCGCGCGTAGCGGCTTCCAGGCCGGCCGCAGGAACTGGACGAGGCTCAGCAGGATCCGCGCCCAGACCAGGACTACCACCGGCCAGTAGAGCGTTGCCCAGATCGGCGCGGCAGTGATCGTCATCCCGTCGTCGTGCGGGAAGAAGGGGATGGTGAAGGCGCCCGCCCACCAGGCGAGAAAGCCGATGCCGAAGGCGATCTCGAACACCGGCTCCCAGCGCTTGCGCGGCGGCAGGTCGAGGCGGAGCTTGCCGAGGTCGGGCAGTTCCTCGGGCTTCCAGCGGGCGAGATAGGTGTCGAGCCAGCCGGCCTGCTCGATGGCCGCAAAGGCCAGGGTGATCAGCGCGCCGATGGTCAGCAGCGTGTTCGCGGCGTCGCCGAGCCCTTGGGAAAGCGCCTGGAAGAAGGGTTCGCCGCTCACCGCGATCCGCCCGGCGGTCTTCACCGCCTCGATCACCGCGAAGAGCGCCAGCATGATCCGCAGCACGAACCAGTAAAAGGGGAAGAGCTCCGCGCCGATCAGCACCTGACGGTCGTGATAGCGGCCGGCGACGGTGAGCGGGTGGCCGAATTCCCTGAGGATCTGGCTCACCTCGCCCTTGTCGAGCGGGCGGCCGAGCGCTTCCTCGCGATCCTCGATGCGGGCGGCGATCAGGTCGGCCAGCTCGGCGATGATGTCGCCGGCCTTGGCCGAGGGCAGGTTCCAGCGCACCGCGCCGAGATAGCGTTCGATGAGGTCCATCACTTTTCTCCCTCGGTCAGGCGCAGGATCGATTCCGAGATCGCGTTCCATTCGGCGAGAAGCTGGCCGAGCACGTGCAGACCGTCGGGCGTGAGGCGGTAGAAGCGCTTGTTGCGCCTCGCTTCCTCGCGCCATTCGCTGGTGAGCAGCCCCTGCGTCTCCAGCCGGCGGAGCAGCGGATAGAGCGCGCCTTCGTCGATCGGCAGCCCCGCCTCCTCCAGACTGGTGCGCAGCGTGTAGCCATAGCGTTCCTCGCGCAGCGCGCCGAGCACCGCCAGCACCAGCGATCCGCGCCGCAGCTCGACGCGCAGTTTCTCGAACAGGTCTTCCTCGACCGGCATCGCCCTGTGCCTCATATCGTGTATGACACACACTGTGTAGCATACAGTATAAGAGGCCACAAGCTTCCCCGGGGATCGTTTCGCCGGCGTTCGCGATTCGCGGCGGGTTGCCGGTGGCGGCGCACACTTGTTTCGCCTGCGCATGGCGCGCGCGATCACAATCTGTTAGCGCGGATCCATGCCCGTTTCCGCAGCCGCCTCGGCCCGTGAGATACTGACGCGCCTCCACGACGTGATGGCGTCGCGCAACCCGGCGCAGTCGAAGCTCAATTCGGTGGTCAACATCATCGGCGAGGCGCTGTCGAGCGAGGTCTGCTCGATCTATCTGCTGCGCGAGGGGCTGCTCGAGCTGTTCGCGACGCGCGGCCTCGCGCAGGAGGCGGTGCACGTCACCAAGCTCGCGCTGGGCGAGGGCCTGGTCGGCACGATCGCCCAGAATGTCGAGACGCTGAACCTCGACGAGGCCGAGCTGCACCCCGCCTTCGCCTATCGTCCCGAGACGGGCGAAGAGGCGTTCCACAGCTTTGCCGGCGTGCCGATCATCCGGCGCGAGCGGGCCGTGGGGGTGCTCGCCGTGCAGCATGCCGAATCGCGCCGCTACGAGAGCGAGGAGATCGAGGCGCTGCAGACCGTAGCGATGGTGCTGTCCGAGCTGATCGCCAATGCCGATCTGATCGACCCGGCGAGCGGCGGCGGCTCCACCCGGCTCCAGTCGACCGCGCCCGAGCTCGGCCATGGCTTCAAGCTGGTCGACGGCATGGCCGCCGGCGTCGCGGTGTTCCACCAGCCGCGCATCGTGATCGAGCACACCGTCGCCGAGGATACCGAGGCGGAGCGCCACCGCGTCTATGCCGCGTTCGACAAGATGCGCGAGCAGATCGATCGCATGGCCAGCCAGGCCGAGTTCGGCGGCGGCGGCGAGCAGGACGAGATTCTCGCGACCTACAAGATGTTCGCCTATGACGAGGGCTGGTCGCGCCGGATCAACGAGGCGATCGATTCGGGCCTCACCGCCGAGGCGGCGATCGAGCGCGTCCAGCAGCGCACCCGCCAGCGCATGCGCGAGATCGACGATCCGCTGCTGCGCGACCGGATGCACGATCTGGAGGATCTCTCCAACCGGCTGCTCCGTATCGTCTCCGGCCAGCTCGGCACCGCGGCGCAGATGGGGCTGCGGCAGGATTCGATCCTGATCGCGCGCAATCTCGGCCCGGCGGAGCTGCTCGAATATGATCGCCGGCGCCTGAAGGGCGTGGTGCTGGAGGAAGGATCGCTCACCGCGCACGTCACCATCGTCGCACGCGCCATGGGGGTGCCGGTGCTGGGGCGCGTCCGCAACATCCGCCAGATGATCGCCGAGGGCGACATGCTGCTGCTCGACACCAGCGAGGAGAGCCTGTTCGTCCGCCCCACCCAGGCGATGCAGGAAGCGTTCGAGGCCAAGCTCGAGCTGAGCCAGAAGCGCCGCGCCGCGTTCGCGCAGATGCGCGGCGTCGCGCCGGTGACGACCGACGGCCACCGCGTGACGGTGATGGTCAATGCCGGCCTGCGCGACGACATGGCCGCGCTCGATCTCACCGGTGCCGACGGCATCGGCCTGTTCCGCACCGAATTCCAGTTCCTCGTCTCGGCCACGCTGCCCCAGCGCGAGATGCAGCGCCGCCTCTACAAGGACGTGCTCGACGCGGCGGGGGACCGCCCCGTTACCTTCCGCACCGTCGATATCGGCGGCGACAAGGCGCTGCCCTATCTCAACCATGACGAGGATGGCGAGGAAGAGAATCCCGCCATGGGCTGGCGGGCGCTGCGCCTCGCGCTCGATCGCGACGGGTTGATGAAGGCGCAGGCGCGCGCGCTGATCGAGGCCGGTGCCGGCCGCACGCTCAACATCATGTTCCCGATGGTCTCGGAGCCATGGGAGTTCGACGCGGCGCGCGAGCTGTTCGAGGCGCAGCGCACTTGGCTCGCCGCGCGCGGGCGCAAGATGCCGACCGAGATCCGCTATGGCGCGATGCTCGAGGTGCCGGCGCTGGCGGAAGTGCTCGACCTGCTGCTGCCGCGGCTCGATTTCCTGTCGATCGGCACCAACGACCTCACCCAGTTCCTCTTCGCCGCCGATCGCGCCCATCCCAAGCTGGCGTTGCGCTATGATTGGCTGAGCCCGTCGATCCTGCGATTCCTCAAGCGCGTGGCGGACCAGTGCCGGGCGGGCGGCGTGCCGGTGGGCGTGTGCGGCGAGATGGGCGGGCGGCCCCTGGAGGCGCTGGCGCTGCTCGGGCTCGGCATCGATCGCCTGTCGATCACACCTGCCGCGGTGGGGCCGATCAAGGCGATGGTCCGTTCGATCGATCGGGGCGCGCTGATGACGGCGATGGCCGGGATGCTGGCCGATCCGGGCAGCTCGCTGCGCGACCAGCTGGAGGCATGGGCGAGCGAACATTCCGTCGAACTGGCCTGAACTGCGGGCAAAATCACCCTGGCTGGCGTTGACAGGCGCGGCTTGGTGAACGACAGCTTCAGCCGTCGGCGGGAGCAACGGGCGCAACCCTTCCGCCCGGAGAGTATGGATGGAAGGCGAAGCCGCCGAAGACCCGACCCTGTTTCCCGCCAGCGTGGGCGAGAAGCTGCGTGCCGCGCGCGAGGCGCAGGGCCTCGATCTTCCCGAGATCGCCGCGCGGACCCGCATTCCGCAGCGTCACCTCGAGGCGATCGAGAAGGGCAATTATGCCGGCCTTCCGTCGATCACCTATGCGCTGGGATTCGCCAAGGCCTATGCCCGCGCGGTCGGTGCCGACGAGGTGATGATCGCGCGCGAGCTGCGCACCGAGCTGCATCGCAATCCCGAGCGCGCGGCGCCCGTTCCCGCCTATGAGACGAGCGATCCGGCGCGCGTGCCGCCGCGCGGTATCGTCATCTTCGGGGTCGTCCTGGCGCTGCTGCTCGTGGTTGGCGGAGTGCTCTATTACGGTACCGGCCTGTTCCGCGGCAGCGCCCCGGCGCCCGAGACTCTGGCGACCGAGGAGCCGCAGGCGAACCTGGCCGACAATGTCAGCGTCGCCAATGCCGCCGTGCCGGTGGCGGCCAGCGGCGGCCAGGTCTCGCTGATCGCGCTCGACACCGTCTGGATCCGCGTCACCGATGCCAAGGGCACCAAGCTCGTCGAGAAGGAGCTCGCGCCCGGCGAGCGTTACGACGTGCCGGCCGATGCCGATCATCCGCGCATCCGCACCGGCGGGCCCGAGAAGATTCAAGTTACGCTCAATGGCTCGAACGTCGATCCGCTCGGCCGCGCCGGCACGACGGTGGATGTCGAGGTGAGCGCCGGTGCGCTGCGCGCCCGCGGCCAGCCGGGCGCTGCGCCGACGCCGGCTGCCGCCGCGACGCCGGCCGCGCGCCGCGAGCGTCCGGCCGCGCGCCTCTCGACGGCGACTCCGGCGCCGACACCTGCCGAGCCGGCTGCGACGAGCACTGGCAACAGCGCGCCGTAAGGACTGGCGAGGCGGGCGGCCTCCCGGCTATAGCGGACCAATTCTCCATGTCTGACCTGCACCGGGGGGTGTGATCGATGCGTTTTCTTCTTGCCGCCACCGCAATGGCCGTCGTCTTCGGCGCCGGCACCGCCCAGGCCCAGGATTCGGCACTGTCCGGCCGCGTCGACCGGCTCGAGCGCGAGATGCGCGCCGTGCAGCGCAAGGTGTTTCCGGGCGGCGCCGGCCAGACGGTGGAACCGCAGATCACGCCCGAGACCAGCACGAGCGTGCCCGGCACGCCGTCGGGCACGCCGCTGATCGACCTGACCCAGCGCGTCACCGCGATCGAGGAGCAGCTGCGCACGCTCACCGGCCAGGTCGAGCAGGGCCAATACCGCCTGCGCCAGCTCGAGGACGCCTTCGCCGCCTACAAGCGTGGCAATGATGCGCGCATCAAGGGGCTCGAGGACCGCGCGACCGCCAATGCGGCGCTGGGCGGCGAGGATACGACGGTGCCGGCCGATACCGCCGGCGCCACGATCCGTCCGCCGGCGGGCGGCACGCGCCCGACCACGCCGCCTCCGGCCGCGGGCACCACGCCGGCCGCGGCCAAGCCCGGCGGCACGCGCGCCCAGCAGGTCGCGGCGATCGAGAAGCCCAATACGGGCGATCCCGCCGAGGACGGCTATGCCTATGGCTTCCGCCTGTGGCAGGCCAAGCTCTATCCCGAGGCCCGCCGCGAGCTCGAAGCGGTGGCGACCAAATATCCGACGCATCGCCGCGCCAGCTATGCGCAGAACCTGCTCGGCCGCGCCTATCTCGACAGCGGCGCGCCCAGCCTGGCGGCGGTGGCCTTTTACGAGAATTACAAGAAGAACCCCAAGGGCGAGCGCGCGCCCGACAGCCTCTATTATCTGGCCCAGGCGCTCATCAAGCTGAAGAAGCCCGCCGCCGAGGTCTGCAAGGTCTATACCGAGCTCGACCAGCTTTACGGCGACAAGCTCTCGATCGAGATGAAGACCGGCGTGGCGGAGGGCCGTGCAAGCCAGAAGTGCAAGTGACCGGTTGACGCCCGACCAGGATAAGGTCGAGCGTTTCCGCCGCGATTGCGAGGCGCTGACCGGCGGCGCTCCGGATGCGGGGCGCCCGCTGGCCCTGGCCGTCTCGGGCGGGCCGGACAGCCTGGCCCTGCTCCTCCTTGCCCATGCGGCCTTTCCCGGCGCGGTGATCGCGGCGACCGTCGATCACGGCCTGCGCCCTGAAGCGGCGGAGGAAGCCGGGTTCGTCCGGCAGCTGTGCAATCGGCTCGACCTGCCGCACGAGACGCTCGGCGGAACCGTGCCCGCCGCCGGCAACCTGCAGCAGGGCGCGCGGGCGCTGCGCTACAAGCTGCTCGCCGATTGGGCGGCGGGCCGGGCCACATGGCTCGCGACCGCGCACCAGCAGGACGATGTCGCCGAGACCTTCCTGATGCGGGCCCGGCGCGGCGCCGGGGTGGGCGGGCTTGCCGCGATGGCGGCGGCGCGGCCGCTTGGCCGGGTCATGCTGATCCGGCCGCTGCTCCACTGGACCCGGGCGGAACTGGAGTCGCTGGTCGCGGATGTGGGAATCGCGCCGGTGCGCGACCCCTCCAACGCCGATCCGCGCTTCGACCGTGCCCGCATCCGCGCATTGCTGGCGCAAATGGGGGAACTGCCCGCCGATCGCCTTGCCGCCGCCGCACGCAACCTGCGCGATGCCGAGGATGCGCTGGCCTGGGTCGCCGAGCGCGAATGGCGCGCGCGCGCGGTGGTCGAAGACGGCTCGGTCGCGTTCGATCCTGCCGGTCTGCCCAGGGAGCTCCGCCGCCGCCTCGCCGAGCGGGCGGTGGCGACTGTCCGCGCCGCGCACGGCCTGGGCCCCGATTGGCGGGAGACCGGGCTCGAGCCCCTGCTCGCCGCGCTGGATGCCGGGGGCACCGGTACGATTGCGGAAGTGATCGCCCGGGCCGGGGCTGCTATCTGGCATTTCGCGCTGGCGCCACCGCGTCGATCACACTGATCGACGCTGTTCCATTGCCATTAACTTGGCCGTGCCTATCTTGGGCAGCGGAAAGGTACCGAATCCGCATGAGCGACAACGACAAGCAGCAGGGCCCCGACAATGGGGGCGGCAACCCCTGGATGAAGAGCCTGTTGATCTGGGTGGGCATCCTGGCGGCGCTCGCCCTGTTCGTGACGATCTTCGACAAGAACAACGCGCCCGCGCCCGGCGATGCCGTGGCCTATTCCGATTTCATGGCCAAGGTGAACAACGGCGAAGTGAAGTCGGTGAACATCTCGCGCGCCACCGGCGTGGTCAGCGGCGAGCTGTCGAACGGCGGCAAGTTCCGCACGAACGCGCCCGAGGATCCCGCGATGATCGGGACGCTCCTCGCGAAGAACGTGAAGGTCTCGGCCCGGGCCGAGGAGGGGCCGAACATCTGGATCTACCTCCTCTATCAGTCGCTGCCGTTCCTGCTGATGCTCGGCATCGCCTTTTTCGTGATCCGCCAGATGCAGAAGGGCTCGGGCTCGGGCGCGATGGGCTTCGGCAAGTCGCGGGCGCGCCTGCTCACCCAGAAGGAAGGCAAGGTCACTTTCGACGACGTGGCGGGCATCGACGAGGCGCGCGAGGAGCTGCAGGAGATCGTCGAGTTCCTCAAGGACCCGACCAAGTTCGCCCGCCTGGGCGGCAAGATCCCCAAGGGCGCGCTGCTGGTCGGCTCGCCGGGCACCGGCAAGACGCTGCTCGCACGTGCAATTGCAGGCGAGGCGGGCGTGCCCTTCTTCACCATTTCGGGCTCGGACTTTGTCGAGATGTTCGTCGGCGTCGGCGCGTCCCGTGTCCGTGATATGTTCGAGCAGGCCAAGAAGTCGGCGCCCTGCATCGTCTTCATCGACGAGATCGACGCCGTCGGCCGTTCGCGCGGTGCCGGCCTTGGCAACCAGAATGACGAGCGCGAGCAGACGCTCAACCAGCTGCTCGTCGAGATGGACGGCTTCGAGGCGAACGAGGGCATCATCATCATCGCGGCGACCAACCGCCCCGACGTGCTCGATCCCGCGCTGCTCCGTCCGGGCCGCTTCGACCGCCAGGTCCAGGTGCCGCGCCCGGACATCGAGGGCCGGGTGAAGATCCTCCAGGTCCATATGAAGAAGGTGCCGCTGGCGCCGGACGTCGAGCCGCGGGTGATCGCGCGCGGCACGCCGGGCTTTTCGGGCGCCGATCTCGCCAATCTGGTCAACGAAGCGGCGCTGCTCGCCGCCCGCCGCGGCAAGCGGCTGGTGGCGGCGCAGGAGTTCGACGATGCGCGCGACAAGGTGCTGATGGGCGCCGAGCGCCGCTCGATGGTGATGACCGACGACGAGAAGCGGATGACCGCCTATCACGAGGCCGGCCACGCCCTGGTCTTCGCCCATGAGCCGACGGCGGACCCGATCCACAAGGCGACGATCATCCCGCGCGGCTTCGCGCTGGGCATGGTGCAGCCGCTGCCGGAGCGGGACAGCTACAGCTATCACCGCGACAAGATGCACGCGGATATCGCCGTGGCGTTCGGCGGCCGCATCGCCGAGGAGCTGATCTTCGGCTATGACAAGGTGTCGTCGGGCGCCTCGAACGACATCATGCAGGCGACGCGCCTCGCCCGTGCGATGGTGACGAAATGGGGCCTGTCGGACAATGTCGGCCCGCTGGACTTCTCGGAGAGCGACGAGAGCTACGGCTATGCGATCTCCCGCGCCAAGCCGATGTCGGACGAGACGGCGCGGCTGATCGACAGCGAAGTGAAGGCGTTCGTCGAGCGCGGTCTCGGCCGTGCCCGCCAGTTGCTCACCGATCATATCGACCAGCTCCACACCATCGCCCAGGCGCTGCTCGAATATGAGACGCTGACCGGCGAGGAGATCAAGCGGTTGATCGCGGGCGAGGATCTGGGCCGCGAGGATCCGGGCGCGGCCGCGCGGCCGGCGGCGGTGGCGGGAACTTCGATCCCCAAGATCCGCAAGCCCAAGGGGCCGTTCGGCCAGCCGGCGCCGCAGGGCGCCTGAGCTGAGGCTCCAGTCCAAAGGAAAGGGCCTTCCCGGTCGTTCGGGGAGGCCCTTTTTCTTTCGTCCCCATCTTCTTGGATCGTAGTCCCGCCCGGGATTCCGACCTGACGATCTCGCAACCCGCCTGGTGGACCCCGGCACAAGGCCGGGGTGACCGGCGAAAGGCGGCTACGCGTCCGTCCAATCTGAACCTCGGTACAGCCTTGGGCCAGAAGCTGATCAAGGCTCCGATCTCTTTCGTCATCCCCGCGAAGGCGGGGATCCAGGGCCCAGAGGCGGATTGCGCGCAGTCGAGTCCCGCGCGCTCCGGAGGCGCTCGCCTCGTGGCATCGTTGTCCCGCGCTAGTCTGGACCCCGCCTGCACGGGATGAGGGTGTCTGTTGACGGAGGCGGCCCCGGCCGCCCGCTTCGCCTATCCGAACAGCCCCAGCGCCACCAGGATCAGCACGAAGATCGCCAGGATCCAGCTGATGAAGAAGGTCAGCACCCAGGCGCGCATGATCGCGGAGAACCAGCCCAGCTGATAGGCCTGTTGCAGCTGCCGGGTCACATGGACGAACGGTATCGCCAGCGCCGCCACGGCCAGCCAGCCGCCGCCCAGCCCGATCGCGGCGACGATCGCCACCACGATGTAGAAGAGCGACATGAAGGTGATCGAATAGGTGACGAACACCGCATGATCGTAGAGCTTGTACTGCCGCTTCCAGAAGAACAGCGCCCACAGGAACGGCACCGAGAGCGGGATCAGCAGCCAGGAGAATTTGTAGCTGGCCGACTGGAGCTTGTACATCATCAGCGCCGGGTTCTTCTGCCACTTCTCGATGCCGTGATCGAGTGCGTGCCAGCCGGTATGGGCCTCCGCCATCGACCCGTCGAGATGGTCGCCGCCCAGCGACTTCGCCGCCTTGTCGAGCCCGGCCAGGTCGCTCTGCGCATTGGCGATGCGCTCGCGATACTCGGCCTTCTCCTCCTCGTCGGTGGCGGCGGCGAGCTTCCGCTGCGCCTTGCCGAGCTTCGCCTGCGCATCCTTGCGCGCATAGTCGATCGCGGCGAAGGGCTTCATGTTGCCGGCATTGAGCTCGGTCGGCGCCGAGATTCCCACCCAGGAGAAGACCGCGAACATCGCGAAGACCGAGAAGAGGAAGATCGCCATGGGCGAGACGAAGCGGGCGCGCTCGCCGGCGATGTAGCGCCGCGTCAGCTCGCCCGGCCGCCAGGCGAGCATCGGCAAGGTGCGCCACAACTTGCCTTCGAAATGGAAGACGCCGTGCAGGATGTCGTGGCCGATCGCGGAAAGCGAACGATGGATATGCGCTGCCTGGCCGCAGCCGTGACAATGCGATCCGATCAGCGCCGTCCCGCAATTGAGGCACAGCCCATGCCCCGCATCGTTCCCCGTGCCATGCCCTTCGCCCGCCTGCGGCTCCACCGCACGGCCGAGCAACGCCCCCGTCGCCAGTTCCCCGGCTGCTTCGATTCCCCCCGACATGGCGCCGGACCTATCAGCTTGATCTTGCGCGTGCTAGGCGCAAGCGCAGCATGACCGACACCGCCGCCCTGATCGCCCAGATGGCCCAACGCGCCCGCCGCGCCGCAGTGCAGCTCGCCGCCATGCCGACCCCGGCCAAGGCCGCCGCGCTGCGCGCCGCCGCCGCCGCGATCCGCGCCGACACGCAGGCGATCCAGGCCGCGAATGCCGAGGACATGGCCGCCGCCAAAGCCAATGGCCTGTCGGGCGCGCTGCTCGATCGCCTGAAGCTCGATGCCGGTCGGATCGAAGCCATGGCCGCCGGAGTCGAGGCCGTGGCCGGGCTCGCCGATCCGGTCGGCGACGTGATCGACCGGGTCGAGCGGCCCAATGGCCTGGTGCTCACCCGCGTCCGTGTGCCGATCGGGGTGATCGGCATCATCTATGAGAGCCGGCCCAACGTCACCGCCGATGCCGGCGTGCTCTGCGCCATGGCGGGCAATGCCGCGATCCTGCGCGGCGGCTCGGAAGCGATCCGCTCGAACCGCGCCGTCCATGCCGCGCTCGCCCGCGGCCTGGCGGAGGGCGGCATGCCCGAGGATGCGGTGCAGCTCGTTCCCGTCACCGATCGCGCCGCGGTCGGCGCGATGCTTGCCGCCGAGGGAGCGATCGACATGATCGTGCCGCGCGGCGGCAAGAGCCTGGTCGCCCGGGTCCAGGCGGAGGCGCGCGTCCCCGTGCTGGCCCATCTCGACGGGCTCAACCACACTTATATCGACGGTGCCGCCGATCCGGCGATGGCGCGCGATCTCGCGCGCAACGCCAAGATGCGCCGCACCGGCATCTGCGGCGCGACCGAGACGCTGCTGATCGACCGCGGCTTCGCCGATCCGCGGCCGGTGCTGGCCGCGCTGGCCGATGCCGGCTGCGAGCTGCGCGGCGATGCCGAGATCCGGGCGCTCGAGCCGCGCGCGGTCGCCGCCGATGCCGCGGATTGGGACACCGAATATCTCGATTCGATCCTGTCGGTGAAGCTGGTCGACGGCGTGGACGCGGCGATGGCGCACATCGCCGCGCACGGCTCGCATCACACCGATGCGATCGTCACCGCCGACGCGGCCGTCGCCGAGCGCTTCCTGGCGCAGGTCGACAGCGCGATCGTGATGTGGAACGCTTCCACCCAGTTCGCCGATGGCGGCGAGTTCGGGCTGGGTGCCGAGATCGGCATCTCCACCGGCCGCCTCCACGCCCGCGGGCCCGTGGCGCTCGAAGGGCTGACGACCTATAAATGGGTGGTGCGCGGCACGGGCCAGGCGCGGCCTTGAACTCCTGAATACGAATGTATACAATGGTGGCATGAGCAAATCCGCCGTCGTTACCGCGCGCCTCGATCACGAGACGCTGGACCTTGTCGACAAGGTTGCGGCCGCACAGGGTCGAACCCGTGCCGATTTCGCTGCTGAAGCGATCCGGCGCGTCGCGGAGAGCGAAGCCGACTTCATGGCCTTTGTGCAGGTGGGGATCGACGCTGCCGAGCGCGATGAGGTCGTGCCGCATGCCGAAGTCATGGCCGAACTCGAGCAGATGATCGAAAAGCACCGGGCTCGATGCCGGTCCTGATCTGGACGGTACCTGCACGTGATGACATCCGCAGGATTGACGCCTGGCTCGATGAGAACGCTACGCCCGGTTCCGCCGTCGCGACGCTGACGGCGATTTATCGTCGCGCCGCATTTCTCGCGAATTTTCCCCGGTCGGGACGGCCGTTGAAGAGCGGTCTGCGCGTTCTGCGCGTCCTCGATACCCCGCACGTGATTCTGTACCGCGCGACGGAACCGGAAGTGCTGGTTCTGCGCGTACATCATGAACGCGAAGACTGGCTGGTCGAGCCATGAAGCGCATCGGCCTGCTCGGCGGCTCGTTCAACCCGGCGCATCTCGGCCATCGCAAGCTCTCGCTCCACGCGATTCGGGCGCTGGGGCTGGACGAGGTGTGGTGGCTCGTCTCGCCGGGCAATCCGCTGAAGGACAAGGCCGGCATGGCGCCGTTCAAGGCGCGCATGGCCTCGGCCCGGCGCATGGCGCGGCATGCGCCGATCCGCGTGTCGGACATCGAGAAGCGGATCAAGACGCGCTACACGGCCGATACCGTCCGCAAGCTGCCCCGGCTGTTCCCGCAGCACCGCTTCATCTGGCTGATGGGCGCGGACAATCTCGCCCAGTTCCACAAATGGGAGCGCTGGCGCGACATTGCCGAGCAGGTTCCGATTGCGGTGATCGCCCGTCCGGGGTATGATCGCGATGCCCATGCAAGTCCTGCAATGGGTTGGCTGCGGCGCGCTGTGTGGCCCGCAGGCCAGGCGAAGAACTGGACGCGTTGGAGATTGCCGGCCCTCGTGCTGTTGCGCTTCCGCCCCGATCCGACTTCGGCGACGAGCCTTCGGGCCGCCGATCCCGCCTGGCACCGGCGTTTTTCCGCGTCGTCTCCACAACAAGCGCGCACAGACAAGTTGCAACCCTAGGAGGCCCCTTGGCCACATCGCCCAATGTTCTGCGTTCGCCCGATGCCGCTGGTGGCACCGAGGCGCTGCATCAGCTCGTGATGGCGTCGCTCGACGACGATCAGGCGGTCGAGACGGTCTCGATCCCGCTTGCCGGCAAGAGCAGCATCGCCGACTATATGGTCGTGGCATCCGGCCGTTCGACGCGTCAGGTCGCGTCGATGGCGGTGAAGCTCGCCGACAAGATCAAGGCCGAGTTCGGCCGCACCCCGCGCGTGGAGGGCCTGCCCACCGCCGATTGGGTGCTGATCGACGCGGGCGACGTGATCGTCCACCTGTTCCGCCCCGAGGTGCGCAGCTTCTACAATCTCGAGCGGATGTGGTCGTTCGGCGAAGCCGGCCAGGCGTGATCCGCTAGAAAGGGGCGGTACGGGCGATGCAGCTCCATATCGTCGCGCGCGGGAAGATCGGCCGCAGCCCGGAGGCGGAGCTGGTCGATCGCTATCTCCGGCGCATCCAGTGGCCGAGCAAGGTGACCGAGCTGCCCGATACGGGCGGCAAGGTTCCCGAGCTTTCGGGCAGCACCCGGATCGTGATGCTTGACGAGACGGGCGAGAACCTGCCCTCGCGCGTGCTCGCCGAGCGGCTGGGCGCCTGGCGCGATGACGGGGTGCGCGAGGCGCGCTTCCTGATCGGCGCGGCGGACGGATTCGAGGATGCCGATCGTGCCCAGGCGGATCTGCTGCTCAGCTTCGGCCGCGCCACCTGGCCGCACATGCTGGCGCGGGCAATGCTCGCCGAGCAGCTGTGGCGCGCCACTTCCATCCTTGCCAACCATCCCTATCATCGCGAAGGCTGAGCCCGTGCTCCGCCCGCTGATCCTCGGCGCCAGCCTGCTGGCGATCCTCGCCACCGGCAGCTTCGCCGCGGCGCAGGCACCGAGCCTCGGCGAGCAGCAGGGCCGCCTGCGGGAGGCCACTGCCCAGAGCCGCGCGGCGCAGGCGCGCAGCGTGCAGCTCGAGCGCCAGGCCGCGTCGGAGCGCGACCAGGCCGTGCGGGCGCGGGCGCAGGAGGCCGCCGCCGCCGAGCGGATCAAGGCCGCCGAGGCCGACATCGCCGCCGCCCGGGCGCGCATCGGCATCGTCGACCGCCAGCTCGCCGCGCAGCGCACCCGCGTCGCCGAGCGCCAGGGCCCGATCCTCCGCCTGATCGCCGCGCTCCAGTCGATGGCCCGCCGCCCGGCGGTGCTCGGCCTGGTCCAGCCCGGCTCGACTGCCGACATGGTCCATGTCCGCGCCGTGCTCGGCACGGTGATGCCCGTGGTCGAGGCCCGCACGCGCGATGTGCGCGCGGAGCTTGGCCATATCCGCGCGCTGCGGGCCGATGCGCTCGCCGCGGTCGAGAGCTTTCGTGCGGCGCGCCGGCGGATCGAGGACGAGCGGGTCGCCCTGGTCCGGCTCGAGGCGGATCACCGTGCCCGCTCCGCCCGGCTCGCGTCGAGCGCGCTGGTCGAATCGGACCGGGCCATCGCGCTGGGCGAGCACGCCCGCGAGATCGTCGACCAGATGGAGACGGCGGGCCAGGCCGCCGGGATCCAGGCCGATCTCGCCGCACTTCCCGGCCCGCTGCCGCGCCCCGGCAGCGCCCTCGCGGCGCCGTCGCGCCGGGCCGGCGCCCCTTATGTCCTGCCCGTCGCCGGCGCGGTCGTCACCGGCATGGGCGAGCTTTCCGCCACCGGGGTGCGTGCCCGCGGCGTCACGCTCGCCTGCGCGCCCGGCAGCGATGCCGTGGCGCCCGCGGCCGGGCGCATCCTCTTCGCCGGCCCGTTCCGCGACTATGGCGGCGTGGTGATCATCGACCATGGCAATGGCTGGACCAGCTCGGTCACCGGGCTGGGCGGCACCAGTGTCCGCGTCGGCGAGCAGGTGGCGCAGGGCGCGCGCATCGGCCGGACCCCGGGCGGCGACGCGCCGCGCGTCACGGTGGAGCTGCGCCGGCGCGGCGAACCCATGGACCTTGCGCGCCTGCTCGGCTGATTGTGCCGTGCATTTGCCGCGATCCCGTCCTAGATTGATCCTCGAACGCGTTTCCGGAAAGTAACTATGCTTCGTTCGTTCCTTCAGGTCACCGCCGCGGTCGGCGCGCTGGCGCTCGTTCCCATTGCCTCCGGCGCCATGGCCGGCGTGGACACTTCGAGCTTCAAGGAGCTCGACACCTTCATGGAAGTCTACAGCCAGGTGAAGGCGAACTATGTCGACAAGGTCGACGACAAGACGCTGATGAAGGGCGCGATCCAGGGCATGCTGGCCGCGCTCGATCCGCACAGCAGCTATGCCGACGGGCTCGATTTCGACAATCTGAAGATCCAGACCGACGGCAATTATGGCGGCCTCGGCCTCACCGTCACCCAGGAGGACGGGGCGGTGAAGGTGGTGGCGCCGACCGAGGACACGCCGGCCGCGCGCGCGGGCATGAAATCGGGCGACTTCATCACGCATATCGACGGCAAGTTCATCGTCGGCGGCAGCCTGGACGATGCGATCCAGCAGATGCGCGGCAAGCCGGGCACCAGCGTCACGCTCACCGTGATCCGCCCGGGTGCCGACAAGCCGCTCACCTTCACCATGAAGCGCGAGATCATCGTGCAGCGGCCGGTGAAGTGGGACGTCAAGGACGGCGTCGGCATCCTCAACATCAACACCTTCACCGCCCAGACCGGGGCGGACACGATCAAGGCGATCCAGGAGATCGACAAGAAGCTGGGCCACAAGCCGCTGGGCTATATCGTCGACCTGCGCCAGAATGGCGGCGGCCTGCTCAGCCAGGCGATCGAAGTGTCCGACATATTCCTGACGCATGGCGAGATCGTCTCGCAGCGCGGCCGCGAGAAGGCCGATATCGAGCGCTGGTACGCCGATGTGAGCGAGCCGGGCATCGTCGCGGTTCCGGGCGACCTTGCCCAGGGGCTGCCGGTGGTCGTGCTGATCGACGCGGGCACCGCCTCGGCCTCGGAGATCGTCGCCGGCGCGCTGCAGGACCATCACCGTGCGCTCGTCATGGGCGTGCGCAGCTTCGGCAAGGGCTCGGTCCAGTCGATCCTGCCGATGGGCCCGCGCGCCGCGCTGCGCCTCACCACGGCGCGCTATTATACGCCATCGGGCCGCTCGGTGCAGGAAGGCGGCATCAAGCCCGATCTGCTCGTGCCCCAGCTCACCGATCCCGACTACAAGACCCGGCCCTCGATCCGCGAGGCGGATCTGCGCGCGCACCTGATCAACAACGACAAGGTCGACGATTCGGTGCTCGAGGACGATCAGCGCACCGATCCGCGCTTCGCCAAGACGGCGGAGCAGCTGAAGAAGGACGGGATCGACGACTTCCAGCTGCACTATGCGCTGCAGACCATTTCCCGCCTCGGGCCCAAGACCCAGGTCGCCGCGACACGGAGCAAGTAAGCCATGCGTAACGACGGCCTCCGCATCGCGCGCTGGATCGCGCTCCTCCTTCCCCTCGCGTTGGTGGGCGGCGCGCATCTCTCCGAGCTGTTCGGCCTGGTGCCGTGCGAGATGTGCTGGTGGCAGCGCTGGCCGCATTATGCCGCGATCCTGGTCGCGCTCTCGGCCTTTTTCGTGCGTAGCCGGCCGCTGCAGATGACGATCGTCCTGCTTGCCGCCGCCCTGATCGCGGTGAGCGGCGGCATCGGCGTCTTCCATGCCGGCGTCGAGTATAAATGGTGGGAGGGCATTACCGCCTGCACCGCCCAGGTGCATGGCGACAATCCGATGGACATGCTGAACGATGCGCTGCGCCGGCCGCTGATCCGCTGCGACGTGCCGCAATGGACGTTCTTCGGGATCAGCCTGGCCGGCTTCAACGCGATCCTTTCGCTCGGCGGTGCGATCGTGATCTTCCTGCTTGCCGCCCGCAAGGGCGCCCGCGCATGAGCTGGAAGCCCGGCGATCGGCGCGAGGGGCTGGCCTCGATGGTCCGCGTCGACCAGGCGGGCGAATATGGCGCGACGCGCATCTATGCCGGCCAGCTCGCGGTGATGGGCGATCGCACGCCGATGGCGCGGATGATCGCCGGCATGGCGAGCCAGGAGGAACGTCACCGCGCCTTTTTCGACGCGATGATCGCGCGCCGCGGCGTACGCCCGACCGCGCTCCAGCCCTTCTGGAACGTCGCCGGCTTCGCCCTGGGCGCCGCCACCGCGGCGATGGGCCCCGAAGCGGCGATGGCCTGCACCGCCGCGATCGAGACCGAGATCGACCTTCATTACCAGCAGCAGCTCGAGGAGATCGGCGATAGCGATCCCGAGCTCGCCGAAGCCGTGGCGAAGTTCCGCGACGAGGAGCTCGAGCATCGCGATACCGCGCTCGCCCATGGCGCGGAGCATGCCCCGGCCTATCCGCTGCTGTCCGGGGTGATCCGTGCCGGCTGCCGCGCTGCCATTGCGGTATCGAAACGGATATAAAGGCCCCATTCAGCCGTTTTGGACCAGGCACGGCACACAGCAGGAGTAAGCCGATGTTGAACCGGATCATGATCGCAGGCGCGCTCGCCGCCATTCCGATGCTGCTGCCCGTTGCCGCGCATGCCCAGAACGCGGCGCAGAACGGCGTGCTGGTGATCTATGGCAAGGACAAGTGCCCGACCAACTCGAACGGCGAGGAGATCGTGGTCTGCAAGCGCCTCGACGAGCGCGAGCGCTATCGCATCCCGTCGAACCTGCGCGAACAGGCCGGCCCGCCGCAGAAGACCGAGAGCTGGGCGGTGCGTTCGCAGGACGCGCTCACCTCGGGCGATTTCGGTACCGGCAGCTGCTCGACCACCGGTGCCGGCGGCGGCACCGGCTGCTTCGTGCGGAAGGCGACCATCGCCCGCGCCGAGGTTCGGGCGCGCAAGAAGGCCGAAGAGAATCTGCCGCTGCCATGAGCTGATTCCTCTCCCGCGCCACGGGAGCCGGGGAGGGGAACCGCGCCAACCAGATGGGATCCCTCCCACACAGCGCTCGCGGCGGCGCGCCTTTCCGGCGGCGCCTGCCGAGGGGGGCAGCTTCTTCCTACCGCGCCGGCCGGAACGCCACCCATTCGGGCGGCGGGCGGCGCACGCAATCGGCGATGATCCACAGCATCACCAGCGCGCGCGCCGCCGCGGCGCCGGCAACGTCCAGCGTGTTCGCCGCCGGCCAGGCGCCGTCCATACCGGCCAGGAACCAGAACTCGGCGAAATAGGCGAAGATCCCGGTCGCCGCGAACAGCGCCACCGGCCATAGCCGCGGCGCTGTCATCACCAGCATCGGCCACAGCCACAGGTCGAACTGGGGCGAATAGACCTTGTTGGTGAGCATGAACCAGGCGAGCAGCGGCGTCGACAGCAGCCAGAGCCGCGCATGGTGGCGCTGCCAGCCCAGGCCGATGATGGCGGCCCCGCCGATCGCGAAGGCGAGGGCGGCAAGGAGATTCTTGCCCGGCGTGCCGAGCTGCAGGATGCCGAGATTGCCGAGCACGTCCCAGGTCCCGGCAACGGTGCCGCCGCGTGCCTGCGAGAAGCGGTAGAATTCGCTCCAGTTCGCCGGCGCGAGCAAGGCGATCGGCAGGTTCACCGCCAGCCAGGCTCCGATCGCGGCGAGCTTCACCCAGCCGGTGCGCACCACCCGCTGCCACCAGCGGCGGCCCTGCTCGAGAAACGCCGAGAGGGCGAACAGGGGCAGCATCACGATCGGAAACAGCTTGGCGGCCACGCCCAGCCCGGCCGCGGCCCCCGCGCGGATCAGCCGGTCCTCGCGCGCCAGCAGCATCGCCCACACCGCCAGCGTGACGGCGATCATATCCCAATTATGCCCGACATAGAGGATGAGCGGCGGCGCGGCGGCCCACCACCAGAGCCGTCGCCGGTCCATCCCCGCCCGCCGGAACATCCAGAGGATCAGGAAGGCGAGGGCAATGTTCACTGCCGTCACCACGCCCAGGAACCTGGCGTCATTGGCCTCGCGCCCGAAGATCAGATGCGTCGCCGCGCCTTCGATCCAGATCGCCGCGCCGGTCAGCACCGGATATTCGATCGGGGTCTGGAGATAGGGGATCCGGCCCTTGTCCACTGCGCGCGCGGTCCAGAAGGGCACCGCATCGCTGTAGCAGCCGGTGAGATATTGTTCGGAATCGGTCCAGCCGCCCGGCA
This sequence comes from Sphingomonas sp. NPDC092440, assembly GCF_044754985.1. Lineage (NCBI taxonomy): Bacteria > Pseudomonadati > Pseudomonadota > Alphaproteobacteria > Sphingomonadales > Sphingomonadaceae > Sphingomonas > Sphingomonas sp. NPDC092440. Next base: position 240,285 of record NZ_JBIVQA010000004.1, on the reverse strand, counting down.
TGCAATGCTGCTTGAAGCCGAAGCCGAGCAGGCAGGTGGCCGCCAGCACGACCAGCAGCGCGCGAAAATGCCGGTCGATCCTCAATCGCATCGCGCGCTCCAGAATTTCCCTCCCAGATGCGCTCGGGGAGGAACCGCTTGTTTTCGCTCGCCTCCTTCCACAACCCGCTGGACACCGCAACATCTGGAACATAAAGCGAACGAATGTCGCAGCTCGATCTCCGCGCGAAGCTCGCCGTCCTTGCCGATGCCGCCAAATATGATGCCAGCTGCGCCTCGTCGGGCACGGCCAGGCGCAATTCGGCGGCGGGCAAGGGGCTCGGCTCGACCGAGGGCATGGGCATCTGCCACGCCTATGCGCCGGATGGACGCTGCATCTCGCTGCTCAAGATCCTGCTGACCAACAGCTGCATCTTCGACTGTCATTATTGCATCAACCGCAAGAGCTCGAACGTCCGCCGCGCCCGCTTCACGCCCGAGGAAGTGGTCGACCTCACGCTCGGCTTCTACCGGCGCAACTATATCGAGGGGCTGTTCCTTTCCTCCGGCATCATCCGTTCGAGCGACTATACGATGGAGCAGATCGTCCGCGTCGCGCGGCTGCTGCGCGAGGTTCATGACTTTCGCGGCTATATTCATCTGAAGACGATTCCCGATGCCGATCCGGAGCTGGTGCGCCAGGCCGGGCTCCATGCCGATCGCGTCTCGATCAATGTCGAGCTGCCGACCGTGGCGGGGCTGGCCCGGCTGGCGCCCGAGAAGTCGGCGCCCCGGATCGAAGGCGCGATGCGGGACGTCCGTGCCGCGATCGAGGACGGTGCCGATGCCGTCCGGCGCTACAAGGCCGCGCCGAAATTCGCGCCCGCCGGCCAGTCGACCCAGATGATCGTCGGTGCCGACGCCGCCACCGATGGCGACATCATCGCGCGCGCGGCCGGGCTCTACGACAGGTTTCAGCTGCGGCGCGTCTATTATTCGGCGTTCAGCCCGATTCCCGATGCCAGCGCCGTGCTGCCGCTCCGGCGCCCGCCGCTGATGCGCGAGCATCGGCTCTACCAGTCCGACTGGCTGATGCGCTTCTACGGCTATGCGCCGGGCGAAGTGGCCGAGGCGGCGGATCCCGTCACCGGCATGCTCCCGCTCGACATCGATCCCAAGCTCGCCTGGGCCCTGCGGTTCCGCGCGCATTTTCCGGTCGACGTCAACCGTGCCCCGCGCGCGGCGCTGCTCCGGGTCCCAGGCCTGGGCGTCAAGGCGATCGACGCGATCCTCGCCGCGCGCCGCTGGCGCCGGCTGCGCCTGGCCGATATCGCCCGGCTGACGGCGTCGCTCGCCAAGGTCCGCCCCTTCCTGATCGCCGAGGACTGGCGCCCGGTCGCGCTGGCCGACCGCGCCGACCTGCATGCGCTGGTCGCGCCCAAAGGCGAGCAGCTCGAACTGTTCGCGGCATGAGGATGCTGTCGGTCGCCCTAGTCGGCGATCGGCACGAACAGCCCGCGCTTGCCCACGCCCAGCGCGACATTGGTGGTGAAGCGGCGCACGTTCGGATTGTCCGCCATCAGCCGGCTCATCAGCGCGTCATAGGCGCCGACATCGGGTGCGACGACGACCAGCACGAAATCGGCGGTGCCCGTGACGTAATAGATCTGCTGGACCTGCTCCTCCGCGGCCAGCCATTGGCGCAGCCGGGCGATCAGTTCGGGGCGCTCGCGCTCGATCTCCAGTGCCGCCAGGAAGAAATTGGGCTTCCCCACCTTGAGCGGGTCGACCACGGCGACCTCGCCCAGGATCACGCCCGTCGCGCGCAGTCGCTTGAGGCGGCGCTGCACTGCCGAGGCCGAGAGCCCGACCTGTCCGGCCAGGGCCTCGGCGGTCTGCGCCGCGTCGCGCTGGACCAGGGCGAGGAGCCTGCGGTCGAAGGGGTCGAGATCGGATCGGGCCATTGGCCGCACCCTAGCGCGTAAATGCGCCGAAATCCGCCGATTCGAGTCCCTTCTTCGCGGAAAAGCCGCGCGGGCGCGCCCCTATCTCCCGGGACGAAGGAGAATGTCATGATCGACCATATCGAGATCCGCACCACCCGCCTGGCCGAGAGCCTGGCCTTCTATGCCGATGCCCTGGCGCCGCTCGGCTATACCTAGAAGGTCGATGGCCCGGCCAAGGGCTTCGGCAATGATTCCGCGCTCGACCTGTTCCTGGTCGAGGGCGACGCGCCGTCCGACCTCCACTTCGCCTTTGCCGCGCCCGACCGCGCCACGGTCGACCGAATCTATGCCGCCGGCCGCGACGCCGGCCATGTCCTCGATCGCGCGCCTGCGCTCGCCCCGCACATCCATCCCAATTACTATGCCGGATATCTTCGCGATCCCGATGGGCGGTTGATCGAATTCGTCTGCCACGGCCCTAACTGACAGGCCTGTCAATTTCTCCCGATCGGCGTATCATCTTCAAAAATACGCAAGAGGGAGAGAGGGATGCTTCGATTCTGCGCACTCGCCGCGGTGCTGGTCGCCGCGACTCCGGCCCTGGCCCGCGATATTGTCGTCGAGGCCGGGCCCAATGCCCAGGAACGGCTCCAGTCCGCGCTGCTCGACGCCAGGCCGGGCGACACCGTCCGCATCGGCGCGGGCCGCTTCGAACTGACCGACGGGCTCAGCCTCGACGTGAACGGCGTCACCGTGCGCGGTGCCGGGGCCGAGCGGACGGTGCTCAGCTTCAAGGGCCAGCTGGGCGCGGGCGAGGGACTGCTCGTCACTTCGGACGATGTGGTGCTGCGCGACTTCGCGGTGGAGGATTCGAAGGGCGACGGCATCAAGTCCAAGGGCGCCGACCGGATCGTCTACAAGAATGTCCGCGTCGAATGGACCGGCGGGCCCAAGGCGACCAACGGCGCGTACGGCGTCTATCCGGTGGAGAGCGAGGATGTGCTGATCGACGGCGTCACCGTGAAGGGCGCTTCGGACGCGGGCATCTATGTCGGCCAGTCCAACCGGATCGTCGTGCGCAATTCCACCGCGATGTACAATGTCGCCGGGATCGAGATCGAGAATAGCGGCTTTGCCGAAGTCACCAACAATCTCGCCACCCACAACACCGGCGGCATCCTGGTGTTCGACCTGCCCGCCCTGCCCCGGCGCGGGGCCGGCTGGGTGAAGGTGCACGGCAACAAGGCGGTCGACAACGATACCCCCAATTTCGCCCCGCCCGGCAACACCGTCGCCACTGTCCCCACCGGCACCGGCGTGCTGGTGATGGCCGAGAACGACGTCAGCGTCACCGGCAACGAACTCAGCGGCAACGGCACCGCCAACATCATGGTCGTTGCCTATCGCCAGCCCTTCGAGGACAAGGGCTATGATCCCTATCCCCGCAACATCCGCCTCGCCGGCAACAAGCATGGCCGGGCCGGCTTCGCCCCTGCCATGCCCGGCGGCAAGGCGCTTGCGGCGGCGCTGGGCGGCACGCTGCCGCCGGTCTTCTGGGACGGCACCGGCGGCGACAAGGTGGGCCTCACCGGGGATGACGGACCGGTGCTGACCCTGGGTCTTGCGCTCGGCGCCGGCATCGAGACCGCCAGGCCGCAGATGATCAAGCTCGACAACGCGGTCCCGCCGCCCTGGCAGAGCTTCAAGCTCCCGCCCGCGATGGAGGCCGCCGCCAAATGAAGGCGCTGCTCGGCGCGGCCGCCCTGTTCGCCGCCGCGCTGCTCGGCCAGCCGGGCGGCGTGAACGACGCGGCGATCACCGGCGAGGGCTATCCCGCGCGCCTCTCCGAATTCGGCTTCTTCACCGATCTCGCGGCCCGCACGCCGGCCCAGGGCCTGCTCCGCTACGACCTCGAGACTCCGCTCTTCTCGGACTATGCGGCCAAGGAACGCTATATCTACCTGCCGGCCGGCACCCGGGCGAAATATGATCCGGACGGGCCGCTCGATCTCCCGGTCGGTGCGGCGCTGGTCAAGACCTTCGGCTATCCGGTGGACGGTCGGTTCAAGCCGCTGGAGACCCGCGTGCTGCTTCACCGGGCCGGCGGCTGGGTGCCGATCCCCTATGTCTGGAACGCGGAGGGCACCGATGCGGAGGTGAAGCGCGCCGGCACGCGCATCCCCGTCGCCTTCGCGGATCCCTCCGGCGAGCGGCACGCCATTTCCTATGCCGTGCCCAACCAGAACCAGTGCAAGGATTGCCACGGCCTGGCCGGCCGGGTCACGCCGATCGGCATCAAGGCACGCTATCTCAACCATGGCGGCCAGCTCGAGGCGATGCTGGCTGCCGGCATGCTCGACCGGCTTCCGCCCGACGCGCCGCGCGTCGCCCGCTGGGACGACCAGGCCGCGCCGCTCGACGCGCGTGCCCGCGCCTGGCTGGAGATCAACTGCGCGCATTGCCACAATCCGCGGGGCGCCGCGTCCAATTCGGGCCTGTTCCTCGATCTCGCCCGCGCCGATCCCGAGCAGCGCGGGCTGTTCAAGCGCCCCACCGCCGCCGGGCGCGGGGCGGGCACGCGCGACTTCGACATCGTCCCCGGCGCGCCCGACGCCTCGATCCTGCTCTATCGGATGGAATCGACCGATCCCGGCATCGCCATGCCCGAGCTCGGCCGTGCCACCGTCCACAAGGAAGGCGTGGCGCTGGTCCGCCAGTGGATCGAATCGATGCCGAAATCCGCGCCGGGGCGTTAGAGCCCGCGAACCGGAGGGCAGAGTGCGCGTCGTCACCTTGGCAAGCGAAGACGATTTCGAAGGCTGGCGCGATGCCGCGCGCGGGCTTGCCCAGGCCGGCGTCCCCCCGTCGGAAATCCTGTGGCAGGTCGGCGAGACCCTGACCGACCTCTTCGCCGGCGAAGCCGCGATGCCGCTGGTCGACTCCCGCGTCCTCAAGGTCCCGCCCGCGTTCCTGGACCTTGCCCGGTCGGCGATCCTGCACGGCGACCCCGCGCGCTTCGCGCTGCTCTATGCGCTGCTTGCCGGCGATCCTCGCCGCATCGCCGACCCGGCCGATCCGCGCGTCCGCCGGCTGGAAGCGATGGCCCGCGAAGTCCGCCGCGACATCCACAAGATGCGTGCCTTTGTCCGCTTCCGCGAAGTACGGGACGCCCCGCCTTTCCCGGGCATCGGCGCGCCCGACGCCCGCTATGTCGCCTGGTTCGAGCCGACCCATCACATCGTCCGCGCCAATGCCCGCTTCTTCGTCGAGCGATTCGCCAATATGCGCTGGTCGATCCTCACGCCCGCGCTCTCGCTCCACTGGGATACCGAGGCGCTGCGCGAAGGCCCCGGCGCCACCCGGGCGGACGCCCCCGGCGAAGATCCGGTCGAGGATATCTGGAAGGCCTATTACGCCGCGATCTTCAATCCGGCCCGCCTGAAGACCGGCGCGATGCTCCGGGAGATGCCGCGCAAATACTGGAAAGACATGCCGGAAACCGCGTTGGTGCGGGAACTGGTCGCAACCGCGCGCCAGCGGGAGACGGCGATGGTGGCGGCACATGCCCGGTCGGGCGGCAATGCCGAAGCGGCGTGGCGGGCGCTGCGCGACGAGGCGGCGCACTGCACTCGCTGCGATCTGCACCGGCATGCCACGCGGACCGTGTTCGGCGAAGGCCCGCCCGATGCCCGGATGATGCTCGTCGGGGAGCAGCCCGGCGATCAGGAGGATCTGGCCGGTCGCCCGTTCGTCGGCCCCGCCGGGGACATGCTCGATCGCGCCATGGCCGCGGCGAGGATCGATCGCGACGGCGTCTACGTCACCAACGCGGTCAAGCATTTCAAGTTCGAGCGCCGCGGCAAGCGCCGCATCCATGCGAGGCCCGATGCCGGCGAGATCCAGGCCTGCCGCTGGTGGTACGAGCAGGAACGCGCGCTGGTGAAGCCCGAGATGACCGTCGCGCTGGGCGCGTCCGCCGCCCGCCAGCTGCTCGGCAAGGCCGTGACGATCGCGGCGACGCGCGGCCGGGTGCTGGAACTGCCCGAAGGCGGGCTGGGCTGGGTGACGATCCACCCCAGCTATCTCCTCCGCCTGCCCGACCGGGCGAAGGCAGAGGACGAATTCGCGGCGTTCGTGGAGGATCTGGCGGAGGCGGCGAAGGCCCTGGCCTAGCCAGAACCGCTCCGGTGCAAGCCGGGGGGCATTTTCAGAACTCATGCGTTGTCATGGTCTTAAGGAGAAAGCACATGCGAATCCTGCGCATAGCCGGCGCGTTGGCGCTGGCCGCGACGGCCCTGGCCGGCTGCCATGGCGATGGCCGCCCCGGCTATAATGGCGACCATCACCGCGGCGATCATCACCATCGGGGCGACCAAGATCGCGATCGCGGCGACCATGATCATTCCTGATCGGATCCCAGGCCGCTGAACCGCCGGGTCCCGCTGCGCGTTATGCGCGGCGGGGCTTGTTCCTTGCATCATCATGCCGTATTGTTCGTTCGAACGAACAGGGCATGCGATGACCAGCCAGACGTTGATCGAAACGGCGATCGACCAGTTCGGCCGCCACGGCTTCGAAGGCGCGAGCACGCGGGAGATCGCGCGCGCCTCGGGCACGGCGATGTCTTCGATCACCTATCATTTCGGCGGCAAGCAGGGGCTGTACCTCGCCGCCGCCGATCACATCGCCGCCCGTGTCCGCGAGATCCAGGGGCCCGCGCTCGAAGGCGCCCGCGAAACCGCGCGCGCCGGCACGCGCGAACAGGCGACCGAGGCGCTGCTCGCCTTGCTCGACGGCTTCGCGCTGATGATGATCCGCCCCGAATCCGAAGCCTGGTCGTTGTTCATCACGCGCGAGCAACAGGCCCCTACCGAGGCTTTCGACCGGATCTATGCCGGCGTGATGCAGGAGGTCGTGGGCGTCTTCGTCGCGCTTCTTGCCCGTATCCGCACCGATCTTGGCGAGCGCGAGGTACTGGCCATGGGGATCATGCTGTTCGGCCAGACGCTGGTGCTGCGGGTCTGCCGTGCCGCCGTCACCCGCATCCTCTCGGTAGAGACGATCGACGAGCGCACCCGGGCGCTCCTTCGGGCGCGGCTGCGCGCCAATGCCCTCTGCATCCTGTCGGAGAATGCCGCATGAACCGCCGCCGCATTGCGATCCTCGTCGTCATCGTCGGACTGGTGATCGCCGCGATCGCCACCAGCGGCTTCGGCCTGTTCAAGGCGCGGGACGATGGCGCGCTTCGGCTGAACGGCAATGTCGATATCCGCGAAGTCGATCTCGGCTTCCGGGTGAGCGGCCGCATTGCCGCGATCGGCGTGGAGGAAGGCGCGCGCGTGAAGCAGGGCCAGCTGCTCGCCACGCTCGATGCCGCCACGCTCGACAGCCGCATCGCCCAGGCGGACGCGCAGGTCTCGCAGGCGGAGGCGCAGCTCGCCAAGCTCCGCAACGGCAATCGCGCGCAGGACATCGCCCAGGCCCGCGCCCGCGCGGATGCCGCCGCCGCCGTGGCGCAGGATGCCGAGCGCGACTATGCCCGGCGCCAGCCGCTGGTCGAGCCCGGCGCGATCAGCCGGGACGTCTGGGAGCAGACGGTGGCGGCGCGCGACAAGGCGCGTGCCGATCTCGCCCAGGCCCGCCAGGCGCTCTCGCTGATGCACGCGGGCAGCCGCAAGGAAGACCTCGCCGCGGCCGCCGCCGACGTCCGCGCCGCCATGGCCGCGCGCCGGGGCGCCGCGACCGATCTCGGCGATGCCCGGCTGCTCGCCTCGACCGACGGCACGGTGGTGACGCGCGCGCGCGAGCCCGGCGCGATCGTCCAGCCCGGCGAGACGGTGCTGACGCTGGCGATCCTGCGGCCGCTGCGCGTGCGCGCCTATGTCGCGGAGAGCGACCTGTCGCGGATCGGTCCGGGGATGAAGGTGGCCGTCTCCGCCGACGGCAATCCCAAGCGCTATCACGGCACGATCGGCTATATCTCGCCGCGCGCCGAGTTCACGCCCAAGACGGTCGAGACCGAGAATCTGCGCACCGATCTCGTCTATCAGCTGCGGATCATCGTCGACGATCCGGACGACGCGCTGCGCCAGGGCCAGCCGGTCAGCGTGTCGGTCCCGGGCGCGCGTCCGAAGCACAAGGGTTGAGGGAGGTGGCGCGCGCTTCCCTGTGCATTCCCCTCCCTGGCAGGGAGGGGAGGAGATGACCCAGCCTCTCGCCCAAACCACCGATCTCGTGAAATGCTTCGGCGACAACCGCGCGCTCGATGGTGTGGCGATGGCGATCGCGCCGGGGCGGATCACCGGGCTGGTCGGGCCGGACGGGGCGGGCAAGACCACGCTGATCCGCATCCTGGCCGGGCTGATGGCGCCGACTTCGGGGATCGTGGAGGTGCTTGGCGGCGCGCCCGGCGAGAAGCTTGACGACCTGGGCTACATGCCGCAGCGCTTCGGCCTCTACGAAGACCTGTCCGTCATCGAGAACCTCAAATTATACGCCGAAGTGCGCGGTCTGCCGAAGGACGAGCGGCAGGCGAGCTTCGACCGGCTGCTCGAATTCACCGATCTGGCCCGTTTCCAGGATCGGCTGGCGGGCAAGCTCTCGGGCGGCATGAAGCAGAAGCTGGGCCTTGCCTGCGCGCTGGTGAAGACGCCCAGGGTGCTGCTGCTCGACGAGCCCGGCGTCGGCGTCGATCCGATCAGCCGCCGCGAACTCTGGAGCATGGTCGGAGACCTGACCGGGCAGGGCATCGGGGTGCTGTGGTCGACGGCCTATCTCGACGAAGCGGAGAAGTGCGACACCGTCTATCTGCTCAACGAAGGCAAGCTGCTGTTCGACGGGCCGCCGGCGGAGCTGACCGGCCGGGTGCGGGACCGGGTGATCCGCGTCACCGGCTTCAAGGAGCGCCGCCGTGTCTTCCTCACCCATGCGCTCGACCGCGACGATGTGATCGACGGCACGATCCAGGGCCGCTCGGTGCGGCTGCTGCTGCGCGACGGCAGGGCGGTGCCCGATGCCGGCGCTTTCGCGGCGGGTCCGGACACCGAAGTCCACGCTGCCGATCCGCGCTTCGAGGACGGCTTCATCGAGCGGCTGGGCGGCGGCCCCAAGGGCACGTCCGCGCTCGCGGAGCGCTATCGCACCATCCCCGAAACCGATGTCGATGCGATCGCGGCGAACGGCCTCACCAAGGTCTTCGGCGAATTCACCGCGGCCAGGGACATGAACTTCCGCATCCCCAGGGGCCAGATATTCGGGCTTCTCGGCCCGAACGGAGCGGGCAAGTCGACCACGTTCAAGATGCTCTGCGGGCTGCTTTCGCCCACGTCGGGGACGGGGGCGGTCGCGGGCCGGTCGCTGCGCCACAGCCGCGCCGATGCCCGCGCCCAGCTGGGCTATATGGCCCAGAAATTCTCCCTCTACGGCGATCTCTCGGTCCGCCAGAATCTCGACTTCTTCGCCGGCGCCTATGACCTGCCGCGCGACAAGGCGCGCCGGGCGATCGCGGCGATGATCGAGATCTTCGAGCTTCAGGACAAGCTCGACGTCAATGCCGGCACCCTGCCGCTGGGCTTCAAGCAGCGCCTCGCCCTGGCCTGCGCGGTGATGCACGAGCCGCCGGTGCTGTTCCTCGACGAGCCCACCTCGGGCGTCGACCCGGTCACGCGCCGCGAATTCTGGATGCACATCAACGGCCTGGTCGAGAAGGGGGTGACCGTGCTGGTCACCACCCATTTCATGGACGAAGCCGAATATTGCGACCGGGCGACGCTGATCTACCGCGCCGAGCAGATCGCCACCGGCACGCCCGACGAGCTCAAGGCGGAGGCCGCCCGCCTCACCGGGGCGGAGGACCCGACGATGGAGGACGCCTTCATCGCCCTGATCGAGGCGTTCGACCGCAAGCGCGAAGCGAGGGAGGCGGCATGACCTTCCGCTTCGACCTCAGGCGCCTGGCGGCGCTGGTCCGCAAGGAGGGTGCGCAGATCCTGCGCGATCCCTCCACCTTCCTCATCGCCTTCGTGCTGCCGATGATCCTGCTCTTCCTGTTCGGCTATGCGGTCTCGCTCGACAGCACGCGCACTCGGGTGGGCCTGGTGATCCAGGACGGCAGCGGCCCCGCGCTCCGCCTGGCCCAGGCCTATCGCAGCTCGCGCTATTTCCAGGTGACCGAGGCGCGCACCGTCGCGGAAGTGCGCGACAAGCTGATCGATGGCGAGCTGCGCGCGCTGATCGTGATCCCGCAGGATTTCGGCCAGGGCGTGAAGCGCGGCAAGGTGCCGCCGATCCAGATCGTCACCGACGGTTCCCAGCCCAATACCGCCAATTTCGCCGCGGCCTATGGCGAAGGCGTCCGCGCGACCTGGGCCGCGGCCGAGGGGCTGGAGCGCGATCCCGGCGCCCGCGAGGCACCGGTCACCATCTCGGCGCGCTACTGGTACAATCCCGAGCTAAAGAGCAGATTCTTCCTCGTCCCCGGATCGATCGCGAACGTGATGACGATGGTCGGCACCCTGCTCACCGCGCTCGTCGTCGCCCGCGAATGGGAGCGGGGGACGATGGAGGCGATGATGGCCACGCCGATCTCGATGGCCGAGTTCATCGCCAGCAAGGTCATCCCCTATTTCTTCCTGGCCCAGGCCTCGATGACGCTCTGCGCGGTGATCGGGATATGGATATTCGGCGTGCCGTTCCGCGGCTCGATCTTCGCGCTCTACGCCATCTCCTCGGCCTTTCTGATGCCGGCGCTGGGCCTGGGTCTGTTCATCTCGGCGGCGACCAAGAACCAGTTCGTCGCGAGCCAGGTGGCGCTGCTCTCGGCCTTTCTGCCGACCTTCCTGCTCTCCGGCTTCATCTTCGAGATCGGCTCGATGCCCTGGCCGATCCAGGCGCTGACCTATATCGTCCCGGCGCGCTACCTGATCCCCAGCCTCGAGACCGTGTTCCTGGCCGGCGACCAATGGGGGCTGCTGCTGCCGAACATCGGCATCATGCTCGTCTTCGGCATGGTCTTCTTCACGCTGTCCTTCCGCGTCACCCGCCGGAGCCTCGACTAGATGCGCCGCTTGTTCGCCATGATCGTCAAGGAGATGTGGGCGGTGCTGCGCGATCCGCAGGCGCGGCTGGTGCTGTTCGTGCCGCCGCTGATGCAGCTCTTCATCTTCACCTACGCCACCACGCTCGACGTGAAGAATGTCGATATCGGCATCCTCGACCGCAGCTCGGGCGCGCATTCCGTCGAGCTGGTCCAGCGCATCGCCGGCAGCCCCAATTTCCGCCGGATCGAGCGGCTGGCGACGCCGGCCGCGCTCAGGTCGGCGATCGACAACCAGAAGGTGATCGCCGCCCTGGTGATCGACGAGGATTTCGACCGCAACCTCGCGCGCGGCAAGACCGCCACGATCGGCCTGGTGCTCGACGGCCGCCGCTCCAACGCGGCGCAGATCGTGGCGGGCTATGTCACCAACATCGCCGGCACCCTGGGTGCCGAGCTGGCCCCGCCGCAGCTGCGCGGGCAGGCGGGCGGCAGCGTGGTGACCAACTGGTACAACCCCGCGCTCGACTATATCTGGTTCACGCTCCCCTCGCTCGTCGCGATCATCACGTCGGTCGCCGGCCTCGCCATCACCTCGCAATCGGTGGCGCGCGAGCGCGAGCTGGGGACGTTCGACCAGCTGATGGTCTCGCCCTTGCGGGTCCATGAGATACTGATCGGCAAGATGGTGCCGCCCTTCGTGATCGGCATGATCAACGGCAGCGTCTATCTGGTGGTGGCGCCGCTGGTCTTCGGCGTGCCCTTCACCGGATCGCTGCTGCTCTTCTGGCTGTCGCTCGGCATGTATCTGCTCGCGCTGATCGGCATGGGCATGCTCGTCTCGGCTGCATCGCAGACGCAGCAGCAAGCCTTTCTCGGCGTGTTCCTCGTCACCACGCCGCTGATCCTGCTCTCGGGCTATGCCAGCCCGATCGACAACATGCCCGATTGGCTGCAGACGATCACCTATCTCGATCCCGCCCGCTATTTCCTCGTCATCGTCCAGGGGCTGTTCCTCAAGGCGATGCCGGCGGAAGCCGTGTTCCACCAGCTCTGGCCGCTCGCGCTGATCGCCTGCGTCACGCTCTCCGCCTCGGCCTGGCTCTTCCGCGCGCGCATGGAGTGATCCCGATGATCCGCTCGCTTCCCCTGTTCCTGCCGCCCCTGCTGCTGGCTTCCGCCTGCACGGTCGGGCCGGACTATCATGCGCCCGAGACCAAGGCGGCACCCCAGTGGCTGGAGGCCGGCGCGCCGGGCCAGGTCGATCTGAGCTGGTGGGACCGGTTCGGCGATCCGCAGCTCTCCGCGCTGGTGCGGCGGGCGGTGGCGTCCAGCCCGGATCTCAAGGAAGCCCAGGGCCGGCTCGCCGAGGCGCGGGCGAATCGCGAGGCGATTGCGGGCGGGCGGCTGCCCAGCGTCACCGCCACCGGCTCGGGAACCGAGAATGTGCTGAGCAACAACGGCCAGCTGCCGATCGGCAACATTCCCTTTCCCGGCTTCTCGCGTGATTTCCCGCTCTTCGACCTGGGCTTCGACGCGAGCTGGGAAGTCGACCTGTGGGGGCGCCGCACGCGCCAGATGCAGGGTGCTGCGGCACGCGAGCAGAGCGCGGAGTTCGCCCGGCGCGACGTGATGCTGACGCTGATCGCCGAAGTGGTGCGCAGCTATATGGACCTGCGCGCCGCCCAGGCCGATACGGCCACCGCCGAGCAGCAGGCGCTTTCCAATGCCGAGCTCGCCCGGCTCACCCGCCTGCGCTTCGATGCCGGCGAGGCCTCGCGCCTCGACCTCGAGCGGGCCGACGCCGCGGCCAGGGCAAGCGCGGCGGCGGTGCCCAATGCCAGGGCGCAGGCCAGCGCCGCCGCCTATCGCATCGCCACGCTGGCAGGCGCGCCGCCCGAGCAGCTGGTGCCCGAGCTCCAGGCCCCCGGCCCCTTGCCGGCGAGCCCGGACGCGATCCTGGTGGGCCTGCGCTCCGAGCTGCTCGAGCGCCGCCCCGATGTGCGCCGCGCCGAGCGCGATCTGGCTGCGGCAACCGCCGATATCGGCGTCGCCACCGCCGATCTCTTCCCGCGCTTCAGCCTGCTCGGCAGCATCGGCCAGCAGGCGCGCAAGCCCGGCGACCTCTTCTCGACCGATTCGACGCGCCTCCAGATCGGGCCCAGCTTTTCCTGGCCGATCTTCCAGGGCGGCACGATCCGCGCCCAGATCCGCGCCGCCGATGCGCGCGCGGACCAGGCCGCGGCGCGCTATGAGAAGGCCGTGATCGGCGCGCTTTCCGACAGCGAGGCGGCGATCAACCGCTTCCTCAACGCGCGGGCCGCCGCGGCGGATGCTGCCGCGTCGCTCCAGCGCGAACAGGGTGCCTTCGCGCTTGCCCGGCAGCGCGCCGATCGCGGCGAGGATGACCGGCTGACGCTGGAGCGCGCCCGCCAGTCGCTGCTTGCCGCCGAGCAGCGCGAGCAGCAGGCACGTGCGGCCAAGGCGCAGGCGGCGACGGCGCTCTACAAGGCGCTGGGCGGGGGCTGGAGCTGAGCCCAGGACAATCCTTCGTCGCCCTTGCTATGTAGGATTTCGCCTGCTTGCGTCTCGCAGCCGAGCTTCGCGTCCGGCCGCTCTTTGTCTTGTTGGATGGATAGGATCACGCACACGCAAGAATGTTGCGAGATGCGGCCGGTTGACGGGAAATTAGGGAAAATAGGCTGCCGCGAGAACCGCGCTTGGCGTGAACTTTGGCGAGTCCCCCGGCGACGCGCAGTTCGAGAACGCGACGGCGGTTCAGGCGGCCGGCACGCGGATCTCGAAGCGGGTCCCGCGCTCGGCCGCCGCCAGCGCGATCGTCCCGCCATGCGAGGCGAGCAGCGAGCGGGCGATCGGCAGGCCCAGCCCGGTGCCGCCCGCGGCACGGCGGCTGGTGAAGAAGGGCTCGAAGATGCGCGCGCGATCTGCCTCCGGGATGCCGGGGCCGTCATCGGCGACGGTCAGCAGGATCTCGCCGCCTGTCTCCTTCGCTGCCAGCCGCACCCGGCCCGCGCCGGCCTGACGGCTGTTCTCGACCAGGCTGCCGACGATCGCCTCCAGCATCGGCCCGGGCATGGCGGCACGGGGCAGCGCGCCGGGCACGTCGATCGCGCAGGCCAGCCCGCGCTCGCCCCAGGCATCGGCGATGCGGTGCAGCGCGGGCGCGACATCGGTGGCCGCATCGGCATCGGTTTCGGCCATGTCGGCGCGCGCCAGCTCGAGCAGGCGCGTGACGAGCTGGGCGAGCCGGTCGGCATCGGCGCCGGCATTGGCGAGGAAGCGGCGGCGGTCCGCCTCGTTCATCCCGGCATGATGATCCTCGAGGATCTCGATCACGCCGCGGATGCCGGCCAGCGGCGTCTTGAACTCGTGGCTCACCGCATGGGCGAAGTCGCGCAGATAGCGCGAGCGCCGGTCGATCGCGCCGGCCATGGTGGCGAAGTCGGCATAGAGGGCCTGGATCTCGATCGCGGCGGTGCGCGGCACTTCGGGCACGGTGCCGCCGCCGCGCGCGACGTCGCGGGTCGCCTGGCTCAGCATCTCGATCGGCCGGGCGATGCCGCGCGAGAGCAGGCCGCTCAGCACGACGAGCGTGGCGAAGATCGCGCCGATGCCGAACAGGATCTTGCCGCGATCCTCATAGAGTCCGCGAAACAGCGCGCGGGGCGAGCGCGAGAGCAGCAGGACCGCGACGACCTTGCCGTTCGCCAGCACCGGCCGGGCATGATGGATGCGCAGGCCCGATGCGCGGCTCAGCCATTCAAAGGCATATTCGGGACGATAGTCGCCGCGGCGGCGCAGCACGGTCTCGGGCCGGCCCCCGGCCGCCGTGGCGAGCTCGGGCAGGCCGGCCAGGCTCTTGCCGATGTTCCTGCCGATCAGGATGCGGCCGTCGGGGGCGAGCAGCAGGATCGAGGCGAGTGTCGCGTCTTCGGTGGCGGCGACCAGCGGGGCGAGCCGGCCGGCGGCGGCCAGCGCGTCGGGCGCCGCGCTTCCCGGCTGCCCGACCGGTTCGGGGCGCTCGGGCAGCGGCCTGGTGCCCAGGTCGATGGTCGAGAGCGGGCCGCCCGCGATGCCGCGCGCGCCCGGCGGCGGCTCGCGCACCAGCTCGGGCCCGGCCGAGCCCGGCCATTCGGCGCTGGCGATGGCGGCAAGGGCGGTGCCCTGGGCGATCAGCTCGGCCTCGGTCTGGCGGACCAGGGTGTTCTCGTAGACGCGCAGGAACAGCGCGCCGGCGCCGGGCAGGGCGGCGACGAATATCAGGGTGGCGAGCAGGATCGTCCGCAGCCGCAGCCGCGGCCAGTGGCGCCGCACCGGCGCCTTGAGCGCTTCGATCGCGTGCCGGATCATGCCCCGGGTCACTGGCCCGAACACGGGCCGATGCGATATCCGATGCCGGGCCGCGTCTCGATCAGGTCCTGCGCGCCGGCCTGGGCGAATTTCGCGCGCAGGTTGCGGACATGGCTGTCGATCGTCCGGTCGGTGAGCGCGAAGCCCGGCCCGCGCAGCCGGTCGATCAGCGCGTCGCGGCTGAACACCTTGGCGGGCATGCCGGCCAGCGTGCGCAAGATGCCGAACTCGGTGACGGTGAGCGGCACCGGGGCGCCCGCCCAGCTGGCGTCCCAGCTCTCGGGATCGAGGGCGAGCCGGCCATGACGGATCGTTCCGGGGGCACGATCGACGGTGGGCGCCTGCGCGGCGGTGCGGCGGAGCACCGCCATCACCCGCGCCACCACCTCGCGCGGCGAGAAGGGCTTGGTGACATAATCGTCCGCGCCCAGCTCGATGCCGAGGATCCGGTCGATCTCGTCGTCGCGCGACGAGAGGAACAGGATGGGCAGCCCGCCCTCGGCACGCAGCCTGCGGCAGACTTCCAGCCCGTCCATGCGCGGCATGTTGATGTCGAGCACGATCAGGTCGGGCTGGCGGCTCTCCGCGATCCGCAGCGTCTCCTCGCCGTCCGCCGCCTCGATCGTCTCCAGCCCCGCCTTGGCGAGCGCGAAGACGAGCAATTGCCGGATGTGCGGATCGTCATCGGCGACGAGGATGGTGCGGGGCATGGGGCATTGGATCATCGCAAGGGCGCTCCGGTCAACGGCGGAATGGTGTTTCCGATGGCGCCGGCGATCGGTTCGCCGGCCGGCGTGGCGGCTGGCGCGGGCTGCTCGGTGGCGATGGGGTGGAGCGCGCCGCCGCAATCCCGCTCCACGCCCGGCGGCGGCGTCGCCGCGGTGGGCGGACTGGGGCCGAGCAGGCGCCGCGCCGTCTCCAGCCGATATCGTCCGCGCCAGGTCCAGCCCCGCCAGTCGGCCTGCTGCCGGGCAAGATCGGCCATCACTTGCGCGCGGACATGGCGCACCCGGTCGCGGAACCCGGGCGGCAGCGGCCGGCGCTCGAGCGCGACCAGCGAAAGCAGCGCGGAGGGGCCGGTATGCGCGAGATAGCAGAGGTCCAGCGCCACTCCGCGACCGCCCGTCTCGCGGGCATGGCGCACATTCCAGGCGGCGGCGCCTGCCTCGAGATCGGCGATGCTCGCCGCGCTCAGCACCAGGGCGGCCATCAGTGCGTTGGCGTTGATCAGCCAGGCGGCGCTCCTGCCGGCGAGCATGCGCCAGCAGATCAGCGCCAGCCCGATCGCGACCAGCCCCATCCAGGCGAGCGCCGCGATCCGGAGGCTGGTGAGCGAATAGGCCGCGACATAGTCGAGCGTGCGCAGGATCGAGGAAGCGACGAGCAGCAGGTTCTGCGCCACCCACAGCACCACCAGCCGGCGGATCGCCGGGTCGCCGGCGCTGGCCGAGCCGGGCTTCAGCGCCACCAGCACGAACAGCCCGGCGAGCAGGGCGGTGGCGATCAGCGGATAGGCGCCGCGATGGGCATAGTCGGCCAGCGTCACGCCCGGGGGCAACGGCGCGCCGCTCCACAGAAAGGCGAGGTCGAGCCCGTTCTGGATGGCGAACACGATGTTGAACAGCAGCAGGGAGAGCAGCAGCGAGGCGGCCGGGATGCCGGGCAGGGCGATGTCCGCGCGCGGCAGCAGGGCGGCGGCGCGCGTCGCCCAGCGCGTGGGGCGCAGGCTCGGCCAGATCAGCGCCAGCAGCAGGGCCCAGAACAGCAGCTCGCCGAGCCCGGGCAGGCGGACCCGGGCGAGTGCCTGGGCGATGACGGGGTTGGCGCTGGCGAACAGCGCGACGAACAGCGCGGTCATGCCGAGCGGCAAGGCGAGCAGCGCGGCGAGCCCCGCCGGGCCGTGCCCGCCGCGTCGCGGCCGCAGGCGCGCGAGGCGGATCAGGTCGAGCGCCGGGGCGAGCGGTCCGCTCAGCCCGTGCGCGGCCAGGCGCAGGCTCCAGCGCCAGGCATCGTCGAACCGCCCGATGCGCGGCATCAGCCCGGCGATCGAGAGCGCGCTCCAGAACAGCACCCATCCGAGGCTGCCGGGGTCATGGGCGAGCACGATGGCGAAGCCCGCCGCGATCGCCAGCGCGACCAGGCTCGGCCGCCGGCGGAGCGCCGGGCGGGTGGCGAGCAGGGCGCCGATCCAGGCAAGGGCGAAGCCGCCGATCCACGATCCCGCCGCGCCGCCGAGGAACAGCCGGTCCATCGCGGCGATGATCGCGATAGCGGCGGCGGCCTTGGCCAGAAAGCTGAAGCGTGCGGTGCGGATCATGCGGGTCTCCCGGGTTCGGAAGCGCGATGCGCCCGCACCGTCCAGCCGGAGCGCCGAAGGCCAAGGAGAGGTTGTGCAGGATCGATGCAGGACGATAGAGGCGCCCGGACCATGACTGCGCTTCCCGCCCTCGGCTTCGATTTCGGCACCACCAATTCCGTCGCGGCGCTGGCGGGCGAGGGGAGTTCCACGCTGGTGCGGCTGGACGGGCCCGAACGCGCCGATCCCGTTTTCCGCTCGGCGCTATGCTTCTGGCAGGACCCGGCGGAGCACGGCGGGCTCGGCGTCGCGGCCGGGCCCTGGGCGATCGCCGAATATCTCGACTTTCCCGAGGGCAGCCGCTTCCTCCAGTCGTTCAAGTCGGTCGCGGCGAGCGCGAGCTTCGAGCATGCGATCGTCTTCGAGCGGAGGCTGCGCTTCGAAGAGCTGGGCCGCACCTTCCTGGGGCTGATGGCGGCGCGGGCGGACGGGGCGCTGGCCGGCGGCGCGCGGCGCGTGGTGGTCGGCCGTCCGGTCGAATATGCCGGCAGCCGGCCCGACGAAGCGCTCGCCCGGCAGCGCTACGATGCGATGTTCGCCGGGTTCGGCGCCGAGATCCACTATGTCTACGAGCCGCTGGGTGCGGCGTTCAGCTATGCGACGCGGATCGCCGAGCCGGCGACCGTGCTGGTGGCGGATTTCGGCGGCGGCACCAGCGATTTCTCGGTGGTGCGGATCGAAGCGCCGGGCGCGCCGCGCCGCTGCTCGCCGCTTGCCCATGCCGGTGTCGGCATCGCGGGCGACCGGTTCGACCAGCGCATCGTCGAGCATCTGATCCTGCCGCTGCTCGGCAAGGGCGGGAGCTATCGCTCGTTCGACAAGGTGCTGGACATTCCGGCGGGCTGGTTCACCGATTTCTCGGACTGGTCGCGCCTGGCGCTGATGCGCAACCGCAAGACGCTGGCCGAACTGGAGAAGCTCCGGCGCGCGGCGCTGGATCCGCAGGCGATCGGGCGGATGATCGCCGTGATCGAAGGCGAACTGGGCTATCAGCTCTATCATGCGGTCGGCGCGCTCAAGCGGGCGCTCTCGACGGCGGAGGCGGCGCATTTCCGCTTCGAGGGGGGCGATCTCGCGATCGAGGCCGAGGTCTCCCGCGGCGCGTTCGAGGCGTGGATCGCACCCGACATGGCGCGGATCGAGGCGGCGGTGGACCGGGCGCTGGCGCTCGCCGCCATCGACGCGGCGGCGATCGACCGCGTCTTCCTGACGGGCGGCACGTCGCTCACGCCCCGGGTCCGCCGGCTGTTCGAGGAGCGTTTCGGCGCGGAGCGAATCGCCGCCGGCGGCGAGCTCACTTCGATCGCCCATGGCCTGGCGCTGATCGGCTGCCAGGAGGATGTGTCTGCCTGGGCGGCCTGAGGCGCGGCCGGCGGACATATGCGGCGGATGGCGCCCGAAACGGGCCGGGGAAGATGACTCGATATCCTCAACCCGCCGAGAGGATCGGCTCCAGCGTGCCGAGCCAGGCGACGAGCGCCAGCACGATCGCCGCACAGGCGGTTTCCAGGGCCAGGCTGATCCGCAGCGCGGCCAGGGCGCCGCCATGGTCTTCGGCTGCGATGCGCGCGAGGAGCGCGGGCGTGAGGCGATACCGGTTCGCCGCGGCGAAGCCGAGCATCGCCGCGAACAGCGCCAGCTTGCAAAGAAGCAATTGCCCGTAGAGCGTGTCGGGCAGCCGCGCCAGGTTGGCGGGCCCGACGAGCAGCCACGCATTCACCATCCCGCTGGCGACGATGACCGTTACCAGGATGGTGCCGATGCGCGCGAAGCCGTCGAGCGCGCGATGGGTGGCGCGGAGATGCCCGGTATCGGCGCGGGCGGCGGGGCGTGCGACCAGCAGGAGGAGAGAGAGGAGCGCGCCGATCCAGGCCCCGGCGGCGGCGAGGTGCGCGATATCGGCGCCCAGGTGGAGCCAGCCGATCGCGCCTTCGTCCATCGCGCCATGCCCCGCCCAGGCCAGGGTGCCGAGCGCCGCGCCGCCGCCGACGGACGCCGCGGCGAGCGCGGCGCCGGGCCTTCTCCCGATCTGGAACGCCGCCAGGCCGAGGAGGGCGAGGCCGGCGATGCGGGCGGCCCAGGCCTTGCCCAACGGCATGCCCGTCAGGATCGTCGACAGGGTGCCGGCATCCACTTGCCCGACCGGCACGCCCGCCATGGCCGCCGCGATCACCACGAGGCCGAATACCGACAATCCGATCCCGGTGATTCCCGTCGCGATCAGGATGGCGCGCAGGGGCAGCGCCTCACGCACCCCGGCGGCGCACAGCGCGAAGAAGGACACGCCGAACGCCGCCGCCAAGTCGAGATAGAGCGCGAACCTGATGGCGACGCCAAGCGTGTCCATGTCTCACTTCACCTTGAAAGCGTAGCTGCCCTGCACCCGGTGCGTGTCGTTGGAGACGACGTGCCAGTCGAGCTTGTAGGCGCCGCGGGGCAGGGGCTTCGCCAGCGTCACGACCATGGTCTTGCCGTCCGGCGACAAGGCAGTGGTGAGCTGCATCTTCATCGGCGCCGACATCTTCATGCCCGGCATGTCCGTCATCACCAGGTCGACGCCCGAGAATTTGTCGACGAGCGCTTCCGAGAACACCAGCTGCAGCCTGGCCGGAGCCGCGACGACCGAGTCCGGCGCGGGGGTGGCGGACATCAGCTTCGGATGGGCCAGCGCGGGCGTCGCCATCATGAGCGCGGCGGCGGTGAGGATTCCAAGGCGCATTGTCGAGACTCCATGAACCGGCCAGGTGCCGGCACGACCGATACGCGGGGCCGGAGCCGATCCCTCATCCGGACGGCCACCAGGGCCGTCGATCACGCATCGCCCCTGTGCCGGTGCCCGCAACGCCATTAGGATGGGCGAGGGTGCATGCGCTCACCTGCGTATTGCAACGAAGGGAACTGGAGCGGACAATGGAAACCGACATCGACGCGACGCTGCGCAAGCTGGCGAACGCGGATCATCCCGGGCTCGACGGCATGGAGGCCGCAGTGCTGGCGGGCGTGCGGGCAAGGCGCGAAGCACGGGCCGGCGTCCGGATGGCCGCCGTCGCCGGCATCGGCGCCGTGGTGCTCGGCGCGGTGGCGGCCGGCCCCGGCACCGCGCCGGCTTCCGCCGCGGCACCCTTTGGCGGTGCCGCTTCGCTCGCGCCGTCGACGCTGCTGCTGGCCGAGCGATGAGGCCGGGGAGGCTCGCGGCCATCGTCGCCGCCATCGCCTTTCTGGCCGCCGTCGCCGGGGTCTGGGTGGGCCGCACGCTGATCCCGGCGCAGGGCCATCAGGGATCGGAGCTCCACGAGGTCCTGCATCATCAGTTGACGCTGGACGACGGGCAGAAGGCACGGCTCGCGCTGCTCGAGCAGAGCTTCGCGGTCCGCCGTCAGGCGCTGGAGCTGGAGATGAAGTCGGACAATGCCCGGCTGGCCGAGGCGATCGCGGCCGAGCACGGCATCGGCCCGCGCGTGACCGCCGCCATCGATGCGTCGCATCGCGCGATGGGGGAGTTGCAGAAGGAAACGCTGGCGCACATCTTCGCGATGCGGGAAATCCTGCGGCCCGATCAGCAGGCCGTGTTCGACCGTGCGGTGGTTCATGCGCTCACCGCCGACGCGCGGTGAGGTCGGATTACGGTTCCCTGTCCGACGGCGACCTCGCCACGCTGGCCGTGGCGGGAACCGACACTGCCTATGCCGAGATCGTGCGCCGCCATCGCAGCCATGTCTATCGATTGGTCCTCGGCAATGTCGCCGATGCCGACGAGGCGCTGGACCTGGTGCAGGAAACCTTTCTCTCGGCGCACCGGGCGCTGCGCCGCTATGATCCGGCGCGGCCGATGCGCAGCTGGCTTGCCACGATCGCGCTCAACAAATGCCGTGACTGGGCGCGTCGCCGGACGGTCCGTCGGTTCTTCACCTTCGCCCGCGACATCGACGATCTCGCCGGGGCGGTGCCCGACGACCGGCCCGATCAGGCGGTCGTGGCGGCCGATCGCCAGGAACTCGCCCGGCTCCGCCGCGCGATCGCGACGCTTCCCGCATCGCTCCGCGAACCGCTCGTGCTGCACGCGATCGAGGGCATGAGCCAAGCCGAAACCGCCTTGGTGCTGCGGATCACCGGAAAGGCCGTCGAGATGCGCCTCCGCCGCGCCCGCATCAGGCTGGGCGAAATGCTGGGGCGCTGATCCGCCGCGGTCCGATCCGGGCGGATCCGCGAGGGGTGGCCGGCGCTGCCGCGTACCGGATGGAAAGAACAATTCCCAGCACAGGGGTGATGATGACGAAGACGATGGACCGGCGGAGGCTGTTGCGCGGGGCCGGGCTTGGCGCCGGTGGGCTTGCGCTCGCCGCATGGATGCCCGCCTGGGCCCAGAGCGTCTCCCCTGGCCTGGCGCCCGACCTGCCGACCGTTTCCGGAGAGGACATCAGGCTCCGGATCGCCCGGCAGCGCATGGCGATCGACGGCCGGCAATATCGGGCGATCGGCGTCAACGGCACCGTGCCGGCGCCGCTCATCCGCCTGCGGGAAGGGCAGAATGTCCGCCTGCACGTCGAGAATGCGCTCGACGAGGACAGCTCGATCCACTGGCACGGCCTGATCGTGCCGGCCCAGTTCGACGGCGTGCCCGGCGTTTCCTTCCCCGGCATCGCCCCGCGCTCGACCTTTCTCTACGAGTTTCCGGTCCGGCAGAACGGCACCTATTGGTATCACAGCCATTCCGGCGGGCAGGAGCAGCTTGGCCTCTACGGCCCGCTGATCATCGATCCCGCCGGCCCCGATCCCGTTCGCTACGATCGCGAGCATGTGATCCTGCTGTCCGACCACAGCCGGTCCAGCCCCGAGGCGATCTTCCGCAACCTGAAGGCGATGCCGGGCTATTACAACTATCAGCGCCAGACGCTGGCGGGCCTGCTTGCCGGGCGCGACCAGAAGGGCAAGGAGCGCGCCGAATGGGGCAAGATGCGGATGGATCCCGCGGACATCTCCGACGTGACCGGCGCCGCCTATACCTATCTCGTCAACGGGCACGGGCCGTTCGACAACTGGACCGCGCTGTTCAAGCCGGGCGAGCGGGTGCGGCTTCGCTTCGTCAACGCCTCGGCGATGACCAGCTTCAACGTGCGCATTCCGGGACTGCGGCTCACCATCGTCCAGGCCGATGGCCAGCATGTCGTGCCGGTCGAGGTCGACGAGTTCCAGATCGGCGTCGCCGAGACCTATGACGCGATCGTCACGCCGGTGGAGGACAAGGCGTTCACGCTGGTCGGCGAGGCGGTCGATCGTTCGGGCATGGCGCGCGCCACGCTGGCGCCCCGGCCCGGCATGGCGGCCGCAGTGCCGCCGCTGCGCCCGCGTCCGCTGGCGACCATGAAGGACATGGGCATGGACATGTCGTCGATGGACCATGGCGGCGGCGGCGCGGCCGGCGGCATGCAGGGAATGTCGCACGGCGCGATGCCGGCGGCGCGCGGCGTCGATCCCAGCGCGGAGCAGAACGCCTCGGCCAGGCTCGGCGGCGTGGCCGCGAACATGGCGGGGATGGACCATTCGCGGATGGATCATTCCACCCATGGCGGCGCGCCGGGCGCGCCGGGCGCGCCGGGCGCGGACATGGCCGGCATGGACATGGGCGCCATGCGGATGCGCGACTTCTCCTATGCGCCCGAGGTACGGAGAACGCCCGGCGTCCAGACCATCTCGCCGATGCCGATGGATCGTACCGGAGAGCCCGGCCAGGGGCTGGAGGATGTTGGCCACCGCGTGCTGGTCTACAAGGACCTGATGGCGCTCGATCGGAACCCCGATGTCCGCGCCCCGTCGCGCAGCCTCGACATCCATCTCACCGGCAACATGGAGCGCTTCATGTGGGCGTTCGACGGCGTGAAGATGTCGGACACCATGGCGCCCTTCCCCTTCGTCGAGGGCGAGCGGGTGCGGGTCAACCTGATCAACGACACGATGATGGCCCATCCCATCCATCTGCACGGGCATTTCTTCGAGCTGGTCACCGGCCATGGCGACCATGCGCCGCGCAAGCACACGGTGATCGTGCAGCCCGGCGGCAAGGTGACCTGGGACTTCACGGCCGACGCGGTGGGCGACTGGGCGTTCCACTGCCACCTCCTCTATCACATGATGGCGGGGATGATGCGGACCGTGAGCGTGCGCCCGAAGGGAGGCCCGGCATGATCCGGCGTGCCGCGATCCTCGCCACCGGCGCCGTGCTGGCGGCGAGCGCGCCGGCGGCGGCGCAGGATCATGCCATGCACGGCATGCCGATGCCCAAGGCTCCCGCGAAGCCGAAGCCGAAGCCGAAGCCCGCGCCGGAAACCGCCGCGCCGCGACAGGATGCCCGGCCCGGCGCCGACAAGCCGGCGGACGCGGAGCCGATAGATCATGGCGGAATGGATCACGGCGCCATGGATCACGGCGCCATGGCTCATGGGACGACGCCCGCGATGCAGGCGGCCGGCACCGCGCTCGAGGCGGGCGATGCCCCGGCCCCGCCGCCGCCGACCGACCATTATGCCGACCGCTTCTTCCCGGCATCCGACATGGAGCGATCGCGCAGGGCCTCGATGCGCGAGATGGGCGGGCGGCCCCTCGGCTCGGTCCTGTTCAACCTCGCCGAGTTCCAGCCGCGCCCGGGGCGCGACGCCTATCGCTGGGAGGGCGAGGGCTGGTTCGGCGGCGACGTCAATCGTCTGACGGTGAAGAGCGAAGGCGAGGGCCTGGTTCGCGGCGGCATCGAGAGGGCCGAGGTCCAGCTGCTCTACAGCCGCGCCATCGATCCCTATTTCAACCTGCAGGCCGGCGTGCGGCACGATTTCCGGCCGGGACCGGCGCGGACCTATGCCACGCTCGGGTTCGAGGGGATGGCGCCCTATATGTTCGAAGTCGAGGGGGCGGTCTTCCTGTCGACCAGGGGCGAGCTGCTCGGCCGGCTGGGCGGCTATTACGACCAGCGCATCACCCAGCGGCTGATCCTCCAGCCGCGTGCCGAGTTCAATCTTTCGGCCCAGGACATGCCGGCGCAGCACATCGGCTCCGGACTGACCAGCGCGGAGCTCGGCCTGCGGCTGCGCTACGAGATCGCGCGGCGCTTCGCGCCCTATGTCGGCCTTTCCTGGGAAGCGAAGGCGGGGCGCACGGCGGACTATGCCCGTGCCGATGGCGAGAAGCCGTCGGCGCTCGGCCTGGTGGCGGGCGTCCGCTTCTGGTTCTGAAGCCGGGCGCCGCCGCGCTTCCCGGGATTGCCGGGAGCGATCAGCGCGGTGCCCGATCGTCCTTCCGCTCGATGTTGGGAAGCAGCGCCGTCAGCAGGCCGATCGCGGGCAGGAAGGCGCAGATCTGGTACACCGTCTCGATGCTGGTCGTGTCGGCGAGCCATCCCAGCGCGGCGGCGCCGAGCCCGCCCATGCCGAAGGAGAAGCCGAAGAACAGGCCCGAGATCATGCCGACCTTGCCCGGCACCAGCTCCTGCGCGAAGACCACGATCGCCGGGAAGGCCGAGGCCAGGATCAGGCCGATCGGCAGCACCAGCACGCCGGTCCAGAACAGGCTAACATAGGGCAGCAGCAGCGTGAAGGGCAGGGCGCCGAGGATCGAGAACCAGATCACATATTTGCGCCCGAACCGGTCGCCCAGCGGTCCGCCCGCGATCGTGCCGACCGCCACCGCCGCCAGGAAGGCGAACAGATAGAGCTGGGCGCTCTGCACCGAAACCTGGAAGCGATGGATCAGGTAGAAGGTGAAATAGCTGGTGAGGCTGGCGAGATAGACATATTTGGAGAAGATCAGCGCCAGCAGGATGAGGATGCCGCGTGCCGCATGCCCCCTGGGAAGCAACTCGGCCATGGATGCGCGGCGCCCGGCATCCAGCCGCGCCAGCCCATGATGGCGATACCAGGCAGCGACATTCCACAGGACCGCGCCCGAGAGCAGCGCCAGCAGCGCGAAGAAGGCGAGGCTCGACTGGCCCCAGCGCACCACCACCAGCGCGGCGGCGAGCGGGCCGAGCGCCTGGCCGGCATTGCCGCCGACCTGGAACAGCGACTGGGAAAGGCCGTGGCGCTGGCCCGCCGCCATGCGTGCCACCCGGGAGGATTCGGGATGGAAGACCGAGGAGCCGATGCCGAGCAGCGCCGCGCCCGCCAGGACCATGCCATAGCTGTGCGCGACCGACAGGATCGCCAGCCCCGCCAGCGAGAAGAGCGTGCCGCCGGGGAGCGCCAGCGGCGTGGGCCGTTTGTCCGCGTACAGCCCGATCAGCGGCTGCAGGATCGACGCAGTGATCTGATAGGCGAGCGTCACCAGGCCGATCTGGCCGAAGCTCAGCCCCAGATCGGTCTTGAGATTGGGATAGATCGCGGGAAGCAGCGACTGCATCATGTCGTTCAGCAAGTGGCAGAAGCTGATCGCGACGATCACGCCGAACACCGTGCCGTTCATCTCCGCCGGCTGGGAATCCATCGTCGCTGCGCGGGTGTCGCTCATCATTCGCTCCTTGTGAGCGCGGCACTAGCGGTCCAGAATGCGTCCCGCTTCGATATGTGGGATAAATTATTTTGATAATGGGACATGCGCAGTATCGCGCGCCGGACGATTATGAGGATGTTCCGCGCCCGGTCGTCGGCATCGGCAATGACTATCCGCCCTCGTTCGAGCTGGCCGAGCACCAGCATCGCCGCGCGCAGTTCCTCTATGCCGCCAGCGGCGTGGTCGCGGTCAGCACGCCCGAAGGCGCATGGGTGGCCCCGCCCGAGCGTGCGGTGTGGATACCGGCCGGAACGCCCCATTCGGTGCGCATGGTCGGCGCGGTCCAGACCCGCAGCGTGCTGATCGAGGCGGAGGCCTGCCCGTTGCTGGGCGGCGCGTGCCGGGTCGTCGCGGTCTCGCCGCTGCTGCGCCAGCTGCTGGTCTGCGCGGCGGAAGTGCCGGTCGAATATGACGAGGCGGGGCGCGACGGGCTGGTGATGCAATTGCTCGTGGCGGAGATCGATCGCGCGCCGATCATCCCCATCCTCGTGCCGTTCCCGCGCCATGCGGCGCTGGCCGCGCAATGCCATGGCTTTCTCGAAGCGCCGCGGGTGAGCGCCAAGATCGACGAATGGGCCGATGCGCTCGCGATGAATCGCCGCCGCTTCACTCGGCTCTTTCGCCGCGAGACCGGCATGAGCTTCGCCGAATGGCGCCAGCAGGCGTGTCTCTCGGTCGCGCTTCCGCGGCTTGCCGCGGGAGAGCCGGTCACTGCGGTCGCGCTGGACCTCGGCTATGAAGGCCCCGCCAATTTCTCGACCATGTTCAAGCGCGTGCTGGGGGCGCCGCCGAGCCGCTATCGCCAGTGACGCGACCGCCGTGCCGCGCGCGGGGCGGGGCTGGCATGTCGGGGGCGCCCGCGGCTATGAAATCGCCAAAGGGCCGGGAGGAAGCGTGATGTGGACGAGGCGATCGGTTGCAGGCGCGCTGGCGGCCACCCTGGGGGCGCCCGCCCTGGCGCAAGGCGCGGGGCGGAGCCGGCTGTTCTTCGATTCGTTGAGCTTCCTTCCCGAGGATCTGAGCCAGATTGCCGCGGCCGGATTGGGCGGGATGATCGCCGATGTCTCCGATCTGATCGCGACCCGCGATGCCGACGGCGTTCCCCGCTACAGCCGGAACTTCGCGGCCAATGATCCCGCGATCGACAAGGCCGTTGCACGGCTGCGGCGCTCGCCGTTCGCCTATCTCGCCAGGAAGGGCAGCGAGATCGGGGCCCGGCCCGGCTGCGCGGTGTTCCTGCAGTTCCAGTCGACCGAGATGATCGCGCGGGATCTCTCGCGGATCGCCTATTTCCACGAAAAGGGCCTGCGCGTCCTGCAGTTCACGCATCACAACGACACTCTGTTCGCGGGCGGCGCGCTGGAGACCCGGCAGACCGGCCTCACGCCGCTCGGCATCGAAGGCCTGGCCGAGATGAACAGGCTGCGGATAGTGCCGGATGTCTCGCACGGCTCGGTCCCGACCATGATCGAGGCAGCGACGCGGTCGAAGACGCCGATAGCGCTGAGCCATGGCGCGGCGCGGGCGATCGTCGATCATCCGCGCTGCGCGCCCGACGAAGTGATCCGCGCGATCGCCGAGCGCGGCGGCGTGATGGGCATCTTCATGATGAGCTTCTGGCTCACCCGCCGGAATCCGCCGACGGCCGCCGACTATGTGGCGCAGATCCGCCATGTCGTGAAGGTGGGCGGCCTGGAAGCGGTCGGCGTGGCCAACGACTTTCCGATGGCCGGCCAGCCCAATCTGATCAGGATCGGGAACGACAATGGCAAGGGCGTGCAGGAATATCTCGACTGGTGGCGCGCCTTGCGGCGCCAGGGCGTGCCCGGGTTCGAATGGACGCCCGAGCATGTCGTGATTCCGGAGCTCAATCGCATCGACCGGATGGCACGGATTTCACGGGCGCTCGAACAGGCGGGCTTTCGTCCGCGCGAGGTCGACAAGATCATGGGCGGGAACTGGAAGCGGCTTCTGACCGACGTCCTCGGATAGGCGCGCCCGGCTTGCCGCGATGCCGCCTGGATCTTCGGCGCAATGGGCATCCCCACCGCATCCTGCTCCACCCTACCCCATATATTTCGGGAGATGGTGTTGGATCGTGTGGAACGCGCAGCATCAAGGAACCGCTGATTTCTGAGGATTTACAGCAGGTTACAGGGGTTTCTGCGAGCCCTTGGGAGGGCGTGAGTGGCGGAGCGGGAGGGATTCGAACCCTCGATACGGTTTTGCCGTATACTCACTTTCCAGGCGAGCGCCTTCGACCACTCGGCCACCGCTCCGCATGTCCCGGAAGTTGCGTGCCCTAGCGATTGGCGAAGGCCTAGGCAAGCAGGTGGTGCCGTGCCACTCTCGCGCCATGCTGAAGCCGATCCTAGCGCTCGCCGCGTTCGCCGTCCTTCCTGCCGCCGCCCAGACCGCCGCCGGCCCGTCGCCGGCCGACCCGGCGCCCGAGGACTGGAAGGCGATTCCCGATAACGAGATGCTGGTGATGACGCTGCAGGGCGGCCACCAGGTCTTCATCCGCCTCGCCCCGCGCTACGCCCCCGCGCATGTCGCTAACATCCGCAAGCTCGCCGAGGCGCATTGGTGGGACGGCACCAGCGTCTACCGCGTGCAGGATAACTATGTGACGCAATGGGGCGGCGGCGACGACAAGACCGCGCTCCCGCCCGGCGTGATCGAGAACCCGCCCGCCGAATATGAATGGCCCGGCTTCGACGCAGTGAAGAGCTTCGCCTTCGCCAGGCCCGACAGCTATGCCGCGAAGACCGGCCTCAGCGCCGATGGCTGGCCGCTCGCCAATTACGGCGCGGTGAGCTCGCTCACCCATTGCTATTCGATGGTCGGCGTCGCCCGCGACCTCGCCCCCTCCACCGGCAGCGGCGCCGAACTCTACACGGTGATCGGCCACGCCCCGCGCCCGCTCGACCGCAACATCGCGATCGTCGGCCGGATCGTGGAGGGCATGCAATGGCTCTCCAGCCTGCCGCGCGGCACCGCCCAGCTCGGCGTCTATGCCAAGGACCAGGCGCCGACGCCGATCCTCTCGGTTCGCCTCGCCAGCCAGTTGCCGCAGGACGAGCGCCCGCGCTTCCAGTATCGCGCCACCGACAATCCCCGCTTCGCCGCCTGGATCAAGGCGCGCGAGAATCGCGACGGCGCCTTCTTCACCGTGCCGATGGGCGGCGTCGATGTGTGCAACGCGCTGCCGGCGGTGCGCCGGGCACCGTGAACCCGCAGGGCCGCCATCCCGGCGGACGCGGGATCCCAGGCGAAGGCCGGAAAAGCGCCGCCCGAGATCCCGGCCTTTGCCGGGATGACGGATTGGCCTTGCGAGCCGGGAGTTACTTCCCCACCCAGTCGGCGACCTGGACCGCAACCTGGTTCGCCGCCTGGTTGAGCGCCTTGGCGACCAGATCGGGCGTCACCTCGGCAAGCGGCGCGCGCGCTTCGAAGCGGCGCTTCTGGAACCTGGTGGCATCGTCGCCCTGCACCAGCAGCGCGTCGAACTGGACGACCGCCTCGTTGCTGTCGGCATCCACGCCGAACTGGCGCAGCTCGCCCGAGAGCACGGCACCGGGATCGATCTGCGACTGGCGATAGCTCAGCACCGGCCGGCCGGTGCGCGCCGCGATGGTATCGCCGACCAGCCGGGCGAACAGGCGCGGCGGCGCTTCCACCCATTGCGCGTCCTTCACATAGGCGACGGCATTCTCGCCCGAATGGACCGGCACCCGCGTCGTCGCCAGCTCGTGCGGCACCGTCGGGAACAGCACGGTTACCGTGGTGCCCGAAGCGGGCGTCTGCACGTCGCCGGGCTTGATCTGCTCGGCGGCCTCGAGCGTGAGGAACGGCACCTTGGGCGGCTTGCCCCCGAACGAGACGCAGCCGGAGAGCGTGGCGGCGAACGGGGCGGCCAGCAGGAGCAGGGCGAGCTTCTTCATCGCGGGCCTCACTTGTTGGGCTTGTAGTCAGGGAGCTTCGGGCTGCCGACCAGGCTGCTCGCGCCGCCCTGGTCGATCTTGTCGGCGACCGAGGACAGCGATTGCGCCATCTGGCGCAGATCCTGGATCAGCTGGCCGATCTCGGGCACGGTCTTCTTCGAAAAGGCCTGCACGCCCGGCCGCGCATCGCCCAGCATCGCCTCGAGCGTGTCCATGCTCTTCTTGGCCGAGGCGATCGTCTGGTTGAGATTGGCGATGGTCGGCTTGACGTCGTCGGCGACCACGCCGTTGGTCGTCTTGGCCAGCTCGCCGATCTGCTCGGTGGCGGTGCCGAACTTCTGGATCGCGACTCGAGTCTCGGCCAGCGTGGCGGCGATCTCGGGCCCGCGATCGGCAAGCGCATCGGTCAGCCGGTTGGTGTTCGCCAGGATGCCGGCGATCGAGGCCTGGTTCTTGTCGCTCATCAGCTCGGTCAGCCGCTCGGTGAGCGTGGTCAGCCGCTCGAGCAGCTTGGGCGCCGAGGAGAAGATCGCGCCGAGGCCGCCCGGCTTGGTCGGGATCACCGGCACGCCGAGCGGGCACGCCGCCTCGGGATGCTCGCGCGGGCATTTGATCGGCGGGGCGCCCTTCACCGCGCCTTCGAGCTGCACGGTGCTGGGGCCGGTGAAGCTGCTCTGGATCGTCGCGGTGGTGCCTTCGAGGATCGGCACTTCGTTGCGCACCGAGACGCGCACGCGCACCAGCTGCGGATCGGGCTTCCAGAACTCGATCGACTTCACCTGGCCCGAAGGCACGCCCGAAAAAGATACCGCCGAGCCCGCGCTGAGCCCGTCGACCGACTGGCGGAAGAAGATGTCGTATTCGCGCTCGTTGCCGCCGCTCAGCCGGGCGAGCCAGACGATGAACAGGGCGAGCACCGCGAGCAGGATCAGCACGACGGCGCCGACGAGCACGTGATTCGATCGAGTTTCCATCAGCCCCTGTCCTCAGCTCGATTCGCCTTGCTGCCGGCGACTGCCGCGCGCCCGCGCGGTCCGTTGAAATATTCCTGGATCCATGGGTGATCCAAGGCGAGCAGCTCGGGAATCGTTCCGACTGCGATCACTTTCCGGTCCGCCAGCACCGCGACCCGGTCGCAGATGGCGTAGAGCGTGTCGAGATCATGCGTGATCAGGAACACGGTGAGCCCCAGCGTCTTCTGGAGCGAAGCGGTAAGCTCGTCGAACGCCGCGGCCCCGATCGGGTCGAGCCCGGCAGTGGGCTCGTCGAGGAACAGCAGCTCGGGATCGAGCGCGAGCGCGCGCGCCAGGCCGGCGCGCTTCTTCATGCCGCCCGAGAGCTCGGCGGGATATTTGGGCGCGGCTTCGGGCGGCAGGCCGGTCATCACGACCTTGTAGGCGCCGATCTCCTCGAGCAGCGCCTGGTCCAGCTGCGGATAATATTCCTTGAGCGGGACCTGGACATTCTCCGACACGGTGAGCGTGGAGAACAGCGCGCCGCCCTGGAAGAGGATGCCCCAGCGCCGGCGGATCGCGGTCGCCTCGGTCTCGTCGCGGCCGATCGTGTTCTCGCCGAACACTTCGATCTCGCCCTCCATCGGCGTCTGCAGCCCGATGATCGAGCGCATCAGCACCGACTTGCCGGTGCCCGAGCCGCCGACCACGCCGAGTATCTCGCCGCGGCGCACGTCGAGATTCAGCCCGTCATGGACGATCTGGTCGCCGAAGCCGTTCTTCAGATCGCGCACGCGGATGACGATGTCGTCCGGCGCGGAGGCGGCGGAGTCGCTCATATCCACCCGATCTGGCTGAAGAAGACGGCGAAGAAGGCGTCGAGCACGATGACCAGGAAGATCGCCTGGACCACCGCGGTGGTGGTGCGCCGGCCGACCTGCTCGGCATCGCCCTCCACCTGCATGCCCTGGAAACAGCCGGCGATGGCGATGATCGCACCGAACACCGGCGCCTTGATCAGCCCGACCCAGAGATCGTTGAGCGGCACCACTTCGCGGACGCGCTGGACGAAGGTGATCGGCGGGATGCCCAGCTGGACCCAGCAGAGCAAGCCGCCGCCGATGATCGCGATCAGCGCGGAATAGAAGCCGAGCAGCGGCAGCATCGTCACCACCGCGATCGTGCGCGGCACCACCAGCGCTTCCATCGGCGAGACGCCGATCGTGCGCATCGCGTCGATCTCCTCGGTGAGCTTCATCGTGCCGATCTGGGCGGCGAAGGCCGATCCGGAGCGGCCGGCGACCATGATCGCGGTCATCAGGATGCCGAGCTCGCGCAAGGTGATCCGGCCGACCAGGTTGATCGTATAGACTTCGGCGCCGAACTGGCGGAGCTGCACCGCGCCCTGCTGCGCGATCACCACGCCGATCAGGAAGCTCATCAGCCCGATGATGCCGAGCGCGGAGACGCCGACCACTTCGAAGCGATGGACCGTCGCATGGAAGCGGAAGCGGCGCGGATGCGTCGCCACGTTCCAGAAGGCGATCACCGTGGCGCCGAGAAAGCCGAGCAGGCCGTAGAGCGTGTGCACCGCGGTGAATATCGCATCGCCGATCTCGGCGAGCAGATGGATGAAGGGACTCTCCGGCTTGGGCGGCAGCTCGATCGGATGCTCGGCGGCGACGACCTGGTCGAACAGATGCTGACTGGCCGGCTGGAGACCCTCGACCGCGGCTTCCCGGTCGCGGGCGAAGCGATGGATCACCCAGGCACCGACCGTGTCGATCCGCTCGACCTTCGACAGGTCGAGCCGGGCGACCTCGCCGTCGACACGGTCGAGCCGGTCGGGAAGGTCGCCCAGGCTGGCGAGCGACAAATTGCCGGTGAAGCGGAGCACTGCCCCGCCGCTGTCGGAATCAACCCGTTCGAAGTCGGCCAGGACGCTCATCGCCGGCACCTTTCCGCGATTCGGGCTGGATCGGCAAGCGTTGCCGCTCGTAGATGCTTCAATGCAGTTTCTCGCAATCTACGACATGGACAAGACCATCACCGCGGCGCCCACCTGGACGCGCTTCCTGGCGATGGCGGCGCGGGTCCGGGCCCCCTGGCGGCTGGCATTGTTTCCGGCGCTGGGCGTGGCCGGGATCGCCTATCTGCTCAAGCTGACCGATCGCGCCGGCCTCAAGCAATTCTCGCAGCGGCTGCTGCTGGGCGGGGCCTTGCCCCCCGAGGAGATGGCGCGCGTGGCGGAGGCGTTCGCCGCGCGCGAAGCGGCGCATGGCGTGCTGCACGGCGCGCGCGCGCGGATCGCGGCGGACCGCGCGGCGGGCTATCGCCTCGTCATGGCGACCGCCTCGCACGGCTATTACGCCGCCGCGATCGGGCACCTGCTGGGCTTTGACGATGTGATCGCAACCGAAGCGAAGCGCGATGGGCAAGGCCGGATTCTCTCCCTGATCGAGGGGGATAACTGTTACGGGCCCGCAAAGCTCCGCCGGATCGAAAGCTGGATGGCGGGGCAGGGAATCGCGCGCGGCGGCGCCCATGTCCGCGCCTATTCGGATCATGTCTCGGACGCGCCCCTGCTCGGCTGGGCGGACGAGGGATTCGCGGTCAATGCGCATGGGCGGCTGCGCAGGCTGGCCGCGGAGCAGGGCTGGCCGCTGCTCGACTGGCGATAGGTTCGCGGCGCGTCGGGCGAGGGGCATGGGCTAGAGAAACGCGTCGACCGTGTGGATGAGCACGCCGACCAGCCCGCCCACCAGGGTGCCGTTGATCCGGATATATTGGAGGTCGCGGCCAACGGCATTCTCCAGCCGGCCGGTGATCGTCCGCGCGTCCCAGCCCTTGATCGTGTCGGAGACGAGGCGGACGATGCCGTCGCCATAATCGGCCGCCGCGCCGACGGCGCTGCGCCGGGCGAAGCGGTTGATCGTCTCGGCGAGCTTGCGATCCTGCTGCAGCGTGACGCCGAACTGGCGCAGCGTCTCGCCCATCCGCCCGCCCAGGGCCCTGCCGGGATCGCGGGCAAGGCGGAGCAGGGCGACACGGCTCGTCTCCCACAGCCCGTCGATCCAGCGCTGAAAGGCCTGGTTCTCGAGCATCTCGAGCTTGAACGCCTCCACCTTCTCGCGCAGCTCGGGCTTGTGCTGCAGGTCATGGGCGAGCCGTTCCAGCCCCTCCTCGGCCTTGGCGCGCAGCGGATGGGCCGGGTCCTCGGCCATTTCGCCGAGCAGCTTGTCGAGCCCCTCGATGATCTTGCTGGCCAGCGTCTCGTCGAGCCCGGTCCAGCGCATGACCGTGCCGGCGCGGTTGTGGACCATCTCGCGGATCATGTGCTCGTTGGCGGCGAGCACCTTGGCCGCCCAGCGGATCATGCCGTCGAGCAGCGGCAGGTGGCGGCCATTGGCGATGGCGGCGCCGAGCGCCTGGCCGAACAGCGGCGCCACGTCGATGGCGCGCAGCCGCGCGGCGATCGCGCCCTTGGCCATGCCGCCCAGCCGCTCCTGGTCGAGCGATTCGAGGAAATCGGCGGCCAGGCGCCCCGCGCTGCGCCCGATCCGGCCATCGGCGTGCACCGGGTTGGCGAGCCAGCGCCCCGCCGCGCCGGCCACGTCGAGCCGCTGCATCCGCCGGGCGACCACCTTGGGGGTGAGGAAATTGTCGCGCAGGAACTGGGCGAGCGTGCTCGCGATCCGGTCCTTGTTGCGCGGGATGATCGCGGTGTGGGGAATGGGCAGGCGGAGCGGGTGGCGGAACAGCGCCGTCACCGCGAACCAGTCGGCCAGCCCGCCCACCATCGCCGCCTCGGCAAAGGCGCGGACATAGCCGATCGCCGGATGCGCATGGTCGAAGGCGCGGGTGAGGAGGAACAGGGCGGCCATCGCCACCAGCAGGCCGGTCGCGACCAGCCGCATCCGGCGCAGGCCGGCCGAGACCGGCTCGGACGATTGGGGAGTGCGCAACATGGTCACGCACTCCCCAATACATCAGACGGGATCAAGTTCACTCCGCGGGTTGCGGCGCATCGTCCCCGGGCTTGTGCTCGATCGTGCCGCCGCCATGGCCATGGCCGATGACGCGGCTGCCGTCGTCGCCCGGCCGGAAGGTGAGCAGGCGGCGCGACAGGCGCGGCCCGAGCCATTGCTCGAGCCCGACCGCCAGGCTGAACAGCGCCGGCACCATCACCAGCGTGAGCAGCGTCGACAGGATCAGGCCGCCGATCACGGTGATGCCCATCGGCGCGCGCCACGAGCCGTCGCCGTTGAGCGAGAGCGCGGTCGGGATCATGCCGGCGACCATCGCCACCGTGGTCATCAGGATCGGCTGGGCGCGCTTGTGCCCGGCATCGACGATCGCAGTGAACTTGTCGACGCCCTTGGCCATCTCCTCCAGCGCGAAGTCGATCAGCAGGATCGAGTTCTTCGCGACGATGCCGAACAGCATCAGCGCGCCGATCAGCACCGGCATCGAGATCGGCTGGCCGGCGATCCACAGCGCGATCAGCCCGCCCAGCGGCGCGTTGAGCAGCGAGCCCATGTTGACCAGCGGCGACATGAAGCGGCGATAGAGCAGCACCAGCACCGCGAAGACCAGGAACACGCCCGACATCAGCGCGATGACGAAGTTCTTCACCATCTCCGCCTGCCACTTGGCGCTGCCGACGGTCATTTCCGCCACGCCGATCGGCAGGGCCTTCATGATCGGCAGCTGGTGGATCTTCTCGAGCGCCACGCCCGAGACCACGGCCTTGCCCGTCTTGGGATCGGTCGCCAGGTCGGCACCGACGACGACGCGCCGCTGCAGGTTCAGGCGCTCGATCTTGGTCGGGCCGGTGCCGAAGGCGATGTCCGCCACGGTGCCGAGCTGGACCGAGCCGCCATTCTGCGTCTGCACCGGCAGGTTCTTGATCGTGTCGAGCTTGGCGCGGGCATTCTCCTGGAGCGCCACCCGGATCGGGATCTGGCGATCCGTCAGCGAGAATTTCGCGCTGTTCTGGTCGATGTCGCCCAGCGTCGCGATGCGGATGGCGCTGGAGAGCGCCGCCGTGGTGACGCCGAGGTTCGCCGCCAGGTCGAGCCGGGGCTTGATCACGATCTCGGGCCGGTTGAGGTCGCCGGCGATGCGCGGCGCCACCAGCTCCGGCATCTTCGACATCTGCTCGACCAGCGTGAGCGCGGTCTTGGTGAGCAGCGCGGGATCCTCGCCGCCGAGCGTGATGGTCAGCGCGCGGCCGCTCGAGCCCCAGCCGCCCTGGGCACGGAAGCCCACCCGCGCATCGGGGATCTTGAGCAGTTCCGGCGCGAGGCGGCGCGTGAACGCGTCGCTCGTCTCGGTGCGCTTGTCCTTGAAGATGACCAGCACGCGGCCATTGCCGACGCCCGCACGCTCGTAGAGATTCTCCACGTTCGGCTCGGTGCGCAGCCGCTCGGCGACCTGGCGGACGACGCGATCGGTCTGCTCGAGCGTGGTGCCCGGCACCATCTCGACATTGACGCTCACCTGGTCCTCGTCCTGCGTCGGCTGGAAAGTCATCGGCAGGATGAAGAAGAAGCTGACGGTCATCACCAGCGACAGGAAGAAGCCGAGGATCGCCGACCAGCGATGCCGCAGCGTCCAGCGCAGCAGCTTCACATAGGCGTCCATGATCCGGCCCTCGCCGTGCGAGGCATGGCCCTTGGCCTTGAGGAAATAGGCCGCGATCATCGGCGTGACGAGGCGCGCCACGGCAAGGCTCATCAGCACCGAGGCGACCACGGTCAGGCCGAAATTCTTGAAGAACTGGCCCGAGATGCCCGGCATCAGGCCGACGGGCAGGAACACCGCGACGATCGACATGGTGGTGGCGAGCACCGCGATGCCGATCTCGTCGGCCGCGTCGATCGACGCCTGATAGGCCGATTTGCCCATGCGCATGTGCCGGACGATGTTCTCGATCTCCACGATCGCGTCGTCCACGAGCACGCCCGCCACCAGCGACAGCGCGAGCAGGGTCATCTGGTTCAGCGTGAAGCCCAGCAGGTCCATGAACCAGAAGGCCGGGATCGAGGAAAGCGGGATGGCGAGCGCCGAGATCACCGTCGCGCGCCAGTCGCGCAGGAAGATGAACACCACGATGACGGCGAGGACGGCGCCCTCGATCATCGCCTCCATCGCCGAATCATATTGCTGCTCGGCGTATTTGCTCCAATTGGCCAGCAGCTCGAAATGAACCTTGTCGTTGTTCTTCTCGAGCTGCTTCAGCTTCTTCTGGGCTTCGTGATAGATCGTCACGTCCGAGGCGCCCTTGGCGCGCTGGATGTCGAACGAGATCACCGCATGGCCGTTGAACCGCGCCGCGCTGCGCAGTTCGGCATAGCTGTCGGTCACGCTGGCGATGTCGGCCAGGCGGACGGTGCGGCCGCCGCCGAGCGCGATCTGGGTCTGGCCCAGCGTATAGGCGTCCTTGGCGTTGCCGAGCACGCGGACCGACTGCTCATAGCCGGAAATCTCGGCGCGCCCGCCCGCCGCGTTCATGTTCACCTGGCGCAGCTGCTGGTTCACCTGGCTGGCGGTGAGGCCATAGGACTGGAGCCTGGCGGGATCGAGCTGGACGCGGATCTCGCGGTTGACGCCGCCATTGCGGTTCACCGCCGACATGCCCTCGATCGAGAGCAGGCTCTTGGCGACCGTGTTGTCGATGTACCAGCTCAGCTGCTCGACGGTCATGTCGGGCGCGATCGCGGTGAAGCTGGCGATGTCGTTGTCGCTGGCCGAATCGACGCGGCCGATCTGCGGCTCCAGGATGCCGTCGGGCAGGTTGCCGCGAACCTGCTGGATCGCGCTGCGCACATCCTCCACCGCGCGGTCGATCGGCGTGCCGATCGCCAGCTGCACGACAGTGGTCGAATTGCCCTCGGTCACCGTCGAGTTGATCTCGTCGATGCCCTGCAGGCTGCGCACGGCGCTTTCCACCTGCTGGGTGATCTGGGTCTCGAGCTCGCTCGGCGCTGCGCCCGGCTGGCTGATCGAGATCCAGACGACCGGGAAGTCGATGTCCGGATTGTTGTTCACGTCCATCCGCGAGAAGCTGACCAGCCCCGCGACGGTGAGGAACAGGAACAGGACGATCGGCGGAACCGGGTTCCGGATCGCCCAGGCGGAGATGTTCCGGAAGCTCATCGCGAGGATCCTATTGCTTCTTGAGGGGCTGGGGGATGACCTTCTGCCCCGGATTCAGGAAGGCGCCCGCAGTGAGCACCACGCGCTCGCTGCCGCTCAGGCCCCGGGCGATCGAGACGCCCGCATCGGTCACCTCGCCGGTGACGACGGGGGTGCGGACGGCCTGGTTCTTGGCGTCGAGCGTGTAGACATAGTTGCCCTGCGCGTCGGTCTGGATCGCCGACTGGGGCAGGATCACCGCATCCTGCGCGCCCGTGATGATCTGCGTGCTGGCGAAGCCGCCCGGGCGCAGCGCCGGATCATAGCTGAGCTGGATGCGGGCGATGCCCTGGCGAGTGCTCGGATCGATCACCGGCGAGACCTGCCACACCGTGCCGCTGAACACCTGGGTGCTGCCGGTCGGCGTCACCTGGGCGGTGGAGCCGACATGGGTGCGCAGGAGATCCGCCTCGGCCAGCTGTGCGCGCAGCTCCATCTGGCCGCCCATCGCCATGCGGAAGAGCACGCCCGAGCCGCCGCTGACGATCTGGCCCGGCTCGACCTGGCGGGTGAGCACCAGGCCGGCTTCCGGCGCGCGAATGTCGAGCCGGTGGTTGCGCGCCTGAGTCTCGGCCAGCTGGGCGCGGGCGACGCGGACCCGGGCGGAGGCCTGGTCGCGCGCGGCGGTCAGCCGGTCGATATCGGCCTTGGAGACGAAGCCGTTCGAGACCAGGGCCTTTGCGCGATCGAGATTGGCCTGGGCGAGCTTGGCGTCGGCTTCGGAAACGCGCACCGAGGCGGAGAGCGAATCGGCGGTCTGCACCTGGACCGAACGGTCGACGGTGGCGAGGACCTGCCCCTTGGCGACCCAGGTGCCCGGCTCGACGAGCACGCGGGTGACCAGGCCGCCTTCGCCGACCACGCCCACCGGCATCTCGCGCTTGGCGGCGAGGCTGCCGGTGCCGCTGATCACTGTCTGGACCGCCTGGCGGCCGGGAACGGCGATGGTGACCGTGGGGATCTGGGACTGGTTGGCCTGCTGGGACCCGCCCTTGCCCGCTGCCTTGCTGGCGGCGCCGTCCTGCTTGCCCATCATGAAAAACGCGGCAATGCCGATCAGCACCACTGCGGCCAGCGTGATCCACAGCCAGCGCCGCGACTTCGGCGCGTCCTCGCCACTATATTCCAGCCGCTCCCGTCGTCCGAACATCCCTGCCTCGTAATTCATGTGCGACATTCCGATCCGGCCGAATGGCCGCTGCCCCCAAATGAGATCGCACTGTATTAGATGAATAAGGCACCGGCCACAAGAGCCGTTTCGCTTGGGGCGGGCAAATGCCCGTTTCGGCCTTATTTCGCAAGTATCGGGAATGTCTCCCGAACCATTTCCAGCAAGAAACGGTTGCAATGACGGCGTTACAGCGCGACGTTCGCGCGCGGTCCGGGGGAGACGGGCCGAATCGAGGAGGGATTCAATGCCTCATGGGATTATCGGATGGCTGCTCATCGGCCTCGTCGCCGGAGCGCTTGGCAAGCTGATCATGCCGGGCAAGGACCCTGGCGGCGTGATCGTCACGATCCTGATCGGCATCGCCGGTGCGCTGCTGGCCTTTTACCTGACGCCGATGCTCGGCCTGGAGGTGCGGGACAGCACCTGGCAGGCCTATGCCGCGGCGACGGTCGGCTCGGTGGTGCTGCTGGCGCTGTACCGGCTGGTCATGGTCCGCCGGGTCTGAGGGCCTGTTTTCGTTCAGCTTCCATTTGTCCCGCGTGCGGCAAGGCCGGCGCGGGACAAATCGTTTTTGGAGCGTATCGATGATTCGGACTGTTCTTGCCACTTCCGCCGCACTGCTCACGGTCGCGGCCTTGCCCGCTGCCGCGCAGCAGGAAATGCGCCCCGTGCTGCTCGACGGCACGGTGCTGGACGTGAGCGCCACCGGGATCAGCACGCGCGTGCCCGACCTGGCGGTGATCCAGGCCGGCGTGGTCACTCAGGCGGCCACCGCCGCGGAGGCGATGCAGCAGAACAGCGCGCGGATGACCAAGGTGCTGGCCGCGCTGCGCAAGGCCGGCATCGCCGAGCGCGACATCCAGACCGCGACGATCGGCCTCTCGCCGCAATATCGCTATGCGCAGAACGAGCCGCCGGTGATCACCGGCTACCAGGCCTCGAACCAGGTCTCGGTGCGTTTCCGCGACGTGGCGAAGAGCGGCACGATCCTCGACACGCTGGTGCGCGAGGGCGCCAACAACATCTCCGGCCCCGAGCTGACGGTCGACAAGCCCGAGGGCGCGCTCGACGAGGCCCGGGTGGACGCAGTGACCAAGGCGCGGGCGCGGGCCGAGCTCTATGCCCGGGCGGCGGGGCTCAAGGTCGATCGCATCCTGGCGATCTCGGAGGGCGGGGCGCTGCCCAACCCGCCCATGCCGGTGATGATGATGCGAGTCGCCGCGGCGCCGATGGCGGACAAGACCGAAGTGGCGGCAGGCGAGCGCGAGCTCAACGTCACCGTCACCGTGCGCTTCCTGCTCAAGTAACCGGCCATGAAAAAGGGCCGTCCCTGGCGGGGCGGCCCTTTTTGCATGCGGGCGTCGGGGCTTAGCGCAGCGAGCCGCGGCGGACCAGGTTCACCAGCGCGAGCAGGACGATCGCGCCGACCAGCGACACCAGGAACGTGGTCGGGGTGATCACGCCGCTGTTGATGTCGCCGCTCGAGAACAGCCAGCCGCCGATAAAGGCGCCGACGATCCCGACGATGATGTTCAGGAAAATGCCCTGCTGGGCATCGGTACGCATCACGATGCTGGCGAGCCAGCCGACGACGCCGCCGATGACCAGCCAAACGATAAGACCCACCATAAGTCCCTCCGTTGTTTCGGCCCGTGGATCGGGCGACGGAAAGAAAATGAGTGGACGGTCATGTTGGTTCCGTACCGAAATTTTCGGGCCGTCCGGAACTTTTCGCGGGTTCCCGAAAGAAAAGGGCCCGTCCCGGCATGCCGGGGACGGGCCGATATTGCGCCTCGAGGGAGAGACTCAGTATTTCTGCTGGCGCTCGTAGAGCGAGCGATAATGCTGGATGCGGGTCACGCGCAGGCCCGGCATGCCCGAGCGATCGATCGCGCGCTGCCAGCCCGCGAATTCCTCGACGGTGAGGCCGTAGCGCTCGCAGACTTCGTCGACGCTGAGCAGGCCGCCGTTCACGGCCGCCACCACTTCCGCCTTGCGGCGCACGACCCAGCGAGTCGTCTCGGGCGGGGGCAGCGTCTCGAGCGTGAGCGGCTCGCCAAGGGGCCCAATCACTTTCGCCGGACGGATCTTTTGATTCTCAATCATCTACTCGCCTTTCGGGGCGGGGGGCCCCCGCTACGCAAACTCTGTGAACGACCGATATTCGTTGCACTTGAACATCGGCTAAATCGCCTCGGTAAATTCGATCTTCATTCTTCCCGGCGGCGGGTGAGCGCCCGCGCCGCGAGGCCGTGAAAGGCCCCGTGCGCCGGCGCGAGCAACTGCTCGACCGGCGCGATCAGCGCCAGCCGGGCCTGCGCGCGCGCCGTGGGGCTCGCCGCCTGGCGCGCCGCCACGCCGACCAGCAATACCGCCAGTTCGGTCGGCATGGCCGTGACGGCCACATCGCGTTCCAGTCTGGCGAAACTCAGGTCCACGCTCTCTTACCCATCCGACAGGTCGAT
Organism: Sphingomonas sp. NPDC092440; assembly: GCF_044754985.1. NCBI lineage: Bacteria > Pseudomonadati > Pseudomonadota > Alphaproteobacteria > Sphingomonadales > Sphingomonadaceae > Sphingomonas > Sphingomonas sp. NPDC092440. Next base: position 198,334 of record NZ_JBIVQA010000004.1, on the reverse strand, counting down.
TTCGGATGAGGCGTTCTAGCCCAAAGTCTTGAAGGGTCCGTAAAGCAGGTGAAAACGAGGGCTTAACCAGCGTTACCGGAATCCCACCGGGGTGGCGCGCGGCCGCGCGAGCGCCTAAATGCCCGCGATCATGACTGCAGGAGACTTCCAGCTCGAAGCGCCGCTCAAGGCCAGGCGCATCGTCGTCGCCATGTCGGGCGGCGTCGATTCCTCCGTCGTCGCCGCGCTCGCCGCGGCCACCGGCGCCGAGACGATCGGCGTGACGCTCCAGCTCTACGACCATGGCGAGGCAGTGGGCCGCGCCGGCTCCTGCTGCGCCGGCCGCGACATCCGCGACGCGCGGGCGGTGTGCGACCGGCTGGGGATCGCGCACTATGTCTTCGACCATGCCTCGCGCTTCAAGACCGAGGTGATCGACGATTTCGCCGACGAATATCTTGCCGGCCGCACGCCGATTCCCTGCGTGAAGTGCAACATGGGGCCCAAGTTCACCGACCTGTTCGCGCTGGCCCGCGACCTGGGCGCCGATTGCCTCGCCACCGGCCATTATGTGCGCCGCGTCCCGGGGCCGCAGGGCGCCGAGCTGCACCGCGCGCACGATCCGGCGCGCGACCAGAGCTATTTCCTGTTCGCCACCACGGCGGCGCAGCTCGATTTCCTGCGCTTTCCGCTGGGCGGCATGCCCAAGCCGCAGGTGCGCGAGCTCGCCGCCGAGCTGGGCCTGGGCGTCGCCGGCAAGCCCGACAGCCAGGACATCTGCTTCGTCCCCGATGGCGACTATGCCAGCCTGGTGAAGAAGCTGCGCCCCGAGGCGGAGACGGGCGGCGATATCGTCGACGAGGCCGGCAGGCTGCTCGGGCGGCACCGGGGCCTGATCCATTTCACCGTGGGCCAGCGCCGCGGGCTCGAGATCGGCGGCGCGCCCGAGCCCTATTATGTCCTGCGGCTGGATCCCGCGACCCGGCAGGTCGTGGTCGGCCCCAAGCGGGCGCTGGCGGTGCGCGCGGCGCGGATCGAGGGGATCAACTGGCTGGGCGGCGACCATGCCGGGCCGCTCACCGCCAAGGTGCGCAGCCTCGCCAGGCCGGTGCCGGCCCGGCTGGAGGGTGACCGCGTGGTGTTCGAGGCGCCCGAATATGGCGTCGCGCCCGGCCAGGCCGCCGTGCTCTATGCCGGCGAGCGCGTGCTGGGCGGCGGCTGGATCGCCGAGACCGAGCGGGCCGAGCTGCTGCCGGCCTGAAGCGCGCGGAAGTTTACGAAGCATACGCCACGGGGGACCGGTTTCGCTCTCCGCGCGCGCCTGGCCGGCCCCGGCGGCGGCGCGGAAAGTCGCAAGAGTCCCGACCCCATCGCGCGCGGCCCGGCATGGGCGCCCGCCGGGGCGACGAGCCGCGAAGGGAACGAAGGAGGCGCACCGGGGCTGCATCCGCCAGCTTGGAGCAGAGGAAACCCTACATTGCCAGTCCGGCCGTTTTCCCATCGGCGATCGCATCGGCTGCAAACGCATCCGCCAGCAGTTGCGGCGTTTGCCGGAACTCGATCGTCACCCCGGAACGAGTCGGCGATTGTCCCGATGAGCCAAGGCATTCCCAATAGCCGCCATCCCCGCGCAGGCGGGGATGACGGAAGAGTTCGCGGGGATGACGGACGAGGGCGTGTTTGTCTTTGCGGGGCAAACGTCGCCACCGCTGGCGGATGTATTTGCAATCGACGGGATCGCCCTCTCCCATGGGAAGCGGGGCGCCCGGCCTATTTCAGGAAGGCGACGATCGCGTCGGAAGTGGCTTGGGGCTGTTCCTCCATCAGCCAATGGCCCGATGCGGGAATCACTACCTGAGTAACGTTGGTCGCGGCGGCGCGCGCCACCGTCGCCATGGTCGGCCCGAACGACTTCTCCCCGCCGATCGCCAGCACCGGCATGGTCAGCTTGCCCCGGGCGAGCAGCGCCCGATCGTCGATCACGTCCTGGTCGAACGCGGCGAACTGGCTGAACCCGGCATGCATCGCGCCGGGCAGCGCATAGAGCGCGGCATAATGGACGCGCGAGGCTTCGTCGAACGTCGCCGGATCGGCCGAGAACTCGTTCCAGAAGCGATCGAGATAGATGCGCTCGCGCCCGGCGACGAGGCGCTCCATGTCCGGGCCGCCGAAGCGAAAATGCCAGAGCAGCGGATTCTGGAGGATCTCCTGCCACGGGCCGATGCCCGGGATCGGCGCGTCCATCAGCACGAAATGCGGGACGCGCGCCGGATAGCGGGCGACAAAGGCATAGCCGACCATGTTGCCGATATCGTGCGCCACCACATCGACCCGGTCGACGCCGAGCGCGGCGAGCACGCCGGCGACGTCCTCCGCCTGGGTCTTCTTGTCATAGCCGCCCGCCGGCTTGGCCGAGAGGCCCAGTCCGCGCAGATCGGGCACGATCACGCGGTGGTTGCGCACCAGCCGCGCGGCCAGCGGCTCCCACATGTCGCCGGTCTCGCCATAGCCGTGCAGCAGCGGCACCGCCGGCCCGGTGCCGCCGACGCGGACATGGAGGGTGGTGCCGTTGGTCGCGATATCCCGCGTGGTGAATTCGGCGGGATAGGGCGCCACCTGCGCCTCCGCCGGTGCGGCGCATGCGAGCGCCAGGGCCGCCAAGCCATATTTCCACATCGCGCTTCTCCTCCGCGGAGGGACGATGATTCGCCCGGACCGGGATGATGACTCCGAAACGACCCGCGCGCCAACCCCGTCCGGCAGCGGCGCTTTGCGCAGGCGGCGCGCGCCGTGCCATAGGCATCTGGCACACAAGGAGAAACGCATGTTCCTGGCCGCCGCGCTCGCGCTGCTCGCTCCCCAGTCCGCGCCCGCTTCCCCGGATTCGGCGCTGCTCGCCGAAGTGAAGGCCGCCGATGCCGCGCTGTTCGACACCTTCTTCGAGCGCTGCGATCCCGCCCGGCTGGCATCGCTGGTGACGCCCGATTTCGAGATGTATCACGACAAGGACGGCGTGGTGGCGACCAGCGGCGCGGCGTTCGTCGCGCTCTATGCCAAGCAGTGCGAGGCGCGAAAGGCGCCCGGCGCTTGGCGCAGCCGCCGCGCATTGCTGCCCGTGTCGCTGCGCGTCGATCCGGTGCCGGGCTATGGCGCGATCGAGGAAGGCGACCATTTCTTCTACGAGCGGCGCGGCGACGGGCCGGAGAAGCTGGTGGGCCGCGCGCATTTCGTCCAGCTGTGGAAGAAGGCGCCGGACGGCTGGCGGGTGGCGCGGATCCTCAGCTATGCGCACCAGGCGGTGGATTAGGATCACGACCCGATCAGCAAACCCCGTCATCCTCGCCTGCGCGGGGATGGCGAGATAAATCAAAGCCTTGATCGGGTTTTGACGCTAGGTTGGCGACTCATATTCCCTCCCTCGTCATCCCGCACGGGCGGCGATGACCGGGTTTGCCGACCGAGTCCCGAGCCTAGCGCCTTTCCGGCTTCGGCTTTCCGGCGAGGATCTTTCGAACCGCGTCCGCATCGCCGCCAGCGGCCGGGAGGAGGAACGGGCTGGAGCAGGGCGCCTGCAGCAGCGTCGGCAAATCGGCGCGTGGGGCTGGAAAGATCGTGGCGCTCGGCCCGCGCAGGGGCGGTATCGGCCGGGCCGGATTGCGCAGCGCAATCAGATAGGGACCGGGGCCCATGCTTTCCGGCTCGTCGAAGGTCGAATTGTCCCAAGTGACCGAGAGGCGCCTTGGCGCCCTGCCCAGCAGCACCTGGTCGACGACCACCTCGAATCGGGCATAGTCCCAGATCGGCCCCGGGCTCTTCACCACCTGGTCGGCTTTCCTGCCCGTGGGATCGTGCCGGATGATCCGATATTTCTCCACGCGCCCGATCACGACCGTGTCGGCATAACGGACATCCTCGGCCTGCAGCGGAACGAACGTCATGCAGGCCTGGGCGGGGACGGCACCGGCAATGATGGCGATCGTCAGTGTGCCCGCGTGCCAGAGATGGCGCATCTGCCTTGTCCTCCGTTTGCCGGGAGACCGCATTCCGCAAAGCCCGGCCCGGCGCAATGCCGCGTCTATAGCGCGAATTCGCCCATGATCACCGTCGCGCATCTGCCGCCCAGGATCACCCGGTCGCCGGCCAGCCCGCAGGCGAGATGGCCGCCGCGCTTCGAGGCCTGGAAGGCGCTGAACGTGTCGCGGCCCAGGCGCTTCGCCCAATAGGGCGCGAGCACCGAATGCGCCGATCCGGTGACCGGATCCTCGTCGATGCCCGCGGCGGGTGCGAAGACGCGGCTGATCACGTCCGTCTCGGTGCCCGGCGCCGTCACGATGTTGAGCGTGTCGCCGATCGCGGCGAGCGCGGCGAAATCGGGGCGCAGCGCCAGCACCGCCTCGGCGCTTTCCAGCACGGTCAGGCCATAGCCATTGGGATGGCGCAGCGTCTCGCCCAGGCCGACGCCGAGCGCGGCGAGCAGGCCGGGCACCTCGGCCGGCGCGGGCGGATAGGCGGGCAGGGCCATCGCATAGCCGCCGCCGGCTTCGTCGCGGCGCACTTCGAGAATGCCGGCCTTGCGGGTGCGGAAAGTGACGCGATCGCGCGCCGGATCGGCGGAAAGGACGAAATGCCCGCTCGCCAGCGTCGCATGGCCGCATAGCGCGACTTCGACGGCGGGAGTGAACCAGCGTAGCTCGAAGTCCGCCGCGCCGCTCGCATCGGGCAGAAGGAACGCCGTCTCGGAGAGGTTGTTCTCCTCCGCGATCTGCTGGAGCACCGCGTCCGCCAGCCACTCGCGCAGCGGCATGACCGCGGCGGGATTGCCGGTGAAGGGGCGGTCGGCAAAGGCGTCGATCTGGGCGAAAGGCAGGTGCACTCAGTTGTCCTTCAGCAGATTGGCTTCGATCATCGGGTTCTCGGGCGCGTCGCAATGGCCCTCGGGATCGACATGGATCAGGATCTCGGTGCCCGGAAAGGCGGCGCCCAGCTCCTGCTCCAGCGCCTCGACCACGTCGTGCGCCTGCTGGATCGTCATCGCCGGGTTCATCGATATGTGGAACTGGACGAAGTCGGCGGCGCCGCTGCTGCGGGTGCGCAGGTCGTGCAGGCTCTTGAGCGCCGGATTGCGCGCGGCGACCTCGACAAAGGCGCGGCGCTTCTCCTCGGGCCATTCCTTGTCCATCAGCTGGTCGATCGCCGCCTCGCTGGCGCGCCAGGCGCCGAACAGCAGCCAGAAGGCGATGGCGATGCCGAACACCGGGTCGGCACCGACCATGCCCCAGGCATCGAGCACCAGCGCGACGATCACCGCGCCGTTGAGCAGCAGGTCCGACGTATAATGGATCCGGTCGGCGCCGATCGCGACCGATCCGGTGCGGGCGATGACATGCTGCTGGTAGCGGGTGAGCGTGAGCGTGACCAGGATCGCGACCATGCTCACCGCGATGCCCGATTCGGGCGAGGCGGAGACCTCGCCGCCCTGCAGCCGCTCGATCGCGCGCACCAGGATGGCGAGGGCGGAGATGGCGATCACCACCACTTGGAAGAGCGCGGCCAGCGCCTCGGCCTTGCCGTGCCCGAAGCGGTGATTCTCGTCGGCCGGCTGCGCGGCCCAGTGGACGCCGCCCAGCGTGACGAGCGAGGCGAACAGGTCGAGCACCGAATCGGCGAGGCTGGCGAGGACCGCCACCGATCCCGTCTCGACCGCGGCCCAGGCCTTGAGCGCGCCGAGCAGGATCGCGCAGCACACGCTGGCGATGGCGGCGCGGCGGGCGAGGTTGGTCATGGCCGGCCGCTCATGGATAGAGCAGGCCTTCGGACCAGTCCTGGCCGGCGCGGGTGAACAGCCGGCGCTCGTGCAGGCGGTGGGCGCGGTCCTGCCAGAATTCGATCCGGTGCGGCGTGACGCGGTAGCCGCCCCAGTGCGGCGGGCGGGGAACGTCCCCGCCCTCGAAGCGCGCCTTCGCTTCCGCGAAGCGGGCCTCGAAGGTCTCGCGGGCATCGAGCGGGCGCGACTGGTCCGAGGCCCAGGCGCCGAGCTGCGAATCGCGGGCGCGGGTGGCGAAATAGGCATCGCTCTCGGCATCGGTGGCGAAGCGCACGCTGCCCTCGATGCGGACCTGGCGGCGCAGCGATTTCCAGTGGAAGAGCAGGGCGACGCTGGCGCCGTCGCGCAGGTCCTGCGCCTTGCGGCTCTCGCGGTTGGTGTAGAAGACGAAGCCGTCCGGGCCATGGCCCTTGAGCAGCACCATCCGGGCGGAGGGCTGGCCGTCCGCGCTCACCGTCGCCAGCGTCATCGCGTTGGAATCATTGGGCTCGCTTTCGCGGGCTTCGCGGTACCAGGCGTCGAACAGGTCGAAGGGATCGGTGCGCATGGCAGGGGCTGTAATCGCCCCCCGGGCGAGTGTCGAGGAACGACTCCCCGGCTGGCACATTGAATCGGCTTCGCAACGAGGAGAGCGACATGCCCGCGCGCGCCTATTGGCAGGGACAGATCAGGCTGGCGCTGGTCTCGATCCCGGTCGAGATCCATGCCGCGACCCGATCGGGCGCGCAGATCGCCTTCCACCAGATCCACGAACCGAGCGGCAGGCGGATCCGGTACGAGAAGGTCGCCCCCGGGGTGGGGCCGGTCGAGCCCGAGGAGATCGTCAAGGGCTATGAGGTGGAGAAGGGCGAATATGTCCTGCTCACCCAGGACGAGATCGATGCGGTGAAGCTCGAATCGAAGAAGACGCTCGAGCTCACCCGCTTCGTCGACATGGACGAGATCGACGTGCTCTATTTCGAGCGGCCCTATTTCGTGGTGCCGGCGGACGACCTGGCCGAGGAGGCGTTCATCGTGCTGCGCGAGGCGCTCCGGCGCACCCGCAAGGTGGGGCTGGGCCAGCTGGCGATGCGCGGGCGCGAATATGTCGTCAGCCTCAAGCCGTGCGGCCGCGGCATGGTGCTGGAGACGCTGCGCTATGCCGACGAGGTCAACAAGGCGCAGGGCTATTTCCGCGACATCCCGGACGATGCGCCCGATCCCGAGCTGCTCGGGCTGGCGGAGAGCCTGATCGAGAAGAAGGTGGCGAAGTTCGATCCCCGCATGTTCCACGACCGCTATGTCGATGCGCTCAAGGACCTGATCGCGCGCAAGCGGAAGGCCAGGGGCCGCAAGATCATCGAGGACAAGGACGACGGCAAGGCGAGCCGCGGCTCGAACGTGGTCGATCTGATGGCCGCCCTCAAGAAGTCGCTCGAGAAGCCCGCGGCGAAGCCGGGCAAGGCAGTGAAGGCCAGGCCGGCCGCCAAGGCATCGGCGAAGAAGCGCGCGGGATGACGGATTGATGGCCAAGCCTTCCGACCCCCTCGCCAAATATAATGCCAAGCGCGATTTCGCGAAGACGGCCGAGCCCGCCGGCAGGCCGGCCCGGGGCGGCGGCCGTCGCTTCATCGTCCAGAAGCACGACGCCACCCGCCTCCACTGGGACTTCCGGCTGGAGATGGACGGCGTGCTCAAGAGCTGGGCGGTGACGCGCGGGCCGAGCCTGGACCCCGCCGAGAAGCGCCTCGCGGTGCGCACCGAGGATCATCCGCTTTCCTATGCCGATTTCGAGGGCACGATCCCCAGGGGCGAATATGGCGGCGGCACGGTGATGCTGTGGGACGATGGGACCTGGGCGCCGGTCGACGGGAAAAGCGCGACGGACCTGGCGAAGGGCCATCTCCATTTCACCCTGGACGGCGAACGGATGAAGGGCGAGTGGCTGCTGATCCGCCTGAAGCCGCGCGGTCGCGAGAAGCGCGAGAACTGGCTGCTGCGCAAGATCGACGATCCCCATGCCGGCGCGACCGATGTGCTGGTCGAGACCGGGCTGACCAGCGTGAAGACGGGGCGGACGATGCAGGAGATCGCGGCCGGCGCGAAGCCGGCCGCGAAAGCGCCGTCCCGGCGCCAGCCGCGATCCCGGGCGGACGGCGCCACCGCGCGAGACCCCGCGGTTCGCCGCGGGGGCGGGAAGAATCCGAAATTTCGCCCGCCCCAGCTCGCCACGCTGGTCGACACCGTGCCCGCGGGCAACCAGTGGCTGCACGAGGTGAAATATGACGGCTATCGTGCCTTGCTCAGTCTCGGCGACGAGGGGCCGAGGATCTATACCCGCACCGGGCTCGACTGGACCGATCGCTTCCCCGGCATCGCCGAAGCCGCCAGGGGGCTCCCCGGTCCGGCGCTGATCGACGGCGAGATCGTCGCCTTCAAGGACGGCAGGCCCGATTTCTCGACCTTGCAGGAAGCGCTGTCGCGCGGCGGCGGCGACCTGACCCTGTTCGCCTTCGACCTGCTCGACGCGGACGGCGAGGACCTGGCGAAGCGCCCCCAGCGCGCCCGCAAGGAGCGGCTGCGCGCGCTGCTGGAGGGAGCGGACCAGCGCATCCGCTTCTCCGAGCATGTGCTGGGCAGCGGCGAGAAGCTGTTCGAGGCGATGTGCCGCGAAGGCTATGAAGGCGTGGTCTCCAAGCGTGCCGATGCGCCCTATCGCGGCGCGCGGACCAGCGCCTGGCGCAAGACCAAATGCCTGTGCCGGCAGGAATTCGTGATCCTCGGCTGGCTGCCGTCCGCCGCCAGGGGGCGCGGCTTCCGCTCGCTGCTGCTCGGGGCGCACGGGCCCGGCGGGCTCGCCTATGCCGGCAAGGTCGGTACCGGGTTCGGCATGGCGGCGATGCGGGAGCTGCGCGCGCGGCTGGACGGGATCGCGGCGCAGCAGCCCGCCGCCAAGGTCCCGCGCGCCGAGGCGCGCGGCGCGCGCTGGGTGAAGCCCCGGCTGGTCGCCGAGATCGCGTTCAGCGAATTCACCGCCGACAATCTCCTGCGCCATGCCAGTTTTCTCGGCCTGCGCGAGGACAAGCCGGCGAAGGAGGTCGTGATGGAGAAGCCCGTGCCGTTGCCCGAGCCGCCCGGCGCGTCGATCGGGATCAGCAGCCGCGACCGCGTGATCTTCCCCGGCGACGGCCTGACCAAGGGCGACCTGGCCGATTATTATCTCGCCGTCGCTCCGATCCTGCTGCCCTGGCTCGCCAACCGGCCGATCAGCCTGGTCCGCTGCCCCCAGGGGCGGGCGCGGCAATGTTTCTTCCAGAAGCACGACGCCGGCAGCTTCGGCGCGCATGTCCACCATGTCGACGTGCGCGAGAAGGACGGGTCGGTCGAGCCCTATCTCTATGTCGACGATGCCGACGGGATCCTGGCCTGTGTCCAGATGGGGACGATCGAGTTTCATGGCTGGGGCAGCCTGGCCGCCGATATCGAAAAGCCCGACCGGCTGGTGTTCGACCTCGATCCCGACGAGGGGCTCGACTGGGCCGATGTGCGCAAGGCCGCGGCCGATCTTAAGGAGCATCTCGCCGAGCTGGGGCTGACCAGCTGGCCGATGCTGTCGGGCGGGAAGGGCGTGCACGTGGTGGTGCCGCTGGCGCCGAAGGCGGAATGGCCCGAGGCCCGGAGCTTTTGCGAGCGCTTCGCCCGCGCGCTCGCCGAAGCCGAGCCGGACCGCTTCACCGCCAACCTCAAGAAGGTGCACCGCAAGGGCAGGATCTTCATCGACTATCTGCGCAACCAGCGCGGCAGCACGGCGGTGCTGCCCTATGTGGTCCGCGCCCGCGAAGGCGCGCCGGTCGCGGCGCCGGTCAGCTGGAGCGAGCTGCGCGACATCGACGGCCCCGGGCACTTCACGCTTCGGGACGGGGCCGGGCTGATCGAGCGCGCGACCGGGCGGGCGCTCGCGGGCTGGGGGCTGGCCGACCAGGTGCTGCCTGACGTCTAGGGTGAGGACCCGAACGCGCCTTTGAAACTACGCCGTCATCTTTGAAACTACGCCCGTCATCCCCGCGCTGGCGGGGATCCAGGGCCAGGGGCAAGGGGCGTGAGGCTCGCCTTGCCGTTTCCGGCAAGCATGCGCGTGATTGCTTCGATCATCCCGTACCACCCTGGATCCCCGCCTGCGCGGGGATGACAGTGAAGAATAACGGGGACGGTGAAGATCGGCGGGGATGACGGTGGAGAATATGAGCTCCCAGCCTATCCCCGTCGGCGCAGCCGGGCCCCCAGCCATGCCCGGATCGGCAGGTCCCACCAGCCATGGGCCAGCCAGGCCACCAGCAGCAGGAACGGCACCAGCGCGACGCCGATCGCAACGAGCGCGCCCTGCGAGGCGTGGCCGGCCGCGACGAAGTTCATCCAGACATAGAGGAAGGGGAAATGAGTGATGTAGATCGGATAGGAGATGCGCCCGCTCGCCTTGCACAGCCACAGCATGCCGCGCCCGGGCTCGGAATGACGGCCGGCGACGAGGATCGCGGGAAACAGCAGGATGACGACCAGCGCCTCGTAGAGCCCGTTGAGCTTGATGCCGCCGATGGTCGGCAGCGTGGGCGCGGCGATCGCCGCGAGCATCGCCAGCGACAGGGGTAGCCAGCCGATCCGCACCTTCGGCAGGCGCTCGCGCACCCGATAGAGCCACAGGCCGGTGAGGAACGGAAAGAACAGGCGCACCGGCGCCATCCAGAAGGTCTCCCAATAGGAGCCCTGGTCCAGCGTGCCCTGCATCACGGCGCCGGCCGTCAGCGCCACGCCGCTCGCCCCCGCCAGCAGGGCGAGCCATGTCGCCGGCAGCCGGCGCAGCACCAGCGCATAGGCGAGATTGCCGAGATATTCCTGGAACAGCGTCCAGATCGGTCCGTTCAGCGGGTGGGTGTCGGTCCAGCGATTGGGCAGCGGCCAGCTCGGCAGCGCGAACAGGCACAGGGCGAAGGCGACCAGCACCTGCCGCAGCGGCACTGCCTGGGCCTGGCCGGCAAAGGGATCGAGCAGATAGCTGGCCAGCCCGAGCAGCGCGCCGAGGATGACGAGCGGATGCAGCCGGATCAGGCGCAGCGCGAGGAAACCGCCCGTGCGCATCCTTCCCCAGCGATCGTCATAGGCATAGCCGATCACGAACCCCGACAGCGCGAAGAAGAAGTCCACGGCGAGCGGTGCATGGTGCAGCACCACGCGGGCGCCGTCCCATTTCACCGTGATGCCCTGGATGTGGAAGAGCACCACGATCAGCGCGGCGGTGCCGCGCAGGCCGTCCAGCACCTCGAAATGCGCCTTGCCGGTCGCCGTCCGGTCGGGCGCACCCGACCGCTCCCCGGCGATCGCGTCGCCCATTGCCCTGTCAGCGCTGTCGGCCACGCGGCCCCCCTCCCTGGTGCTTTGTCCGGATTGGTGTCCGCTCGCCGGGCAAACTGCAAGGCCGATCGCGATCCTCGCCCGTCGAGAATGCGCCGGCGCAGCTGGGCGGCCAGGGCGTAGCGAGCGTGATGCAGGTCCCGACGCGCATCTTCGTGCGCGGAACCGAACCGGGGGCGCCGCCCCGTGCGGCGCATCCCATGTTGCCATGCAGCAGGGATTCCCGCACTAGGTCCCCGGGATAGCTGGGGACGAAGCTTGGCGAGCAGCGCCGCACCTCTGTTCGACGCGCGGACGATCGCCGATCGGTGGATCGCGGATTATTGCGCGGCCGGCAGCGCGGAGGACGCGCTCCGCGCCCGGGCCGCGGGCGATGTGCTCTGCGCCCGAGCCGCGGGCGACGCCGCCTGGCCGGCGGTGCTCGAGGAGCTGGCCCGGCTCGCGGGCGAGAATCTCGAAGGCGCGCGCGAGCGCGCGCGCCGCCATGCCGAGGACATCGGCACCGGCTTCCGCGTCGCCGGCGAAGGCGAGGAACGCCCCTGGCCGCTCTCCCCGGTGCCGCTGCTGATTCCGGAGGCCGAATGGCGAGGCATCGCCGCCGGCATCGTCCAGCGCGCCGAGGTGATGGAGCGGGTGCTCGCCGACCTCTATGGCGAGGCGCGGCTGGTCGCCGACGGGCATGTGCCGGCCGCGCTCGTCACCGGCAGCCCCTTCTTCCTGCGTCCGCTCGCCAATCTCGTGCCGCCGGGCGGCTGCCACCTCCAGGCGGTGGCGATCGACCTGGGCCGCGGCCCGGACGGCGCCTGGCGCGTGCTCGCCGATCATCTGCGCGCGCCGGCCGGGGCCGGCTATGCGCTCGAGAACCGGCTGGCGATGGCGCAGACGCTGGATGGGCTCCAGACCCGGCTCGACATCGCCCGGCACGCGCCCTTCTTCGCTGCCTTTCGCGAGGGCCTGGCCGCGCGCTGCCGGCGTGCCGAACCCCGTATCGCGCTGCTCACGCCCGGCCGGCTCGATCCCAGCTATGCCGAGCAGGCGCATCTCGCCCGCTATCTCGGCTGGCTGCTGGTCGAGGGCGGCGACCTCGCGGTGCTCGACGAGCGGCTCTATGTCCGCACCATCGCCGGGCTGAAGCGGGTGGACGCGTTGTGGCGCCGGCTCGACCCGCGCCTGCTCGATCCGCTGGCGCTCGACAGCCATTCGACGACCGGCGTGCCGGGGCTGATCGATGCGATGGCCGCGGGCAATGTCGTGATCGCCAACGCGCCGGGCGCGGGGCTGCTCGAGGCGCCGGCCTTCGCCGCCTTCCTGCCGCGGCTGGCCGAGCTGCTGACCGGAGAGCCGCTGCAACTGCCCGGCATCGCCACCCGGTGGTGCGGCGAGGATGGCGCGCGCGCGCATGTCGAGGCGGCGCTCGACACGCTGCTCGTCGCGCCGGCCTTCGGCGTCGCGCCGCTCGGCCTGCCCGAGGGGAAGCCGGTGCTCGGCTCGGCGCTCCAGGGCGAGGCGCGTGCCGGGTTGCTCGCCGACATGGCGCGCCGGCCGCAGGACTATGTCGGCCAGGAGGTCTTCCATCTCTCGACCATGCCGGTGGTGGCCGAGGGCCGGCTCGCCGCGCGCCCGTTCACGCTGCGCGTGTTCGCCGCGCGCGGGGCGGACGGCGCCTGGACGGTGCTCCCCGGCGGGTTCGCCCGGATCGGGGAGCATGCCGATGCGCGGGCCGCGGTGATGGGCGAGGGCATGTGGTCGGCGGACGTCTGCGTCCATGGTTCCGATCCCGTCGAGCCGGTCTCGCTGCTGCCCTCGGGCGATTCCACCCGGCTGCGGCGTAATCCGGGCACGCTCCCCAGCCGGGTCGCCGACAATCTGTTCTGGCTCGGCCGCTACCTGGAGCGGGGCGAGGCGCAGCTCGGCGTGATCCGGGTGCTGCTCGGCAACTCGATCAGCGCCGACACCGGCGCCGCCCTCGCCGCGGACACGGTGGGCCGGCTTGCCGACATCCTAGTCGCGGGCAATGCGGCGCCGGCGCCCCGGGCGCTGCGCCGCGCCGACCTGACCGAGCTCGCCCGCGCGGCGCTCGAGGATGGCGGGGGCTGGTACAGCGTTGCCGCGATCAATGCCCAAGCACGGATGATCGGCGCCGTCTCGCGCGATCGGCTGGCGGCGGACATGGCGCGGCTGCTCGACGCGCCGTTTCCGGCGCGCGGGGGGCTGCTCGACAAGGCGGGCTCGCTCCAGCGGCGCTATTCGGCGCTGGCCGGGCTTGCGGCCGAGCATATGGCGCGCACCGATGCCTGGCGCTTCCACGACCTGGGCCGGCGGATCGAGCGGGCGCTGGCGACGCTCCGCTTCCTGCGCGCCTTTGGCCGGGCGGATGCGACCGGCGACGATCTCGGCACCCTGCTCGACCTGGCGGACAGCCAGATCAGCTATCGCCAGCGCTATCTGACCGGAATCGCCCGCGTGCCGGTGCTCGACCTGGTCACGCTCGATCCGGGCAATCCGCGCGGCATCGCCTATCAGGCGGCGGCGATCTCGGGCCATCTGAACGCGCTGCCGGTGCTCTCGGACGACGGGCTGGCCGAGGCGCAGCAGGAACAGGCGCGCGCGCTGGCGGCGATCCTGGTGACCACCCAGGCGGCGCGCATCGACGATGCCTTGCTCGCCGGGCTGGAGCTGCGCCTCGCCCAGCTCTCCGATGCGATCGCCCGGCGCTATTTCCTGCAGGGGGCGGAGCCGCTGCGCGCCGCCGGGCTGGTCCTCGCCTGATGCTCTACCGCATCCGCCACGTGACGCGGTTCGACTATGCCCAGCCGGCGGCGTTCGCGCGCTGCAACCTGCGGCTGAAGCCGATCCTGTGGTCGGGCCAGCAGGTGCTCGACTATGCCCTGTCGGTCGAGCCGGGCGGGCGCGCCTTCCCGGCGCGGGCGGAGGCGGGGCTCGCCAATGTCGTGCGGCTGGTGCTCGAGGCGCCGACCCGCACGCTGACGATCGAGAGCAGCGCGCGCATCCGGGTCGACCGGCCGATCCCGGTGCCGTCGCCGGGCGACCGCACGCTCGCCGAGATCGCCCGGCTGGCGCGCGCAAGCCGCGACGCTTCGCCGGCGGGCCCGGCCGCCTATCTCTTCCCCTCGCCGCAGATCCCGCTGGACGCGGCGATCGCCACATGGTGCGCGTCCGACCTGGCGCCCGATCGGGGCGTGCTCGACGCCGCCCATGCGCTTGCCGTCCGGATCCAGCGCAGTTTCGATTTCGATCCCAGCGCCACGCTGGTCGACACGCCGCCGCGCGCCGCCTTCGACAAGCGGCGGGGCGTCTGCCAGGATTTCGCGCAGATCATGATCTCGGGCCTGCGCGCCGCCGGCCTGCCCGCCGCCTATGCCTCCGGATATCTTCGCACGCTGCCGCCGCCGGGCCGGCCCCGGCTGGTCGGCGCCGATGCGACGCATGCCTGGGTGCTGGTCTGGGCCGGGCCCGAGCTGGGCTGGGTCGGCATCGACCCCACCAACGGCATCTGGATGGCCGAGGACCATGTCGTGGTCGCGATCGGCCGCGACTATGCCGAGATCGCGCCGATCGACGGCATCGTCCTGGGGGCGGGCGCGCAGGACATGCACGTGTCGGTGGATGTCGAGCCGCTGGAGGAGGCGGCGGCATAGGCATTTGTTCCGGGCCGGGAGTTTGCCCCCGGCCCTTGCGTTAGCGGGCGGACACGCCGAAATACGGCGCGTTCGAAGGGGTTTTGATGGCAGCTGATCCGTATTCCATCCTGAACGTGGCGCGTGGCGCGAGCGAGGCCGATATCAAGAAGGCCTATCGCAAGCTCGCCAAGGAGCTGCATCCGGACCGCAACAAGGACAATCCCAAGGCGGCGGAGAAGTTCAGCCAGGTCACCCAGGCCTATGACCTGCTGACCGACAAGGACAAGCGCGCCCGCTTCGATCGCGGCGAGATCGATGGCGACGGCAACCCCGTGAACCCGTTCGGCGGCTTCGGCTCGGGCATGGGCAGCGGCGGCCAGGGCGGCTTCCGCGCCGATTTCGGCGGCGGCGGCGAGGCGGGCGGCTTTGGCGACATATTCGAAGGGCTGTTCGGCGGCATGGGCGCGCGGCGCGGCGGCGGCGGCTTTTCCGGCGGCTTCGGCGATTTCGGCCGCCGGGCCGCGCCCAAGGGCGCGAACATCGCCTATCGCCTGGCAGTGAGCTTCGAGGATGCGGCCAGGCTGGCGGCGCAGCGCATCACGCTGCGCGACGGCAAGACGATCGACCTCAAGCTCCCCGCCGGGCTCGAATCCGGCACCCAGATGCGCCTTGCCGGCAAGGGCGAGGAAGGGCCCGGCGGCGCGGGCGACGCGATCGTGACGATCGAGATCCAGCCGCACCGCTTCTTCCAGCGCGAGGGCGACGATATCCGGCTGGACCTGCCGGTCACGCTGTCCGAGGCCGTGCTCGGCGCCGAAGTGCGCGTGCCGACGCCGGACGGCCCGGTGATGCTCAAGGTGCCCAAGGGCTCCTCCTCGGGCAAGACGCTGCGCCTCAAGGGCCGCGGCTTCCACAAAAAGGCCGCAGGGTCCGCGGGCGGGCGGGGCGACCTGCTCGTCACGTTGATGGTAGAGCTGCCGGTGGACGACGATGCGCTGATCGCGTTCGCCAGGGGCTGGAGCGACAAGGGGAACCCGCGTGGCCGCATGGGCGTCTAACACCTTGTGACAACAGGGGAAGATTCGGGCGACGCGAAAGCGGGGCCGGGGCTTTGGTCCCGCATCCTCGCCTTGCTCGCCCGCATCGGCCTGGGCCCGCGCTTCTGGCACGTGGTGAAGCGCGTGTTGCTCGGCACCTTCGCCGACGGATTCACCTATGCCGGCAACCTGGCCTATCTCAGCCTGGTCACGCTCTTCCCCTTCTTCATCGTCGCCGCCGCGATCGCGCAGCTGATCGGCCGCAGCTCCGAAGGCATCCATACGCTGGAGGCGTTCCTGCATACCGTGCCGCCCGACGTGGCCGAGCTGCTGCGCAAGCCGGTGTCGGACGTGCTGATGGCGCGGACGGGCAACCTGTTGTGGTTCGGCGCGATCGTCGGCCTGTGGACGGTGGCCGGCTTCATCGAGACGATCCGCGGCATCTTGCGCCAGGCCTATGGCGTCCGCTCGGTCACGCCCTTCTGGCAATATCGGCTGGGGGCGATCGGGATGATCATCGCCTCGGTGATCATCACCATGGCGGCGTTCAGCTTCCAGGTGATCCTGACCGGCGTCGAGCAGTTCCTCTACAACATCTTCCCCTGGGCGTCCGAGGCGCAGCGCATCGTCTCGCTGAGCAAGATCGCGCCCGCCATCGCGCTGTTCGGCGCGCTCTACATCCTGTTCTACTCGCTCACCCCCGGCCGCTACCGGAAGAGCAAATGCCCCAAATGGCCGGGCGCGCTGTTCACCGCGGCCTGGTGGCTGCTGGTCACCGCGCTGCTGCCCAAGATCCTCGGCACGCTCGGCAATTACGACCTGACCTATGGCAGCCTGGCCGGCGTGATGATCGCGCTGATCTTCTTCTTTCTCGTCGGACTGGGGCTGGTCGTCGGCGCGGAGTTGAACGCGGCTCTGGCGGAAACGCCCGAGAACGGTCTAGAGGAGCCCAGAGAAAGGGAGAATACGCCGTCGTGACCGGATTGATGCAGGGCAAGCGCGGGCTGATCATGGGCCTCGCCAATGACAAGAGCCTCGCCTGGGGCATCGCGAAGAAGCTCAGCGAACAGGGTGCCGAGCTGGCGTTCAGCTATCAGGGCGATGCGCTGCTGAAGCGCGTGAAGCCGCTCGCCGAGCAGCTGGGCTCGGACACGCTGATCGATTGCGACGTGTCCGACATGGATGCGCTCGACACGGCGTTCGCCACGCTCGAGGCGAAATGGCCGACGATCGATTTCGTCGTCCACGCGATCGGCTTCTCGGACAAGTCGCAGCTGCGCGGGAAGTTCTACGACACCACGCTCGACAATTTCCTGATGACCATGAACATCTCGGCCTATTCCCTGGTCGCGGTGGCCAAGCGCGCGCGCGCGATGATGCCGGACGGCGGCGCGATCCTGACGCTCACTTATTACGGCGCCGAGAAGGTGATCCCGCACTATAACGTGATGGGGGTGGCCAAGGCCGCGCTGGAGGCCAGCGTGAAATATCTCGCGGTCGACATGGGGCCGGAGAATATCCGCGTGAACGCGATCTCGGCCGGTCCGATCCAGACGCTGGCGGCGCGCGGGATCGGCGACTTCAACTATATCCTCAAGTGGAACGAGCTGAACTCGCCGCTCCGCCGCACCGTGACGATCGAGGATGTCGGCGGCGCCGGGCTCTACATGCTCTCGGACCTGGCGGCCGGCGTCACCGGCGAGATCCACCATGTCGATTCGGGCTATAACGTGATCGGCATGAAGGCCGAGGACGCGCCGGACATCGCGCTTTCGTGAGCATTGCCATTCGCCCCGCGACGGGCGGGGATGTCGCCGCGATCGACGCGCTGCTGCGCCGGGCCTTTCCGGCGGAGGACGAGGCCCGGCTGGTCCAGCGGCTGTGCATCGACGGCGACATGGTGCTGACCCTGGTGGCCGACGACGAGGAGAGCGGCGCGCTCGCCGGCATGATCGCGTTCAGCCGGATGGACGTGGCGATCGCCGGCAAGCCGATCGCGGCGGTGGCGCTCGCGCCCCTGGCGGTCGAGGCGGCCTGGCGCAAGCAGGGCGTGGGCGAGGCGCTGGTGCAGGCCGGGATCGCGCAGCTCGCCGATGCCGGCGGGGTGCTGGCCTTCGTGCTCGGCGATCCGGCCTATTACGGCCGCTTCGGCTTCGCGGCGGAATGGGCGCGCGGATTTGCCTCGCCCTATGCCGGCGACTATCTGATGGCGCTGCCGTTGCAGGGCGGCGCCATGCCGTGCGGGGTGCGCGGCGCCGCGACGCATGCACCGGCATTTGCCGCCCTCGGCCAGGATGTTTGAGCTGAACGCCAACATCGTCGTCATCGCCTTCGCATTCACCGGGGCGCTGGGCAGCTTTCTCGATGCGCGACGGTCCGGGACGCCGCTGGTTCCCGCAATACGCGGCGCGGCGGGCATGCTGGTGTCGCTCGGGATCGTCAGCATCCTCTATTGGATGGCGCTGAACGCGCTGCGCCTCCCATGGAATTCCCTGGCCGGCTTTGGGCTGGGGCTGGTCTTCGGCTTGGGCGGGGCGTTGGTGCTTCTTTCTTTCAAATCCTGGCGACATCGGCGAGGAGGGTGGCGATGAGCTTCAACACCTTCGGACGCGTCTTCCGCTTCACCACCTGGGGCGAGAGCCATGGCCCGGCGCTGGGCGCGGTCGTGGACGGCTGCCCGCCGGGGCTAGCGCTGTCCGAGGACGGCATCCAGCCCTTTCTCGACAAGCGCCGCCCGGGCCAGTCGCGCTTCACCACCCAGCGCCAGGAGCCGGACCAGGTCCGCATCCTCTCTGGCGTGTTCGAGGGCCGCACCACGGGCACGCCGATCGCGCTCCACATCGACAATGTCGACCAGCGCTCCAAGGATTATTCGGAAGTCGCCAAGGCCTATCGCCCCGGCCATGCCGACTATGCCTATGACGCCAAATACGGCTTTCGCGACTATCGCGGCGGCGGGCGCAGCTCGGCGCGCGAGACGGCGGCGCGCGTGGCGGCGGGCGCGGTGGCGCGGCTGGTCATCCCCGAAGTGACGATCCTCGCCTGGGTGGAGACGATCGGCGGCGACGCGATCGACTATGCCAATTTCGATCCGGCCGAGATCGGCAACAATCCGTTCTTCTGCCCCGATGCGGAAGCGGCGAAGCGCTGGGAGGCGCTGGTCGACGGCGCACGCAAGGCAGGCTCGTCGCTCGGCGCGGTGATCGCCTGCGAGGCGAGCGGAGTGCCCGCCGGCTGGGGCGCGCCGCTCTATGCCAAGCTCGACAGCGAGCTGGCCGCCGCCTGCATGTCGATCAACGCCGTGAAGGGCGTCGAGATCGGCGACGGCTTCGCGGCCGCCGCGCTCACCGGCGAGCAGAATGCCGATGCGATGCGCCCGGGCAATGACGGCAGGCCGGTCTTCCTCGCCAACCATGCCGGCGGCATCGCGGGCGGCATCTCGACCGGCCAGCCGGTGCGCGTGCGGGTGGCGTTCAAGCCGACCAGCTCGATCCTGACGCCGGTGGAGACGGTGACGCGCGAAGGCGATGCGACCGAGATCATGACCAAGGGACGCCATGATCCCTGTGTCGGCATTCGCGGCGTACCGGTGGTCGAGGCGATGATGGCCCTGGTGCTGGCCGATCAGAAGCTGCTCCACCGCGCCCAGCTGGGCTGAGCGCCCCAGGCCCGGGGCGTGGCGCGGATCTTCCCGTCCCGACAATCTTCGCTGCTTCGGCCCGTCCCTTGTCCGGCTCGGCTCGCTGCCCAGCCGTGCGCGGGCCGGGGCTGGCCGTAACATCGGGAAACAATCCGGACATGCGCGGCGTCTCGAAGGGTCTTCGGCAAAAACCGAAGGAGGATTGCCCTGTATGTTGCTCAAGACCCTGATCGGCGCCGCGGCGCTGCTGGCCGCCCCCGCGGCCTTCGCCCAGACCACGTCTCCCACCGATCCGTCTGCGATGCCGCCGACGGAGCATCCCGCTCCTGCGCCGGCACCCGATCCGAGCGCCAATCCCCCGGCGCCCGCGCCGGATGCCACCACGGCCGCGCCCGCGCCGGATCCGGCTGCCCCCAGCCATGACCCGGCGACGTCCGAAGACACGGACAAGCGCGGCAAGAAGGACAGGAAGAAGCCCCATTAAGGGCTCCTGACGCAGGAGATGCGCTACCCGCCCGGCCGGACGGGTAGCGCATAGCCGATCAGTCCGCGAAGGGATCGCGGACCAGAATCGTGTCCTCGCGCTCGGGGCTGGTCGAGACCAGGGCCACCGGGCAGCGGATCAGCTCCTCCACGCGGCGGATATATTTGATCGCCGCCGCCGGCAGCTCGGCCCAGCTGCGCGCGCCCGCGGTGGTTTCCTGCCAGCCCGGCATCGTCTCCCACACCGGCTCGACCGCGGCCTGGTCGGCGGCGTTCGAGGGGTAATAGTCGATCTCCTCGCCGCGCAGCCGGTAGCCGATGCAGACCTTGATCTCGTCGAAGCCGTCGAGCACGTCGAGCTTGGTCAGCGCGATGCCGGTGATGCCGGAGACGGCGGCCGACTGGCGCAGCAGCACCGCATCGAGCCAGCCGCAGCGGCGCTTGCGCCCGGTGACGGTGCCGAACTCGCGGCCGCGCGTGCCCAGCCGCTCGCCCACTTCATTGTCCTGCTCGGCGGGGAAGGGTCCCGAGCCGACGCGGGTGGTATAGGCCTTGGCGATGCCCAGCACGAAGCCGACCGCGCCCGGGCCTATGCCCGAGCCCGAAGCGGCGGTGCCCGCCACCGTGTTCGACGAGGTGACGAACGGATAGGTGCCGTGATCGATGTCGAGCAGCACGCCCTGCGCGCCCTCGAACAGGATGCGGCGGCCCCGCTCGCGCGCGGCATTGAGCGCGCGCCACACCGGCTGGGCGAAGGGCAGGACGAAGCCGGCGATCTCGCGCAGCTGCTCCAGCAGCGCGGCGCGGTCGATCGGCGGCTCGCCGAAGCCGGCGCGCAGCGCGTCGTGATGCGCGGTCAGGCGATCGAGCTGGGGGCCGAGATCGTCGAGATGCGCGAGATCGCAGACCCGGATGGCGCGGCGGCCGACCTTGTCCTCATAGGCGGGGCCGATGCCGCGCCGGGTGGTGCCGATCTTGCCCGCGCCGCTCGCATCCTCGCGCAGCCCGTCCAGGTCGCGGTGGAAGGGCAGGATCAGCGGACAATTGTCCGCCACCATCAGCGTGTCCGGCGTCACGTCCACGCCCTGGGCGCGGATCCGCTCCACTTCGTCGCACAGCGCCCAGGGATCGAGCACCACGCCGTTGCCGATCACCGAAGGGGTGCCGCGCACGATGCCCGAGGGGAGCAGCGAGAGCTTGTAGACATTCTCGCCGACCACCAGCGTGTGGCCGGCATTGTGGCCGCCCTGGAAGCGCACGACCATGTCGGCCCGCTCGGCGAGCCAGTCGACGATCTTGCCCTTGCCTTCGTCACCCCATTGGGCGCCGATAACCGCTACATTTGCCATGGATACACGTCTCCGCCTGCCGGGGCGGGCCCGAAGCCGCCCTTCGACAGGACTCGGCGGCTGGGCGGTACGGAGGCCGGGGCGCGGGGCGCCGGAGCCGCGGCGCGCATGGCCCCTGGGGGCGATTCGGTCAAGGGGGTAGTCGCGTCGACTTCAGCCCAGCCGTTCCCCGGCGAAGGCCGGGGCCCAGCATCGCCGCACCTGGTGACGGGGGAGAAACGCTCGAACGTCGTCGCAACTGGGCCCTGGCCTTCGCCGGGGAACAAGGACCAGAGGTTCAGTTGTCCAGCGCGGCGCGCACGGCGGTGGCAAGGCGATCGAGATCGAAGGGCTTGGCGAGGATCGTCTCGCCCGCCACGCGCGCCGTTTCCGGCGCATAGCCGCTGGTCAGCAGCACCCGGAGCCCCGGCAGCTTCGCCCGGGCGCGCGCGGCCAGCTCATGCCCGGTCAGCTCCGGCATCACCACGTCGCTGAACAGCAGCGAGATGTGCGGCGCCCGGTCGATCAGCCGCAGCGCCTCGGGGCCGTCGCGCGCGCCGAGCACTTCATAGCCGAGCTCGCGCAGCGCCTCGATCGAATAGTTGCGCACCCGCTCCTCGTCCTCGACGACGAGCACCACTTCGCCCGGCTGGCCGCCGGCGGGGGCCGATGCGGCCCGCTCGGATCGGGCCGCCGGCGCCGCGCCCTGATGGACCGGCAGATAGAGATGGACGCTGGTGCCCTGGCCCGGCGCGGTCTCGATCCGCACCGCGCCGCCCGACTGGCGGACGAAGCCGAACACCTGGCTGAGCCCGAGGCCGGTGCCCTTGCCGACGCCCTTGGTGGTGAAGAAGGGATCGAAGGCGCGCGCGGCGACTTCGGGCGTCATGCCGGTGCCGCTGTCGGTCACGGCGATCTCGACATAATCCCCCGGCTGCAGCTCCAGCCCCGCCGCCGCGGCCGCGTCGAACCGCGCATTGGCCGTGGCGAGCACGAGCCTGCCCCCGCCCGGCATCGCGTCGCGCGCATTGACGGAGAGGTTGAGGATCACATTCTCGAGCTGGTTGGGATCGGCGAGCAGCGGCGCGACGCCGGCGGGCAGCAGGGTCTCCACCGTCACATCGTCGCCCAGGGTGCGGACGAGCAGCTCGATCATGCCCCCCACCATCGCATTGGCGTCGATCGCGACCGGGGCGAGCGGCTGCTGGCGGGAAAAGGCGAGCAGCCGCTGGGTGAGCCCCGCGGCGCGGGTGGCGCCGTCGCGGGCGGCGGTGATGTATTTGCCGATGTCGCGATTGCCCTGCTTCAGCCGCCGCTCGAGCAGGTCGAGCCCGCCGATCACCACGGCGAGCATGTTGTTGAAGTCATGCGCGATGCCGCCGGTGAGCTGGCCGACCGCCTCCATCTTCTGCGCCTGGCGCAGCCGCGCCTCGGCCGCCATCAGCTGCTCGGTGCGCTCGCGCACCGCCGTCTCCAGCGCCTCGCGCGAGCGGGCCAGCACTTCGCGCGCGTCGACAATGTCCTGGATGTCGGTGCAGGTGCCGAACCAGCGGGTGATCCCGCCCCGCTCGTCGCGCACCGGCTGGGCGCTGCCCAGCACCCAGCGATACCGTCCCGAGCGATGGCGCAGCCGATATTCGATCCGGTAGCGCGTGCCCGTCTCCAGGCTGTGGTGCCATACCGCCCAGGTGCGTGCGCGGTCGTCGGGATGGAACATGTCCTTCCACGCCTCGCCATCGGTGCTGCCCAGGGGCACGCCGGTATATTCGTACCAGCGGTCGTTATAATAATCGTGATAGCCGTCGGGCAGCGACGACCAGACCATCTGGTCGATCGAATTGGCGATGGCGCGGAACTTGGCCTCGCTTTCGCGCAGCGCGGCCACTGCCTCGATGCGCTCCACCGCGTCCCAGGCCGTCTCCGCCACTGCCTCGACAAAGGCGACTTCCTCGGCCGACCAGCGGCGCGGGCCGGCGGCGTTGATCGACATCACCGCCACCCATTGCCCGCCGCGCAGCAGCGGCACGCCCACGCCCGCCCCGGCGATATGCGCCAGCCCCGGCGCTTCGCGCGCGACGTCGTGGAGGATCACGGTGCGCCCGCTGCGATAGGCCTGGGCATTGTCGCCCAGCGCGTCGATCGCCACCGTGCCTTCCAGGGGTGCCAGCGCGCCGCTGCTCCAATAGGGGCCGAAGCGCACATCCTCGCCCTGCACGCGGTGGAAGCCCACCCGGTCGAGCCCCAGCTGCTCGCCCAGCGCCGCGGCGGTGAAGCGCATCACCGAATCGGCCGAATCGAGCGCGCGCTGGTGATCGGCCAGCGCCGCGAGGAATGCCTGCGCCTCGTTCGCCTCGCGCAGTTCCTCGGCGGCGTCGCGCGCGGCTTCCTCGGCCAGCTTGCGCTCGGTGACGTCGAAGGCGACGCCGGGGAAGCGCAGCGGCCGGCCCTCCTCGTCGAAGGTCGCGCGGCCCTGGGCGCTCACCCAGCGCAGCGTGCCGTCGGGCTGGATCAGCCGATATTCCTCGTTGAACGGCACCCGCTCCTCCAGCGTGCGGGCGATGCCGGCCTCGAGCCGGGCGCGGTCGCCGGGGTGCACGTTGACGAAGAACTGCGCGATCGGCGTGCCGGTGCCGGCCAGCCCCTCGTCCACGCCATAGAGGCGCAGGAAGCGGGCATCGGCCGTGACCAGGTCCGCCGGCACGTCCCATACCCAGGTGCCGACGCCGAGCGAGGCGTTGAGCGCGAGCTGCAGCCGCTCCTCGCTCCGCCGCAGCGCCTCTTCCGCGGCGGCGCGCTCGCTCACATCGTTGGCGACGACGAAAATGTCGGTGGTGTCGCCATTCTCGTCCTTGACCGGCTGATAGACGAAATCGAGGAAGCGCGTCTCGGCCGGCGCATCGGCGCGGTGCCGGAACAGCACCGGCACGCCGTCGGCGCGAAAGGTCTCGCCGCTGGCATGGACGCGGTCGAGCAGGGCGACGAAGCCCTGGTCGATCAGCTCGGGCAGCGCCTCGGCCACGGTCCTGCCGAGCACCGGACGCCCGCCGACCAGCGCCAGATATTCGGCATTGGCGAATTCGAAGCGATGCTCCGGGCCATGGAGCAGCGCCACCGCGCCGGGGGCCTGCTCGAACAGGTCGCGCAGCCGCGCCGCCTCCGCCAGGCGCGCCCGCTCCGCCAGCACGGAGCGCGTCGTCTCGTTGCCCTGGTTGATCAGCCCGCATATCCGGCCCGCGCCGTCGCGGAGCGGCGTGAAGCTGTAGTTCCACCAGGTCTCCTGGCGGCGGCCGGCCCGCTCCATCGCCAGGAGCTGGTCGTAGACCGCGAAGCCTTGCCCGGTGGCGATCACCCGCGCCATCTGGGGCCCGACCACGTCCCAGACGTCGCGCCACACCTCGCGCGCCGGGCGGCCCAGCGCGGCGGGATGGCGCTCGGCCGGGATCGGCGCCCAGGCATCGTTGTAGAGCAGGTGGAGATCCTCGCCCCAGTAGATGGCGGTGGGGAAGGTGGAGGCGAGAGCCAGGTCGAGCGCGAATCGCAGCGCGTCGGGCCAGGTTCCGGGCGTCCCGAGCGGGTGATTCGCCCAGTCGAACGTGCGGATTCGCTCCGCCATCTCGCCTTCGTGATCCAGAAAGCGCGGCGGGGCGTTCATGGCCTCAACCGATGCGGGGGCCCGGCGCCCGAGTCAACTCGACTTGGCCGCGCGGGCGGCTATGGATGGGGCAAAGGAGAGATTGATGAAGCTCGCAAGCCTGAAGAACGGCCGTGACGGCAAGCTGGTCGTCGTTTCGAACGACCTGGCCTGGTACGCCAGTGCCGACATGATCGCCCCGACGCTGCAGGCGGCGCTCGACAATTGGGACCGGGTGGAGACCGATCTGCGCAACCTCGCCACCGATCTCGACCATGCGGTGATCCCGCGCGAGCGCTTCCACGAGCGGCTCGCCGCTGCGCCGCTGCCGCGCGCCTATCAATGGGCCGACGGCTCGGCCTATGTGAACCATGTCGCGCTGGTGCGGCAGGCGCGCGGGGCGGAGCTGCCCGACAGCTTCTGGCACGATCCGCTGATGTACCAGGGCGGCAGCGACGGGTTCCTCGGCCCGCGCGACCCGATTCCGCTGGCCGACCAAGCCTGGGGCTGCGACCTTGAGGCCGAAGTGGTGGTGGTCACCGGCGACGTGCCGCTGGGCGCGAGCCGCGAGCAGGCGCTCGCCGCGATCCGGCTGGTCGGCCTCACCAACGATGTCTCGCTGCGCAACCTGATCCCCGGCGAGCTCGCCAAGGGCTTCGGCTTCTTCCAGTCCAAGCCGGCCAGCGCCTTCTCGCCGGTCTTCGCCACGCCCGATGCGCTGGGCGACTGGTGGCAGGACGGCAAGCTCCACCGCAAGCTGATGGTCGATGTGAACGGCCAGGCCTTTGGCCGGGCCGAGGCGGGCGTCGACATGACCTTCGACTTCGGCACCCTGGTCGCGCATGCCGCGAAGACGCGCCGGCTCGGCGCCGGCACGATCATCGGCTCGGGCACCGTTTCGAACCGCGGCGCGGATGGCGGGCCGGGCAGGCCGGTGAGCGAGGGCGGCGTCGGCTATTCCTGCATCGCCGAGATCCGCACGATCGAGACGATCCGCGGCGGCGCGCCGGTCACGCCCTTCCTCAAGGCCGGCGACACGGTGCGCATCTGGGCCGAGGACGATCGGCACCACCCGATCTTCGGCGTGATCGAGCAGACCGTGGGGGACTGAATGACGCGGGACGATCGGCTGTTCGAGCGCGCCCAGGCGATCATGGGGCGGCGGGCGAATGGGCTCTACATGCCGATCCTCCACCATCTCTCCAGGCGTGGCCATGCGCGTGCGATGCTGGAGCTGGCAGGGCTGTTCAGCCAGGGAAACGACCCGGCGGATCTTGGCGGCACTGCCCATGTGGGAACACCGGCATGGCTCTATCGGCGCGTCTGGCTGCGCGGCGGGGGACACGGGTGTCTGGCTGCGCAGAACCTGGCGATGAGTCGTTTCAACATCGGCGATCTGCACGGTTATCGCCTCTGGCTGCGACGTGCCCAGATTCTCGGCGACAATGACGCGGGCCTGGAACTCGATCGCTTCGAAACGCGCCAACCCTTTGGCGCCGCACGGGCGATCGGGCGCGGCCGGCCGTTGCGGCGCAGCGAACGCTGGCCGGTTGCGAACGCCTGATCGCACACCGATCTTCCGCTTGCGTGCAGCGGCGCCGTGAACGGATGGAGCATCATGACCGTCGAGAGCTTCTATAGCGTGTTCGAGACCGTGGCGGGTTTTGCCGCCATCGGCTGGAACGCGCGGGGCATCAGCAGCTTCCGGCTGCCCCCGGGCACGGCGCGGGAGGCGGAGCGTTCGCTGCTTCGCCGCCTGCCCGATGCGAAGGCGGTGCCGCCGCCGGCACCGGTGCAGGCAGTGATCGACGATGCGCGGCGCTATTTCGCCGGGGAGCGCGTCGACTTTTCCGGCGTGGCCGTGGATCTCGGGCGGCAGGAGCCCTTTTTCGAGCGCGTCTATGCCCAGGTGCGCCAGCTGGGCTGGGGCGAGACGGCCACCTATGGCGCGATCGCCAGGACGCTGGAGGCGGGGCCGGAATTCGCCCGCGACGTCGGCCAGGCAATGGCGGGCAACCCGGTGCCGCTGATCATTCCCTGCCACCGCGTGACGGCGGCGAACGGGCGCATCGGCGGCTTCTCCGCGCCCGGCGGGTCGCTGTCCAAGGCGCAGATGCTCGCGATCGAGGGCGTCGAGGTAAGGGACGGCATCGTCACCCGGGACATGCCGCAGCTGGGCCTGGGCTTTTAAGTTGAGTGCCCGGGCAAGTATCTGATTTCTAATGTCATCCCGGCCTTGAGCCGAGATCCCGCCGCTGCCTGCGCTGGCCGGATAGCGGAACCCCGGCTCAAGGCCGGGGTGACGATGGAAGAATGTTGGCCCCCAATCTAGAAGCCGAACGATCCCTGGCGGTCGATCAGCGGCCAGCGGCCCAGCTCGATATGCCGGTGTGCGCCCAGGATCGAGTGGATCAGCACGAAATCGGTCGCGTCCCAGCCGATCGGCTCGATCCTTTGCGTGAAGGGGCGGCCCTTGCGGTAGAGCAGGGTCACGTGCGGATGGAAGTCCCAGCCCCGGCGGAGCAGAGCGGCGGCGGCCAGGCCGCGCTGCAGCTGGCGGCCCAGCTCGGCGAGCGCGGCGATGCTGCGGCCGGGCCGCAGCGCGATCGAATCGCCGCCCGCCGAGATGCGATCGAGCAGGACCGGCACCGGCGCCGCCGCGACCTGCTCGCCGATCGCGATCAACTCCCCGGCCTCGGCATAGGGGCGATGGCCGAAATCCTCGGTGATGCCGAGGGTAATGTGCAGCCGGTCATTCTCGACCAGGGCATCGGCCAGCCCGAGCCGGTCGCGCTGAACGCCGATCAGGTTGCGGGCCAGCGGCGCCGGGCGCAGCGCGAAGAACAGGCGGTGTCCGTGGATCGGCATCAGTGGAAGTCCCGCGAGCGGACGGGGATCAGGTCCGGCGCCTTGAGGCTGCGGCGGGGCGGCCAGCCGCCGGCCGAGTGCGCCCGGTCGCGCGGGTCGATCTCGCCGCCATGCCTCGCGCCGTCGCCGGGCATGGTCATGTCCGGCAGGTCGAGCTCGCCCACTTCGCGCAGCCAGGGCGTGAGGTCGGTGATCCGCTCGGCGACGAGATGGATGACGATCCCCTCGCGCTGCACCCGGCCGGCGATCGCCAGCATCGTGGCGGACATGACCGTCCGGCGATTGGCCTCGAACCGGTCGGCCCAGAGCACGGCATTGGCGATGCCGGTCTCGTCCTCCAGCGTGACGAACACCACGCCCTTGGCGCTGCCCGGCCGCTGGCGGACAAGGATCAGCCCGGCGACTTCCACCCGCTGCCCGTCCTGCATGTCCAGCAGGTCCGCGCAGCGTGCGATCCGCCGGGCCGCCAGCCGGGCGCGCAGGAAGGAGAGGGGATGGGCGCGCAACGACAGCTGGGTGGCGCGATAATCCTCCACCACCTCGCGCCCCGCGGTGAGCGGCGGGAGCGTCACCTGCGGCTCGATGCCCTCGGCCATGGTCGCGCCCGCGCGCGCATCGGCGGCGGCGAACAGGTCGAGCGGCGCCTGCCCCAGTCCCTTGATCGCCCAGAGCGCCTGGCGCCGGCCGAGGCCGAGCGCCTGGAAGGCATCGGCGCGCGCCAGCCGCTCGAGCGCCGCGGGCTTCACGCGCGCGCGGCGCCAGACGTCCTCGATCGACGCGAAGGGCGCCTGGGCGCGGGCCTTCAGGATCGCCTCGGCATCGCCCTGGGCCAGCCCCTGCACGATCCGCATGCCGAGCCGGATCGGCTGCAGGCCCGCCCAGTCCGCATCGGTGCCGCAGAACTTCGCGTCGCGAGGGCGCGGGTTCGGCCCCTCGGGCACCATCCGCGTGTCCCAGTCGCTGTCGTTGATGCAGACGGCGCGCGCTTCCACCCCGTGCGTGCGCGCATCGCGGATCAGCTGGGCAGGCGCGTAGAAGCCCATCGGCTGCGCGTTGAGCAGCGCGGTGCAGAACACGTCCGGATGATGGCATTTCATCCAGCTCGAGGCATAGGCGATCTTGGCGAAGCTGGCGGCGTGGCTCTCGGGAAAGCCGTAATTGCTGAAGCCCTTGATCTGCTCCACCATCTGCGCGGCGAAGGTCTCGCTGATTCCGTTCCTGCGCATGCCTTCGATCAGCTTGGGGCCGAACTCGCCGATATCGCCGCTCGACTTGAACGTCGCCATCGCGCGGCGCAGCCGGTCCGCTTCGCTGGCGGTGAAGCCGGCGCCGACGATCGCCACCTGCATCGCCTGTTCCTGGAACAGCGGCACGCCCAGCGTCTTCTTCAGCACCGCCTTCAGCTTGGGCGAGGGATAGTCGACCAGCTCCGGATGCTGCCGGCGCTTGAGATAGGGGTGGACCATGTTGCCCTGGATCGGCCCGGGCCGGACGATCGCGACCTGGATCGCCAGATCGTAGAAATCCACCGGCTTCATCCGCGGCAGCATCGACATCTGCGCGCGGCTCTCGATCTGGAACACGCCGAGCGTATCGGCCTGCTGGATCATCTCGAAGGTGAGGGGGTCGTCCTCCTGCATCCTCGGCGATGCCAGGGTCAGGTGAGTCCGCTTGTGCCGGGCCAGCAGGTCGAAGGTGCGCCGCATGCAGCCGAGCATGCCGAGGCCGAGGATATCGACCTTCATGAAGCCCAGCTCCTCGATGTCCAGCTTCTCCCATTCGACGACATGGCGATCGACCATCGCGGCGGGCTCCACCGGGATCAGGTCGTGCAGCCGGTCGCGGGTGAGCACGAAGCCGCCGGGATGCTGGGAGAGGTGGCGCGGCGTGTCGACCAGCTGGCGTGCGAGCTCCAGGGTCAGCGCCAGCCGCGGATCGTTGCGATCGAGGTTGAGCGCATCGGCATGGCGATCGTCGACGTCGTTCGACCAGCCCCAGACCTGGGACGAGAGCGCCGCGGTCATGTCCTCGGGCAGGCCCATCGCCTTGCCGACTTCGCGCAGCGCGCTGCGCGAGCGGAAGCGGATCACCACCGCGGTCAGCGCGGCATGGTCCTGGCCGTAATTCTCGTAGATCCACTGGATCACTTCCTCGCGCCGCTCATGCTCGAAATCGACGTCGATGTCGGGCGGCTCCTTGCGCTCGGTCGAGATGAAGCGCTCGAACAGCAGCTGGTGCTTGATCGGATCGATCGACGTGATGCCCAGCGCGAAGCAGATCACCGAATTGGCGGCGCTGCCGCGACCCTGGCAGAGGATGTGCTGGCTGAGCGCGAACTGGACGATCGAATTGACCGTCAGGAAATAGGGCGCGTACTCCATCTTCGCGACGAGCCCCAGCTCATGGGTGAGCAGGTCCTGGTGCGCCTGGCTCGGCTTGCCGGCGAAGCGCTGCCTGAGCCCGTTCCAGGCAAGCGCGGCGAGCGCGTCCTGGGCGCTGCGGCCATGGATGACTTCCTCCTCGGGATATTGATGCTTCAGGTCGCGCAGCGAGAAGGTGCAGCGTTCGGCGATCGCTGCGGATGCGGCGAGCGCCTGCGGATAGTCGCGGAAGCGGCGCGCCATTTCTTGCGGAGACTTGAGGTGCCGGTCGGCGCTGCGCTCGCGGCGGAAGCCGAGTTCGTCGATCGTGCATTTCTCGCGGATCGCGGTGACGACGTCCTGCAGCATGCGCCGGTCGGGCGTGTCGTAGAGCACGTCGCCGGTGGCGAGCGGCGTGAGGCCGAAGCGGCGGGCGGCGCCGTCGAGCGCGTGCAGCCGCATTGCATCCCCGGGGCGGCGATGCCAGGTGAGGCAGACATGGCCGCGCCCCTCGAACAGGTCCGCCATCCAGCGCAGCGCCTGGGGATCGCCGGTATCGGCAAGGCCGGGGACGAGCGCGCCGACCATCCCCTGCGCCGCTTCGGCAAGATCGTCCCAATGGAGGAAGCACCGGCCCTTCTCGCCCTTCTGCGCATCGGCCCGCGACTTGCCGAGGGTGAGCAGGCGCGTGAGCCGGGACCAGGCCGCGACATCCTCCGGCCAGACCAGCACCGCGCTGCCATCGACCAGGTCGAGCCGGCAGCCGGCGATCATCCGGATGGGAATACCGGCATGGGAGAGCTGCTCGGCGGCGACCAGCGAACGCACCACGCCGCCCACCGAATTGCGATCGACGATGCCGAGCGCGGGCAGGCCCAGCCGCGCGCCCGTGCGGAACAGGTCCTCGGGCGACGAGGCGCCGCGCAGGAACGAGAAGTGCGTCGTCACCTGGAGCTCGGAATAGGTCATCCGAACACGCCGTGGAGATACCAGCTGAGATCGCCGGTCACCGCGCGCTCGCCATCGCCCGAACGGAACAGCCAGTAGCGGCGGCCCGCCTCGTCCTCGACGCGGAAATAGTCGCGCACGCTCATCCGCTCGGCATCGCGCTTCCACCATTCGCCCTGGATCCGCTCGGGCCCGTCGGCATGGATCACCTGATGAGCGCGGCCGCGCCAGGTGAAGCGGCGCGGGGCATGGTCGGGCAGCTCGGCCATGACGTGATCCAGTCGTTCGGGCCGGGCGAGCAGCCGCGCGGGGCGCGGCCAGCCCGGGTGCCAGGGCGGCAAGGGCGGGTTGCGATCGAGCTGGCGGACATCGTCGCGCTTCGCGCGCATCGCCCCGCGCGCGGGCGGATCGAGCACCGGCGCGCGCGCCAGGGATCGCTCGGGCACGTCGCTTGCCACCGGCCGCATCCGCCACAGGGCGGCCAGGCCGATCCGCGTCGCCAGCGTGTCCACCAGCGTGGCGAGGTCGGGCGCGGCGTCCTCGTCCAGCCGCTCGACCACCGGCTCGGGCCCGAGCCCCCCGGCGCGGCGGACATGGAGCGTGATCGCATCGATGCCATAGCCGGGTTCGACATCCTCGATCCGGCGCCGGAGCAGGCGCAGGAGGTGCGCGCCGTCGCGGCTGGGCCGGGCCAGGCCGATGCGGATGCGCTGCGGCACGCCGTCGATGCGCTCGGCGACGCACTCGAGCGCCTGCACGCCCAGCCCCTTCGCCTCGAGCGCGGCGGCGAGGCGCGGGGTGAGCACGCCCAGCCAATGCGCGATGGCCTCGGCAGTGGCGATCGGCTCGGCGAAGCGCTGGCGGACGGCGATCGCCTCGGGCGGGATCACCGGGTCGAGCGGCTCGGCGATGCGGCCCAGCGCCTGGTCGAGCCGCAATGCCGTGCCGCTGCCGAAGCGGCGGACGAGCGGGGCGCGGGGCAGGGCGGCGAGCTGGCCGATCCGTTCGACGCCCAGGCGCCTGAGCAGCTCCACCGCCGCTTCGTCGATGCGCAGTGCCGGCATGGGGAGATCGGCGAGCGCGCGCGCCTGCTCGCCGGGCGGGCAGATGCAGCTTCCCCGGTAGCGGGCGAGCGCCCAGGCGGCGCCCGGCGTGTCGGCGATGGCGATGCGGGCGGCGAACCCGGCGCGGGCGAGCAGGCGGGCGATGTGCCGCGCCATCTTCTCCTCGCCGCCGAACAGGTGCGCGGTGCCGGAAAGGTCGAGGAACAGCCCGTCGGTGCCCGACAGCGCCGCGACCGGCGACCAGCGCCGCGCGGCGAGGATCGCCAGGCGCTTCAGCGCGGCGAGATCGCCCTCGGGATCGGCGGGGCGGATGTCGAGCCCCGGCACCTGCGCGCGCGCCTGGGTGACGGCCATGCCGGGCCGCAGCCCCAGTGCCTGGGCGGCGGGGCAGGCGGCGGCGATCTCGATCCGGCTGCCGCTGCGGATGGACGTGACGAGGGGGGCGTATAATTCCTCCCCCAGTTCCTTCCCGAGCCGAGCTGGGGGAGGAACTGGTTCATCCGCCTGCGCCCATTTCGCGCCCGGCCGCCAATGGCCCTCATGCTGGGCCGGCTTGCGCAGCGGCGCCTGGGGCGCGGCGAAGGCGCGCGGATCAGGCCGCGCGGCGGGGGGCGCTTCCGCCCGCCACAGCCTTTCGATGGGCCATAGCGGGAGGAAGAGCGCAGCGACCCGTTGCATCGCATGCCTCCACGATCGTCTCGAAACCCTCGCCCCCCTTTTGCCGCGCCAATTCGAGCTTCCAGCGCGGGCGGCCGACGCCGGCGACCGGCAGCGGCGCCGAGGGCGCGCAGGTCACCCGCCAGCGCGTCACCGCCGCCGAGGGCATGCCGATCGGATCGCTGCCCTCGCGCGCGGCGCGCTTCAGCAGCAGCGCGATCGTCCGCCCGCCCTCCGCCGCCAGCTGGAGCCGGCGCGTCGCAGTCATGTCCGCGCGCCTGGCCTCGCCGATCACCGCGCCCAGGCCGCGATGGCGCAGCCCTTCCTCCATGATCGCGAGCAGCTCGGCATCGTCCTTCGCCTCGGCATAGATCAGCCTTTTGGGATCGAGCCCCGACTGGGCGAGGCCGGGCGCGAACAGGTCGCGCCGCCGCACCACCCAGAGCACCGGGCCCCAGGCGCGTGCCGCGAGCCCGGCGAGGAACAGGGTGGCCGCGCAATCATCGGCCATGTCGCTCGTGCCCGCCGCCGCCTCGTGCAGCGCATCGAGCCTGAGACCGCCATCGGCAAGGCGCGAATCGATCGCCTCGATGCCGAAGGGCAGCGAAGGCCGCCGGCGGAATCCACCGGTCTCGAGACCGCGCAGCGTCTCGCGCAATTGCTTCAGGACGGCAGGATCGGCCATGGGGCACGCGACTCGAAGAATAGAATGTTCCCATTCTGTTCCTTATTGCCGACGAGTCAATTGCCATTCCGCAGCGCGTGCCTAGGCTCGGCCCCAATTCGTCGTTTCCAGGGAGCCGGCCTCCTGGGAGGCAAGCGCCGCAGCGACGGATCCGTCTGGATTTTTCGTCCCGAATTCCCAGCATTTCGCCCGGCATTTCAGGTCAGCACCTCTGACCTACTTGCGCGGACCGTTGAAATTTTATAACAATGGCGTGAAACGTGATTCCCGCGCGTTTGGCGACGGGAGCCTATGTCCGGAGAGCCCATGTCGAGCGAGCGCGATCGCGCCAATCTGCCCCCGCTTGCGCTGCACGTGCCCGAGCCGCGATTCCGCCCGGGCGACGAGGCGGACTTCAGCGACATTATGGTGCCGGCGGCCGGCGTTACCCGCCGTCCCGACACCGCCGACCGTGCCGACAGCTTCCACGAGCTGGCATATGGCCTGGTCCGCGTGCTCGACGATTCGGGGCAGGCGGTCGGCCCCTGGGACCCGCGGCTCGACGCGGACGCCAAGCGCCGCATGCTCCGCGCGATGGCGCTCACCCGCGCGTTCGACGAGCGCATGTTCCGCGCCCAGCGCCAGGGCAAGACCAGCTTCTACATGAAGTCCACCGGCGAGGAGGCCGTCTCGATCGGCGCGGCGATGGCGCTGGCCGGCGACGACATGTGCTTCCCCTCCTATCGCCAGCAGGGGATCCTCATCACGCGCGGCTATCCGATCGTGCAGATGATGAACCAGATCTATTCGAACAAGGCCGATCCGCTCGAGGGCCGCCAGCTGCCGATCATGTATTCGTCGAAGGAATTCGGCTTCTTCTCGATCTCGGGCAACCTCGCCACCCAATATCCCCAGGCGGTCGGCTGGGCGATGGCGAGCGCGGCCAAGGGCGACACGCGCATCTCCGCCACCTGGTGCGGCGAGGGGTCGACGGCCGAGGGCGATTTCCACTCGGCGCTCACCTTCGCGACCGTCTACAAGGCGCCGGTCATCTTCAACGTCGTCAACAACCAATGGGCGATCAGCTCCTTCTCGGGCTTTGCCGGGGCGGAGGCGACGACCTTCGCGGCGCGGGCGATCGGCTATGGCATCGCGGGTCTCCGCGTCGACGGCAATGACGCGCTCGCCGTGTACGCGGCGACCGAATGGGCGGCCGAGCGCGCGCGGACCAACCAGGGCCCGACGCTGATCGAGCATTTCACCTATCGCGCCGAGGGCCATTCCACGTCCGATGATCCCACGGCCTATCGCTCGGCCGGTGAGCCCAATGCCTGGCCGCTCGGCGACCCGATCCGGCGGTTGAAGGAACATCTCATCGCCATCGGCGAATGGGACGAGGAACGCCACGCCGCCCAGGATCTCGAGCTTGCCGAGCTGGTCAAGGCCTCGCAGAAGGAAGCCGAGAAGAACGGCATCCTCGGCCACGGCATGCACCAGCCCTTCGAATCGATGTTCGAGGGCGTGTTCGAAGAGATTCCCTGGCACCTGAAGGAACAGCAGCAGCAGATGCTGGACGAGCAGAAGGCGGCCGGCCTGTGAGCGACATTATCGACGCCGAGGGCGCCACCGTGCAGATGAACATGATCCAGGCGATCAATTCCGCCATGGACGTGATGATGGCGCGCGATCCGAACGTAATCGTGATGGGCGAGGATGTCGGCTATTTCGGCGGCGTGTTCCGCGCCACCGCCGGGCTCCAGGCCAAGTACGGCAAGGCGCGCGCCTTCGATACGCCGATCACCGAGATCGGCATCATGGGCGTGGCGATCGGCATGGGCGCCTATGGCCTGCGCCCCGTGCCCGAGATCCAGTTCGCCGATTACATCTATCCGGCGCTCGACCAGCTCGTCTCCGAAGCCGCGCGCCTGCGCTATCGCTCGGCGGCGGACTTCACCGCGCCGATCACGATCCGCTCGCCCTATGGCGGCGGCATCTTCGGCGGCCAGACGCACAGCCAGTCGCCCGAGGGCATCTTCACCCATGTCTCGGGCATGAAGACAGTGATCCCCTCGACGCCATACGACGCCAAGGGCCTGCTGATCGCGGCGATCGAGGATAACGACCCCGTGCTCTTCCTCGAGCCCAAGCGCATCTATAACGGCCCGTTCCACGGCCATTACGATCGCCCGGCCAAGACCTGGGCCGATCATCCCGGCGCCCAGGTGCCCCAGGGCTATTACCGGGTCGAGCTGGGCAAGGCCGCGGTGGTCCGCCCGGGCGAGGCAGTGACGATCCTCTGCTACGGCACGATGGTGCACGTGGTCGCCAACACGGTCGAGGAACTGGGCGTGGACGCCGAGATCGTCGACCTGCGCACGCTGGTGCCGCTCGACATCGCGACGATCGAGGAATCGGTGAAGAAGACCGGGCGCTGCCTGATCGTCCATGAGGCGACGCGCACCTCGGGCTTCGGCGCCGAGCTTTCGGCCCAGGTGCAGGAGCGTTGCTTCTACCATCTCGAAGCGCCGATCGAGCGCGTCACCGGCTTCGACACGCCGTATCCGCACAGCCTGGAATGGGCTTATTTCCCCGGCCCGGTCCGCATCGGCACCGCCCTCAAGAAGATCCTGAAGGACTAACATGGCACGCTTCACGTTCCGCCTGCCGGACATCGGCGAAGGCATTGCCGAGGCCGAGATCGTCGCCTGGCACGTCAAGGTCGGCGACAAGGTGTCGGAGGACCAGCAGGTCGCCGACATGATGACCGACAAGGCCACGGTGGAGATGGAATCGCCCGTCTCCGGCGTGGTGGTCGAGCTGGCCGGCGAAGTCGGCGAGATGGTCGCGATCGGCTCGGGCCTGATGGTGATCGAAGTCGAGGGCGATGTCGCCGAGACGCCGGCCGAGGAGCAGGTCGAGGCGGAGACGCCGGGTGTGGAAGAGGTGGCCGAAACTCCCTCTCCCCTTGTGGGAGAGGGAAGGGGCCCGCTCGCGTCAGCGAGTGGGAAGGGTGAGGGGGATGAGACGCCCGCGCCCGAAACTCCCCCTCACCCTTCCGCCGCCTCCGGCGGCTCCCTCCCTCTCCCACAAGGGGAGAGGGAGAATAGGCAGGTCCTCGCCAGCCCCGCGGTTCGCGCCCGCGCCAAGGATCTCGGCATCGACCTTGCCAGCGTGAAGGCGGACGGCAATCACGTTCGCCACGCCGATCTCGACGCCTATCTGCGCTACGGCAGCGGCCAGGGCTATCACGCCCCGCACGCCAGCCGCGCCCGCGAGGATCAGCCGATCAAGGTCATCGGCATGCGCCGCCGCATCGCCGAAAACATGGCCGCATCGAAGCGCGCCATCCCGCACTTCACTTATGTCGACGAGATCGACGTCACCGCGCTCGAGGCGATGCGCGCCGACCTCAACGACAATCGTGGGGCACGCCCCAAGCTGACCATGCTGCCGTTCCTGATCGTCGCGATCTGCCGGGCGCTGCCCGATTTCCCGATGATCAACGCGCGCTATGACGACGAGGTCGGCGTGGTCACGCGCCATGGCCGCGTCCATCTCGGCATGGCGGCGCAGACCGATGCGGGCCTGATGGTGCCGGTGATCCGCGACGCGCAGGACAAGAATGTCTGGCAGCTCGCCACCGAGATCGGCCGCCTCGCCGAAGCCGCGCGCACCGGCAAGGCCAAGTCGGAGGAGCTGAGTGGCTCGACGCTCACCGTCACGTCGCTCGGCCCGCTCGGCGGCATCGCCACCACCCCGGTGATCAACCGGCCCGAAGTGGCGATCATCGGCCCGAACAAGATCGTCGAGCGCCCGATCTTCGCTAAGAATAGTCAGGGGGGCGACGAGATCGTCCGCGCCAAGCTGATGAACCTGTCGATCAGCTGCGACCACCGCGTGGTCGACGGCTGGGACGCGGCGAGCTTCGTCCAGGCAGTGAAGAAGCTGCTCGAGACTCCCGTCCTGCTGTTCGCGG
The DNA here is from genome assembly GCF_044754985.1 of Sphingomonas sp. NPDC092440. NCBI lineage: Bacteria > Pseudomonadati > Pseudomonadota > Alphaproteobacteria > Sphingomonadales > Sphingomonadaceae > Sphingomonas > Sphingomonas sp. NPDC092440. The sequence continues at coordinate 160,849 of NZ_JBIVQA010000004.1, read as the reverse complement.
ATTGAGCGGTGGCGGGGCGGGCCACCATCGCCGGTGCCGTCGCCGCCTCGCTTCCCGTCGCGATCGGCCTGTGGGTGGCGCTGCGCCACGGCCTGCCGCCGATCGCGGCCCAGCCGATGCTGTTCGCGCTCCAATGCGCGGGCGCGGTGGTGCTGCTCGCGCTCGTGCCCGGCATCGAGGCGGTCGCGCACGAGCGGCTGTTCCATCGCTCGATCGACCCCCTGGCCGGCGCCGATTCGCCGCGGCTGATCGTCAACCAGCGCTACATCCAGAACACGCTCGAGCAGCTGGCGGTGCTGCTGCCGGGCCTGTTCCTGCTCGCGCAGTATGAGCCCGACCTGCGCCTCGTCGCCGCCACCGCGATCCTGTGGACGCTCGGGCGCTGGGCATGGTGGGTCGGCTATCACATCCATCCGCTGTGGCGCGGGCTCGGCGTCTATTCGATGTTCCTCGGGATGGCCGTGCTGCTCTGGGGCGTCGGCCGGTTCGGGTTCGAGCTGGCCGGCTGGGCCGGCGTGGCGGCGCTGCTCGGCCCCTTCGCGCTGATCGAGCTCTGGCTCTTCCGGGTGCTCCGCCGCTAGGATGCGGCAATGCAAGACTCGCTTCAGTGGCGGCCGATGACGGCGGACGATCTCGACGGCGTCGTCGCGGTGGCCCGCATCGCCTTTCCCGATCATCCCGAAGGCCGCGCCTGCTTCGTCGAGCGGCTCGCGCTCGCGCCCGCCACCTGCTTCGTGCTGGCGGGCAAGGGGCGGGTGGCCGGCTATCTGATCGCCTATCCCTGGCCGCTGGAGGCGATCCCGCCGCTCGACACGCTGCTGGGCGCGCTGCCGGAGACGCGGGACAGCTGGTATCTCCACGACCTGGCGCTGCTTCCCGAGGCGCGCGGCGGCGGCAATGCCCGGGCGGGGCTCGACCTGCTGTTCGGCGGGATCGACGCGCCGATCGCGCTCGTATCGGTGAACGAATCCGCCGCCTTCTGGGCGGCGCAGGGCTTCGCGCCGATCGACAGCCCGGCGCTAAGGGCCAAGCTCGCCAGTTATGGCCCGCATGCGCGTTACATGGTGCGGCGCGTCACAAAGCGGGTGTAGACCGGGGCCATGCACTTCGATCTTCTCCAGTCGATCAGCCTTGCCGGCGACGCTTCCGTTCCCAATGACGACCGCGCGGGCTTCGCGCGCACCCATGCCTGGGTGATCGACGGCGCCACCGATCTCGGCCCGCCGGGGCTGGTCGGCGCGCAGGGCGGCGCGGCCTGGCTGGCGAGCGTGGCGCAGGCGGCGTTCACCGGTTCCGGCGCCGGCACCATCGGCACGCTCTATGCCGATGTCGCCGCGCACGTCCTTGCCGCCTGGGAGCGCGACCGCACGCGCGATCCCGAGGATCGCTGGGAATATCCGCTCGCCTCCGCGCTCGCCGTCCGGCTGGGCGGCGAAGGGCTCGAGATCGGCTGGCTCGGCGATTGCGTCGGCTTTCTCCGCTCGGGCGGGAAGGTCGTGCGGTTTGGCCCGGAAAAGGAAATCCGCAATTCCGAGGCGGAGCGCGCCGCCAGCCTGGCCGAGCATGGCCTGGGCAGCCCCAAGCGCTCCGCGCCGATCCTCGCCAATCTCCGCGCGACTCGCGGGCGGAGCGGGATGCGCGTGCTCAGCGTGGATCCCGGGCACATGGCGCAAGTCGATACCGCGGGCATCGCCTGTGCGCCCGGTGACGAGGTCTTCCTGATGAGCGACGGCTATGCCGCGCTGATCGACAGCTATGCCGCCTATGACGATGCCGCGCTGGTCGAGGCGATCCGCGCGCGCGGCCTTGCCGCCGTCGCGGAGGAGCTGCGCGCGATCGAGCGCGCGGATGCCGCCTGCACGCGCTTTCCGCGCTTCAAGGCGTCGGACGACGCCACTGCCCTGTGGCTCCGCATCGGAGGCTGAGATGCACTGGATCCTGCGCTACGCCATCGCGCCCGACTATCTGGAGCGCCGCGCCGGCTTCCGCGACGCGCATCTGGCGCTGGCCTGGGAAAGCGCGGACACGGGCGCGCTGCTCCTGGGCGGCGCGGTCGGCGATCCGCCCGGGAGCGCCTTGCTGCTCTTCGCCAGCGAAGCGGCGGCGCGGGCCTTTGCCCATGCCGATCCCTATGTCGCCAACGGACTGGTCACGGGCTGGGAAGTGCTGCCGTGGAACACGGTGGTCGGCGGCGCGGCGGCGAACCCGGTGCGGCCCGCCGCCTGAGCCGCGCTAATCCCGGGCATAGATCGAGCGGCTGAGCGCGTCGCGCACCTCGTCGCGGCCGGCGGTGACGCGCGCGCGGGCATCCCGGTCGATCGCGCCGGCCTGTTCGGCGATTGCCTGGCGGCGGGCGCCCAGCGCAGCGAAGGCTGCCGCATCGGCGCCGCTGCGGAAGCCGAAATAGCCATTGGCATTGTACCAGCTCCGGCGCGCGAGCAGCGTGCACAGCTCGGCGGTGGCGTCGAGCATCGCCTGCTGGCTGGCGGGCAGCGGATCGGCCGCGGCATCGCCGACGATCCGGGCGATGCCCAGCTTCGCCGCCTTGGGCAGGCTGGCGCTCCCGATCGTCTCGGCCAGCGCCTTGCGTCGCGCCATGCGCGCCAGGCCCTGCTCGGCGACGAGCGCGCGGATCGGCGCGATCTCCTTGCAATTGCCGATCGCATGCGGGTTCTGCTGGAGCAGATAGGGGCTGTTGAGCGCGCCGGCGCCGAACTTGTCCAGCGCGCCGCCCAGCGCGCGCTGCGCGGCGACATCGGCCTGCAGCGCCTCGGCATAGAGGCGCGAGACCGGTCCGCGCGCGGCCGCCCCGGCGGGCAGGAGCGGCGTGCCGTCCGCCGCCAGCTCGATCTCGGCGAAGCTGCTCGCATCGGCGCGCGACTGGGTCTGGAACTGGCCGTGCGCGATCGCCGCCGCGCCGGCGCCGGCACCGATCAGCAATGCCAGCGAGCCGAGCTTCCATCCCAGATTCGCGCGGTGCGTCGTCGCCAGAAAGCCGATCAGCCACAGCACCAGCCCGGCCGCGGCTCCTCCGATCAGCAGCGCCGGGAACGGCAGCGGCGATCCGAAGCGCGGCCCCAGCAACGCCGCGAGCACCAGCACCGCGCCCCCGGCCAGAGTCGCGATCAGCGGATGGCCGTGCGGGCCTTCCTCATCCCAATTGTCCGACATGATTTCCCCCAGTTCCCGGCGACAGCCTAGCGGGGAAGCGTTTCCGTGCAATCGCTTTGGCGGCCCCAAGCCGGCCTTGCTTGCGCCGCGGCGCCGGCCCGCGCAAGGAGCCCGCATGACCAGCACCACCGTTACCGAGCGCACGTCCGGGCGCCGGGGCCTTGCCCTTGCGATCGGCGCCTATGGCCTTTGGGGCTTCCTGCCGCTCTATTTCCACATCCTGGCCAGCGTGCCGGCGCTGCAGATCCTGGCGCACCGCATCGTCTGGTCGGTGCTGTTCCTCGGCGTGCTGGTCTTCGCGCTCGGCCGGGCGGGCGCGATCTGGCGGGCGGCGCGCGGGCGCACCCTGTTGCTGCTCTGCGCCAGCGCCGCGCTGATCGCGGTCAACTGGTTCGTCTATATCTGGTCGGTCGAGACGGGCCATGTGCTCGAGGCGAGCCTGGGCTATTTCATCAATCCGCTGGTCAATGTCGCGCTCGGCATGCTCGTGCTCGGCGAGCGGCTGCGGCGCTGGCAGGGCGTGGCGATCGCGGTGGCCGGCGCGGGCGTGCTGGTGATGGCGCTCGATGGCGGCGGGGCGATCCTGATCTCGCTCGCGCTCGCCTTCAGCTTCGGCCTCTACGGGCTTGTCCGCAAGGTGGTGGCCATCGATTCGCTGGGCGGGCTCACCGTGGAGACGATCCTGCTGGTCCCCTTCGCCGCCGCCTGGCTGATCTATGCCGCCGGGCAGGGGACGAGCGGCTTCGGCGTGTCGGCCGGGCAGAATGCGCTGCTCCTCGCCGCGGGCGTGATCACCGCGACGCCGCTGCTGATGTTCGCCGCCGCTGCCCGGCTGATGCCGCTCTCGATGCTGGGGCTGCTCCAATATATCGCGCCGACCATCCAGTTCTTCATCGCGATCGCGCTGGGCGAGCCGCTGCGCACCGTGCACTTGATCACCTTCGCGCTGATCTGGGCGGGCTGCGCGCTCTATGCCTGGGACAGCCTCCGCGCCGCCCGCGCGCCCCTGCCCGGCGACGCCTAGATACGGCTTCAAATGTAGGATTTCCTCTGGTGGAGTCGGCGGATGACCGACTCCGCCAGGCCCCTCGTCACGCCCGAAGCCCGTGCCGCCGCGGAAGCCGCGCGCGATGCCTTCTTCGCCCGCGCGCGTGCCAACGGAATCAAGATTTCCGCGCCGGAACCCCGCGAAACCGCGGAAAAATATTCAACCGATCGGTTGACTATCCCGGCGGCGAGCGGCATATTAAACCACATGGTTGAACATCGACTCGACGCTACCTTCCACGCGCTTGCCGACCCCACGCGGCGCGGCATGCTCGCGCATCTCTCGCTGGGCGAGAAATCGATCGGCGAGCTGGCCGAGCCTTTCGCGATGTCCTTTGCCGGGGCGGCCAAGCATGTGCGGGTGCTCGAGGGCGCGGGCCTGGTCGCTCGCCGCAAGGTGGGACGCAGCTATATGTGTGCCTTGAAGCCCGATCCGCTCGCCGAGGCCGAGAAATGGCTGAAGCAATGGGAGAAATTCTGGACCGTCCGCCTCGACGCGCTCGAAGCGATCCTCGCCGCGGACCAGCGGGAGAAGCCCGAATGAGCTATGTCGATGGTTATGTGCTTGCCGTGCCGAGCGGCAATCGGGAGCGGTACCGCGCCATGGCGGCGCGCGTCGCGAAAATCTTCGTCGAGCATGGCGCGCTGCGCGTGGTCGAGAATTGGGGCGACGACGTGCCCGGCGGCGAGCGTACCGATCTGAAGCGCGCGGTGGCGCTGCGGGAAGGCGAGGCCGTCGTCTTCTCCTGGGTCGAATGGCCGTCGAAGGAGGCGCGCGATCGCGGCAACGCAGCCATTGCCGCCGATCCCAGGCTCCAGCCCGACCCGGCCGATGCCGACATCCTCGATCCCGGGCGCATGATCCATGGCGGGTTCGCCACCATTGTCGACGAAACCGGAGGCAAGGCATGATCCAGGCGACTCCCTTTCTGATGTTCCAGGGTGGCAAGGGCCAGGCGGCGCTCGATTTCTATGTCGAGACCGTGCCCGGCAGCCGCATCGAATCGGTCGAGCGTTTCGGCCCCGACGGGCCGGGCCCCGAAGGCACGATCCTGCGCGCCCATGCGGTGATCGCCGGGCAGAAGGTGATGGTGCATGACAGCTTCATCACCCATGGCTTCGATTTCACGCCGTCCTGGTCCTTCTTCCTTGACGTGGACGATCGCGCGGCGTTCGACCGGCTGTTCGCGGCCCTGTCGGACGGGGGCGGCGTGCTGATGCCGCCGGACAATTATGGCTGGAGCAGCCGCTTCGGCTGGGCGAACGACCGGTACGGCATCTCCTGGCAGGTCAATCTCGCATGAGCGCGCCGGTGATCCTCACCGTCACCCGCGCCTTCGCGGCGAGCGCGGAGCGGGTGTTCGATGCCTGGCTCGATCCGGCCCGGGCGGCGCGCTTCCTGTTCGCCACGCCCGAGGGCGAGATGCTGACCTGCGAGATCGATGCGCGCGTCGGCGGCCGGGGGCTGATCGTCGAGCGGCGGGCCGGGGGCGATGCCCGCCACCGCCTCCGCTTTGAGGCGATCGAGCGCCCACGTCGCCTCGTCTTCCTCTTCTCGGCCGATCCGGCGGAGGAGGGGGAGTGGACGCGCGTCGCGATCGAGATCGCGCCCACGCCCATGGGCTGCACCTTGACGCTCACCCATGAAATGGACCCCGCCTGGGCAAGCTATGAGGAGCCGACCCGCAAGGGCTGGACGATGATCCTCGAAAGCCTGGGCCGTATCACGGAGACGGAAAATGGCTGATACTCTCACTGCCGACACGATCACCCCGCAGATGCTCCGCTTCGAGCGCGACCTGGCCGCGCCGATCGAGACGGTGTGGCAATATCTGGTCGATCCGGAGCTGCGGGCCCGCTGGTTCATGGGCGGCCCCACCGAGCCGCAGGTGGGCGGCAAGCTCGGCCTGACCTTCAACCATCAGGACCTGTCCGACGGCGAGGCGCCCAATCCCGAACGCTACGCCCAATATGAGGGCAAGGCCTGGTCGGAGACGATCCTGCGGATCGAGCCGCCGCATTTCCTTGCCTTCACCTGGGACAATGGCGAGGCGGGGGAAGTGACGATCGAGCTGTTCGCCTTCTCGCCGGCCCGCACGCGCCTCGTCCTCACGCACAACCGCCTGCGCGGGCCCGAGGATGCGCGCAGCTTCGGCGGCGGCTGGGCGGCGCATCTCGCGGTGCTGCAGAAGCGCGTGGCCGGCGAGCATGTCGCCAGCTTCTGGGACCTGCATGCCGAGGCGGAGCAGCGCGCGGCGGAGGCGGTGGGGCTGGCCTGAGCCGCGGCGCCGCGACCACGGGACGTCCCCCGGCCTGGTGCCGGAGGGACGAGGATGGGGTAGAAGGGAAAGCCATGGAGGCTCGAACGGCCCTGCCGCGCGCCTGCCGCCGGCGCCCTTCGAGGCCGGACATGCCCGCCGCTTCCGCCGGGATGGTGCTTCCAATGTAGGATTTCGTCTGGAAGACCGGCCGCGCTCTTTCTCATGGCGAATCTTGCGACGACCGGCCGCCGGGCGCTGCCCCGGCCGGCTCCGGCCTTGGGTTGAGGACTCATATCTTCCATCGTCACCCCGGCCTTGCGCCGGGGTCCCGCTATCTCGACAGCGCAGGAAGCAGCGGGATCCCGGCGCAAGGCCGGGATGACGGTAGAAAATCAGATACTTGTTTGGGTTCTCAACCTAGGACGGATCGACATTCAGCTCTGTCTCTTCCGTTCCCGGCGGCGAGGGACGGAAGTTGAATGTCAAAGCCTCTCCCCTCCGTCATGCTGAACTCGTTTCAGCATCCAATTCTCCACCGGCGATATCGTTGGTGGCACGTTGGACCCTGAAACAAGTTCAGGGTGACGATGGAGCTTGATTCGAAGTGTTTCGGCCTGCCAAACCACCCTCTAAGCCTGAATGGCGATCCGTCCTAGGGGTTGCGACCTTCGGGACCTTTGCAGCCCATTCTGGGTAAATCCCCGATTCAAGGGATTTCGAACAGCCCCGCCGCCCCCATGCCGCCGGCGGTGCACATCGAGACGACGACATGGCGCACGCCGCGCTTGCGTCCTTCGATCAGCGCATGGCCGACGAGGCGCGATCCGCTCATCCCGAACGGATGCCCGATCGCGATGGCGCCGCCATTGACGTTGAGCCGGTCGGGGTCGATCCCCAGCGTGTCGCGGCAATAGAGGCATTGGCTGGCGAATGCCTCGTTGATCTCCCACAGGCCGATATCCTCGACCCTGAGGCCGGCGCGCTTGAGCAGCTTGGGCACCGCGAAGACCGGGCCGATCCCCATCTCGTCGGGCTCGCAGCCGGCGACCTGGAAGCCGCGATAGATGCCGAGTATCTCCTTGCCCTCGGCCTTGGCGGTCTCGCGGTCCATCAGGATCTGGGCGGCGGCGCCGTCGGAGAGCTGACTGGCATTGCCGGCGGTGACGTGCCGGCCCTGCGCGACGAACTGGCCGTCCTTCCAGACCGGCTTCAGCGTGGCGAGCACCTCGGCGGTGGTGCCGGCGCGAATGCCTTCGTCCCGGGTGACGGTGACGGTCTCGCTGCCGGTGCGGTTGCCTTCCTTGTCGAAGAGCGCCTTCGCCACCGTGATCGGCGCGATCTCCTCGGCAAAGGCGCCGTTCTCGAGGCCGGCGGCCGCGCGCTGCTGGCTGGCGGCGGCGAAGGCGTCCTGGGCCTCGCGGCTGATACCATAGCGCTCGGCGACGATCTCGGCGGTCTCGATCATCGGGATATAGGCCGCCGGCACCCGGTCGGTGACGGACTTGTTCGGATAGCGCGGCGCGTCGCGCATGGTCAGGCTGATCGATTCCATGCCGCCGGCCAGCGCGACGTCGATCTCGTCGGTCATGATCGAGCGCGCGGCGAGGGCGATGGCGGTGAGGCCCGATCCGCATTTGCGGTCGAGGCTGAAGGCGGGCACGCTGTGCGGCAGGCCGGCGGCGAACAGCGCCATCCGCGCCATGTTCGCGCCCTGCGTGCCCCATTGGTTGCCCATGCCGTAGAAGACGTCGTCGATCCGCGCCGGATCGATGCCGGCACGCGCCACTGCCGCGGTCATCACATGGGCGGCGAGCACCGGCGCCTCGGTGTCGTTGAAATAGCCGCGCCCCGCCTTGCCGATCCCGGTTCGCGCGGTCGAGACGATCACAGCTTCACGCATTGCGGCACCCTCCTGTTTTCGAAGATGCGGTATGGCTGCGCGGTGCCGCGATTGCAATGGCTCCGCACCGCCCCATATCCACGGCCGGAGGTGTGCCATGGCGAGCAGGCCGATACGGATTCCGGGGCCCGACCACCCCATCACGGTCACCCGGTCGGATGCGCATGTGGTGGTGCGCGCCGCCGGCCAGGTGATCGCCGAGACGCGCCGCGCGCTCGAACTGCGCGAGGCGAGCTACCCGCCGGTCTTCTACATCCCCCGTGCGGATGCAGACATGACCCTGCTGGTGCGGACCGAGCATGCGAGCTATTGCCCGTACAAGGGCGAGGCCGCCTATTTCTCGATCCGCGGCGGGGCCGAGAATGCAGTGTGGAGCTATGAGGCGCCCTATGCGGCGGTCGCCGAAATCGGCGATCATCTGGCCTTTTATCCGGACCGGGTGGAGGCGATCGAAGTCAATCGCTGAACGCCGGCGGGCGCTTCTGCATATTGGCCATCACGGCCTCGATCTGGTTGGGCGTGCGCAGCAGCGCGGCCTGTTCCCGGCTTTCGGCGAGCAGGGTCTCGGTGGTGCCGGCCTCGAGATTGGCGAGCCGCTTGGCGGCGCGGACGGCATGGGGGTTGCGCGCGGCAATGGCCCGGGCGAGCGCCATCGCCTCTGCATGCGGATCCTCGGCGATGCGAGTGACGAAGCCGAGCGCCGCGGCTTCCTCCGCGTCGAACTCGCGAGCGGTATAGGCGAGCTCGCGCAGCACGTCGTCGCGGACATTGCCGCGCCAGAGCGCATAGCCGGCCATGTCGGGCACGATGCCCCATTTCATCTCCATCACCGAAAGCCGCGTGCCCGGTGCGGCGATCCGCACGTCCGCGCCGCTGGCGATCTGGAGGCCGCCACCGAAAGCCACGCCGTGCATCGCGGCGATCACCGGCATGGGCAGGGCGCGCCAGCCCCAGGCGACTTGCTGGAAGTCGTTGGCCGGGCCGTGCGTGCGCCGGGCCAGGTCGATGCCCGATCCGCCTGCCGCCATGCTGGCCATGTCCAGCCCCGCGCAGAAGCCGCGCCCCTCGCCCGAGAGCACGACGGCGCGGATGCCGGCCTCTCCCTCCAGCCGGGCGATCGCCGCGATGATCGCCGCGAACATCGCCGGATCGAGCGCGTTGAGCTTGTCGGGCCGGGCCAGCCGCACGTCGGCGACGCCATCCTCGATCTCGATCCTGACCCGCTCTGCCATGCCTGCTCTCCTTTGCCTTGCGGACAGAATAGCGCGCAATCAGGCCACGCAAAGCCGATAGCCGCGTCCCTTGTCGGTGCGCAGCATCGGCACGGCGAAACCCCGGTCGAGCTTGGCGCGCAGGCGCGAGACATGCACCTCGACGACATTGGTGCCGGGATCGAAGCCGAGGCCCCAGACCGCCGCCAGCAGCTCGGAGCGCCCCGCCGGGCGGTCGCCCTGGCGGACCAGATGGAGGAGCAGGGCATATTCGCGGGGGAGCAGCGATATCGGCCGGCCGGCGCGGGTCACGCGGCGCTCGACCGGGTCGATGCGAAGCTCGCCGAGCACGATCTCGGGCCGCCGCCGGATCCGCGCGGCAAGGCGGGCGGCCACTTCCTCGGCGGTGGCGGATGCGGGCATCGCATCGTCGGCGCCGGCATCGAGCGCATGGGCCACGCTGCCTTCGCTCGGCAGCAGCAGCAGGAGCGGCTCCTGCCAGCCCAGTGCGCGGATCCGCGCCACGCTCTCGCCGGTGCCCGCGAACAGGCCCGCGGCCGCCTTCACGCCCGGCGCATAGGGGACAAGCCCCAGTCCGCGCGCCGCAGTGGCTCGGGCAAGGTCAGGGAGTTCGACTGTACAGGCGACACGTACGGTCACGGCACCGAAGCTAGCGGCGATGGCACCAATTCGGCGGCAACCATGTCCGTTACGGAGCTAGTCTCGCCCGGGCATGGCCGGCGACGAAGCGGTCGGGATCGTCCGTCGCGCGGGAGAGCAGCATCGGTGCCTCGTCGGGCAGCGCCGAGACCAGCGCGTCGAGCGCGGTCACTCGCATCCGCGCGCAGGGATGGTGGCGGGCGAAGCGCTCGGCGAGGTCGAGCCCGTTGCCGACATGCACCGCGACGGCGACCAGAGCTTCCGCGGCCGTCACCGTCAGCCCCTCGGCGATCGTGCCGCGCCCGATGTCGAAGCGATACTGGTCGAGCCAGGGCTGGGCGGGATCGGCGCCGAGGATGTTGAGCGAGACCGACATGCTGTCCGGCGGCAGCTGGACGTGCACGTCGCGCCGCATCCGGTAGAGCATCAGCCGGCCCGGTTCGAGCCGGGCACGTTCGACGAAGCGCAGCCCAGCCTGCTCGCCGGGCAGGCCCGTGAGCGGCGCCGCGTCATATTCGTAATAGTCGCTCCAATAGCCCGGGCCGAGATAGCCATAGGTAAGAAAAGGGAAATTATGGTCGTGCGGCAGGTCGTAGAAGAACGCCGCCGGCCCGCTGCGGCGCGTGGCCGAATCGGCGCGGGCCGGCCAGAAATTGGCGCGCAGCACATAGCGGCCATTGGGCGGGCGCAGCAGGAAGACCTGGGCGCCATAGCCATTGCCGGCATGCTGGGCGGCACAGCGCGTCTTGAGCTCGGCGATCGCGAGGTCGGCGAGGAAATCGCGGTTGCGCCCCAGCCGGGCGAGCAATGGCCCCCAGCTCGCGAACGCGTCCTCGTCGCGTGCATCGACGGGATAGGCATCGAGCGTCTCGACCAGCTCGACCAGCTCGATCGCGCCGCCCAGGCCCGGATCGATCAGGCGCGGCATGCTGCCCCCAGCCGTGGACGCACCACCGCGAGCGTTCGCGCGGCCGCCTCGCGTATCTCTATGTGCGGGTCGCCTGCCGCCATGGCTTCGAGCCGGGGCAGGGCGGCGCGGGCATCGAGCGCCAGCCACTCGCGCATCGCCGCCCAGCGCAGATGAAAGGCCGGATCGCGGCTCGCCGTATCGAATTGCGGAGCCGCATCGGCCCGTCCGGCAAGGCGGAGAAAGGCGAGCAGCATCTCGGCGCGCGAGGCACGGTCGTCCCCGCTCGCGACGCGGAGCAGCTTGCCGTCGCCGATCGCGTGCTCGCGCATCAGCGGCGCGGCGCCCGCCCGGATCGTCGCCACCAGCGTGACCACGTCGCCGCCGGCATCGGCGAGCAGCTGGGCTTCGCGGCGCCCATCGATTGCGTGGACGACACCATCGGCGAGCCGCAGCGGGGCCATTTCCGTGCAAGGTGGCGCCTCGGCGGCGCGGAAGCCCGGCCCGGCGGGCGTGGTCCGCCAGCGCCGCAGCGTCGCCCCGCCGGCGCGGACGAACCGCGTCACGGCGAGGCGGCCGGAAAAGGTGCAGCTGGCCGGCGGCGGCCGCCGGCGCATCGCGGCCGCGCCGGTCACGCAGGCGGAGATCGCCACCGCGGGACAATCGAACAGCACGGCGCCGACGCGAAGGCCGTCGCGGCTGGCCTTGAACGGCGGCTCGAACAGAGGATCGGCAGCGAGCGCATCGATCAGCGGCTGGAGCAGGGCCCCGGCCCAGCTGCCGTCGCCGAGCAGCTTCGTTGCACGGTGCATCGCCTCCTCGGCATCGTTCGTGGCGCAATCGGCGAATAGCGCTTCGAGTGCGCGATGAGCCTCGCCACGCCGCCATTTCCGGATCGCGCCCCGCCCGGCCTCTCGCGCGGCGATGAGTGCCGCGCGCGTTCCGGCGTCCATCCCGTTCATGCGAAGTCGGGCGCGATCTCGTAGATCAGGATCGCGATGCCGACGATCAGCTCGAACAGATCGTCGACATCGTTCAGGACCGTGCGCAGCGTTCCGTGCATCGCCACGCTGGTGCCCAGTTCCGGGATCTCGCCCAGATCGATCTTCAGCAATCCCATGCCTCCCTCCCTCTCGAAGGTTCCCCGATGGCGTCACGGTAGGGCGGGACGGGAATGGTGCATCTTACAACGATGTAATTGCCGCCATTTGCGTGCTTTCCTCCACCGCGCTAGGGGGCGGCGATGCGCCAACCGGCCCCTTCCGCCTTCGACCCGCTGCGCTTCTTCGAGCTGCGATACGCCAGCCACGGCACCCGGCTGGGCATCGGCTATCGCACGCACGGGCCCGACTGGGCGGAGCTCGAGCTGCCCTATCGCGAGGACATGATCGGCGATCCGGCCTCGGGCGTGCTCGCTTCCGGCCCGATCCTGGCGCTGATGGACATGGCCACCGCCGTCTCGGTCTGGCTGCGCGCCGGCGCCTTCGTGCCGCAGGCGACGCTCGACCTCAGGATCGACTATCTGCGCCCCGCGGCGCCGGGGCGCACGGTGATCGGCCGCGGCGAATGCTATCGGCTGACGCGCTCGATCGCCTTTGTGCGCGGCCAGGCGCATGACGGCGATCCCGACGATCCGATCGCCCATGTCGCCGGCACCTTCATGGCGACGGAGCGCTACCGGTGATCCTGCCTCCCTATGCAGAGCTGCTCGGCCTGACGGTCGAGCCCGGCGCGCAGGCGCCGGTGCTGGTGATGCCCTTTGGCGACGGCGTGCTCGGCCGTCCCGGCTTTCTGCACGGCGGCGCGATCGGCGGCCTGCTCGAAATGGCGGCGGTGGGCGCGCTCTGGCAGGCGCTCGGCACCGACGAGACTCAGGTCAAGCCGATCAACCTGACGGTGGACTATATGCGCGGCGGCCGCGACAAGCCGACCCGGGCCCGTGGCGCGGTGACCCGGCTCGGCACCCGCGTCGCCAATGTCGAGGCGATCGCCTGGCAGGACGAGCCGGACCGGCCGATCGCGGCGGCGCGGATGAACTATCTGATCCTCCGCTAGGGGCCGCGGCGCGCGCCGGGCGCGTCACTTGGGCGTCAGCCGGAACAGCCGCCCATTGGCCGTGCCGGCGTCCTCGAGCAGCCACACCGCGCCGTCCGGCCCCTGCGCCACGTCGCGGATGCGCATGCCCAGGTCCCATTGGTCGGCCTTGCTCGCCTTGTCGCCGTCCAGCGCGACGCGGATCAGCGCGCGGCCCGACAGCGCGCCGATCAGCAGCGAGCCCTTCCATTTCGGGAACATGCCGCCCGAATAATAGATCATCCCGCCCGGCGAGATCGACGGGTTCCAATAGACCGCCGGCGCCTCGAAGCCGTCGCCGGGGGCATGACGGGGGATCGGCGTGCCGTCGTAATTGTCGCCGTTCGAGACCAGCGGCCAGCCATAGTTCCGGCCCCTGCGGATCAGGTTGACCTCGTCGCCGCCCTTGGGCCCCATCTCGTTCTCCCAGAGCCGGCCGCTCGCGTCGAACACCAGCCCATAGGGATTGCGATGGCCGAGGGTCCAGGTCTCGGCGGGGGCGAGGTTGGGGCCGTCCACTGCCTGGGTGCGGCCCGGCGCGGCCCTGGCGAGCTCGGTGTTCCGGGGCGGATCGGTGACGGTCACGGTTGCCGTGCCGGTCTTGCCCGCCCAGGGATTGCCGGGCGCCGGCTTGCCGTCCAGCGTCAGGTGCAGGATCTTGCCGAGCGCCTGGTTCGGGTCCTGGGCCGGGGTGAAGCGCTGGCGCTCTCCGGACGTCAGGAACAGCGACTTGCCGTCGGGCGCGAAGGCGATGACCGCGCCGAACTGGCCGCCCTTGCCGTCCGCTCCCGCGCGCCACAGCACCTGCGGATCGGTGAGCGCCGGCGTCGCGCCGTCGACGAAGGTCGCGCGGGCCATCGCCAGGCTGGACCCCTGGGGCCGCGGCTCGGCATAGGTGTAGTAGACTTGCCGGCTCTTCGCGAAATCGGGCGCGGGGATCACGTCGAGCAGCCCGCCCTGGCCCTGGAAGGCCACGTCGACATTGGCGATCACCTGCCGCTGCCGGCCGTCCGCCGAGACCAGCAGGATCCTGCCCGCCTTCTCGGTCACCAGCATGCGCCCGTCGGGCAGGAAGGCCATGGCCCAGGGCGCGTCGAACGCGGCGACCTGGGCCATGGTGAAGGGCGGTTCGCCGTTCGCGGCGGCAGGTTCCGCCTGCCGCGCCGAGAGGCCCGAGCCCGCATTGCAGGCGGCGAGCAATGCCAGCGCGGGCAGCGCCAGGCGAAGACTGTTCTGCATCGGATCGATCCCTCTCTTCCGTTGTCGCGGCGCCAACGCTTCGAAAACCGTAGCGGCTCCGGGCGTGGCCTCCGGTGCCAATTCTGCTTGCATCCCGGGCGCCTGCCAAGTGAAGCTGGCACGGGGAAGGCAGAAGGGGGAAGCATGCGGGACAAGCTCTTGCGGGGGATGGCGCTCGCCTGTGCGATGGCGCTCGCCGGCATCGCGACGGGGACGGCGGGGATGGTGGCTCCCGATCCCGATCCCGATCCCGCCGTGCCGACCGCCGCCGATTTCGGGGCGCTGCCGGCGATCGGCGCGCCGGTGATCGCGCCCGACGGGAAGCTCATCGCCGCCAAGGGGCTGATCAAGGGCAAGGCGGTGGCGCTGATCTTCGACACGGCCATCGCGGGGCGCAAGGTCCGGCCGATTCCGATTCCCGACAAGCATCGCATCGAATGGATCCGCTGGGCGGGCAGCCGGCGCGTCCTCGTCAGCCTGAGCACGATGGCGAACGTGCTCGGCGAAGACAGCCGCATGACCCGGATCGTGCTGCTCGACCTCGATACCGGCAAGCAGAGCTTCGTCGGCCCGCGCGAGCAGGGGGTGGACGGCGACAATGTCGTCCATGTCGATCGGGACGGGCAGTATCTGCTGCTCAACACCCAGCCGAGCATCTATGAATGGCCATCGGTCTATCGGGTCGATCTCGGCACCGGCAAGTCGACCAAGATCGTCAGCGCGCGCGAGGATGTGTGGGACTGGTATGCCGATTCGGACGGCGTGGTGCGGGTCGGCATGGGCACGCGCGACGGGCGCTACTGGACCTATTATCGCGACAGGGACGGCGAGGACTTCCGGCGCAGCCAGCGCCGCGACATCGGCACCGGCGCCGGCGACACCCGGATCGACAGCTTCACCCTGGCACCCGGCAGTGCCCAGGGCTATGCGGTGGCGGCGGGCGAGAGCGGTCGTTTCGGCCTGTATCGCTATGATTTCGGCAAGGAAGCGCTGGGCGAGCGGATCTACGAGAATCCGCAGGTCGACATCGACGATTTCGACCTCGGCCTGGACGGCAAGGTGCGCGGCGTCTTCTATGACGAGGAGCGCCCCGGGGTCACCTGGTTCGACCCCGAGATGCAGGGGCTCCAGGCCAGGCTCGACCGCGCGGTGCCCGGCCATCTCAACCGCGTCGTCTCGTCGAGCCGCGACAAGATGCAGCTGCTGATCTGGAGCGCCTCGTCCGACGATCCCGGCGCCTATTACGTCTATGATCGCCGGACCCGGCACATGGACGCGTTCGCCGCGCCCTATGAGAGCCTGGTCGGGAAGCGGCTCGCCGCGATGGAGCCGGTCCGCTACCGGGCGCGCGACGGGCTCGAGCTGCGCGCCTATCTGACGATGCCGCCGGGCCGCGGCGACAAGAACCTGCCGATGGTCGTCATGCCGCATGGCGGCCCCTTCGCGCGCGACAGCTGGGGCTATGACGCCTGGGCCCAGTTCCTGGCGAGCAAGGGCTATGTGGTGCTCCAGCCCAATTTCCGCGGCTCGACCGGCTTCGGCCGCGATTTCGTCGCCAAGGGCATCGGCCAATGGGGCCGCGGCATGCAGGACGATATCGACGACGGCGTGAAATGGCTGGCCGCCAAGGGCGTGGTCGATCCCAGGCGCGTCTGCATCATGGGTGCGTCGTTCGGCGGCTATGCGGCGATGTGGGCGGCGGTGCGCAATCCCGAGACCTATCGTTGCGCGATCAGCTTCGCCGGGGTCTCCGACGTCGCCTCGATGCTGCGCTACGACAGCCGCACGATGGCGGCGACTCGTTATTTTCGCGACTGGCGCACCCGGGTGCAGGGCGACAGGCATTTCGAGCTCGATACCGTCTCGCCCCTGAAGCAGGTCGAGCGGATGCGCGTGCCGATCCTGCTCGCGCATGGCGAGGACGACGACAATGTGCCGCTCTACCAGTCGCGCCGCCTGCACGAGGCGCTGCAGAAGCTGGGGCGGGCGCATGAATATGTCGTCTATCCCAAGGAAGGGCACGGCTTCGCCGACCCGGTGCATTCGACCGACTTCCTGACGCGAGTGGGCAGGTTCCTCGACGCGCACAATCCCAGTTGAGGGCTGGCCCAGTTGAGGGCTGGCCCAGTGGGCCGGCCCGGTTGGGGAGCGGCCCGGTTTAGGGTTGGCCGATCTACCCGGACGGCGCGGCAAAGTTTACGAACCATGGGCCATGCGGGGCGGGCCTCGCGCTCGAATCCGATTGCTCTTGCCGCCGCTGCGCCGAGTGCGTATATCGCCTGTGCTTTCTCGACATCGTCAAACATGCCGAGGTCGGGGCCCGCAGGGCTCCGGCGCCGAAGCTGCTTGACCAATTCCGGAGTGCCGCGTGGCGAATATTGCCGACCTCACCAAGCTGATCGAACCCGAAGCAAAGGCGCTCGGGCTCGCGCTGGTGCGCGTCAAGATGTTCGGCGGGACCAGCGACCCGACGCTGCAGGTGATGGCCGAGCGCCCCGACACCCGCCAGCTCACCATCGACGATTGCGCCGACCTGTCGCGCCGCATCTCGGATGTGTTCGACGCGCTGGAGGAGCAGGGCAAGGATCCGTTCGATTACGCCTATCGCCTGGAAGTCAGCTCGCCCGGCATCGACCGCCCGCTGACCCGCGCGCAGGATTTCGAGGACTGGAAGGGCCATGAGGCGCGCCTCAACCTGGTCGAGCCGCTCGAGGACGGGCGCAAGCAGCTCACCGGCGACCTGATCGGCGCCGAGGGTGACATGATCTCGATCGACGTCCGCAAGTACAAAATGGTCAGCGTGCCGTTCGGCGCCATCGCCGATGCCAAGCTGCTGATGACCGACAAGCTCATTGCCGCAACCGTGCCGCTCTCTGTCGAGGGCGCCGAAGAATACGAAGCAGAGGAAGACAACTGATGGCCACCGCCATTTCCGCCAACAAGGCCGAGCTGCTTGCCATCGCCGATTCGGTCGCGAAGGAAAAGCTGATCGACAAGGCCATCGTCATCGAGGCGATGGAAGACGCGATCCAGCGCGCCGCGAAGAACCGCTACGGCGTGGAGAACGACATCCGCGCGAAGCTCGACCCGAACACCGGCGACCTGCGCCTGTGGCGCGTCGTCGAGGTGGTCGAGCTGGTGGACGACTATTTCAAGCAGGTCGACGTCAACCAGGCGCAGAAGCTGCAGAAGGGCGCCGTGATCGGCGACTATATCGTCGATCCGCTGCCCCCGATCGAGTTCGGCCGCATCCAGGCCCAGGCCTCGAAGCAGATCATCTTCCAGAAGGTCCGCGACGCCGAGCGCGAGCGCCAGTATGAAGAGTTCAAGGACCGCCAGAACGAGATCATCACCGGCGTGGTGAAGCGCGTCGAGTTCGGTCACGTCGTGGTCGATCTGGGCCGCGCCGAGGGCGTGATCCGCCGCGACCAGCAGATCCCGCGCGAAGTGGTTCGCGTCGGCGACCGCGTCCGTTCGATCATCCTCAACGTCCGCCGCGAGAACCGTGGCCCGCAGATCTTCCTGAGCCGCGCGCACCCCGAGTTCATGAAGAAGCTGTTCGCGCAGGAAGTGCCCGAGATCTACGACGGCATCATCGAGATCAAGGCCGCCGCCCGCGATCCGGGCTCGCGCGCCAAGATCGGCGTGATCAGCCACGACAGCTCGATCGATCCGGTCGGCGCCTGCGTCGGCATGAAGGGCTCGCGCGTCCAGGCCGTCGTGCAGGAGATGCAGGGCGAGAAGATCGACATCATCCCCTGGTCGCCCGACACCGCGACCTTCGTCGTCAACGCGCTGCAGCCGGCCAATGTCAGCCGCGTCGTGATCGACGAGGAAGAGGACCGCATCGAAGTCGTCGTCCCCGACGATCAGCTCAGCCTCGCCATCGGCCGCCGCGGCCAGAATGTGCGCCTGGCCTCGCAGCTGACCGCCAAGGCGATCGACATCCTCACCGAGACCGACGCCAGCGAGAAGCGCCAGGCCGAGTTCGTCGCGAACAGCGAGATGTTCCAGAACGAGCTCGACGTCGACGAGACGCTGGCCCAGCTGCTGGTTGCCGAAGGCTTCAGCAGCCTGGAAGAAGTCGCCTATGTCGAGCTCGACGAGATCGCTTCGATCGAGGGCTTCGACGAGGAGCTCGGCCAGGAGCTGCAGAGCCGAGCGCAGGAAGCGCTGGAGCGCCGCGAGGAAGCCAACCGCGCCGAGCGCCGTGCGCTGGGCGTCGAGGACGATCTCGCCACCATGCCGTACATGACCGAGGCGATGCTGGTCACGCTGGGCAAGGCGGGCATCAAGACGCTCGACGATCTGGCGGACCTCGCCACCGACGAGCTGGTGCAGAAGAAGCGCGCCGAGCCGCGCCGCCGCAACGAGGACGCGCCGAAGCGCGAGGCCGACAAGGGCGGGATCCTCGCCGAGTACGGGCTCAGCGACGAGCAGGGCAACGAGATCATCATGGCGGCGCGCGCGCACTGGTTCGCCGAGGACGATGCCGCGGCGGTCGCGCCGGCGGAGGACGAGGCCTGATGCCCTTCATCGACATCCGCTTGGCCGGCCCGGCCACTCGCGAGCAGAAGGCTGGCATCGTCGCCGATGTCACGGCCTCCATGGTCGCGCGCCTGGGCAAGCCGGCGGGTGCCGTGCAGGTCAACATCACCGAGCTGAGCTTGGAGAATTACGGCGCGGGCGGGCGGCTGATCGCCGACCGCGACGCGCCGGTGCAGGGAGACGCGCATGCGGAACCCTCACAATGACACGGCACGGCTAACTGCCAAGGCGACCACTCCTTCCGCGGCGCGGGAGGGGAGCGATCCCGTGCGCACCTGCATATTGTCGCGGGAGGAGGCTCCGCGCGACGGGCTGATCCGACTCGCGCTCTCGCCCGATGGCGAAGTGCTGCCCGATGTCCGCGCCAAGGCGCCGGGCCGCGGCGCCTGGATCGGCGTGACCCGCGCGGAACTCGAAGCTTCGGGCAAGAAGCTGAAGGGCGTGCTCGCCCGCGCCTTCAAGGGCGCCGAGCTGCGCATTCCCGAGGATCTGGGCGCGCGGATCGAGGAGCAGCTCCGGCGCAACGCGCTCGACCGGCTGGGCCTGGAGTTCAAGGCCGGGCATGTCGCGATCGGCGGCGACCGCATCCAGGAAGCCGCGCGTGGCGGCAGGCTCCACCTGCTGCTCCATGCCGGCGATGCCGGCGAGGACGGCGCGCGCAAGCTCGCCCAGGCCTGGCGCGTGGGCAGCGATCGCGAAGGCAGCGGCCTGCAGGGCTTAACATTGCCGATCCCGCGCACCATATTGTCCTTGGCGCTTGGCCGCGAAAATGTGGTACATGCGGGCCTGACCGACGCCAAAGCGGCTGCGCGGACGAGCGAAGCGCTCGATCGGTGGCTGCGCTTTATCGGATCCGATTCCACCCCTCGCCCTTGCGAAACCGCTTCGCAAGGCGCATCGGCGCTTCCGTCGGAAGCGTCCGAAGACGAACGACAGACTGAAGGACTTTAGGCAGGCGCATGAGCGACACCGATAACGATAAGCCGAAACTGGGCATGCGCGCACCGCTGGGGCTGAAGCGCACGGTCGAGACGGGCAAGGTGAAGCAGAGCTTCAGCCATGGCCGCTCGAACACCGTGGTCGTGGAAGTGAAGCGCCGCCGTGTCCTGGGCCCGCACGGCACTCCGCAGGACGAGGCGCAGGCCGCGCCCGAGCCCGTCGCCGCGCCCGCTGCGCCGCCGGCACCGCCCGCGCCGCCGCGCCCCGTTGCGCCCCCGCCGCGCCCGTCGAACGAGACGGCGCAGGAGCGCCAGGCCCGAATGCTGCGCGAGGCGGAAGACCAGCGCATGCAGGCGAACGAGGAAGCACGCCGCCGCGAGGAGCGCGAGCGCGCCGAGGCTGCCGAAGCCGAGGCCCGCCGCATCGAGGAAAAGGCCCGGGCCGAGGCGGAAGCCGCCAAGGCGCCGCCGGCCCCCGAGCCCAAGGTCGAGAAGGCCGTCGAGGCCGCTCCGGCCCCCGTCGCCGCGCCGGCGCCGACCCCGGCCCCGGCCCCCAAGCCCGCGCCCGCGCCGACGCCGGCGCCGCCCCCGGCTCCGGTCGCGCTGCAGCTCGATCCGAGCCGTCCGGCCCCGCGCCTGTTCACCCCGGTGCAGCGCCCCGAGATTCCCAAGCCGCAGCCCAAGCCCGAGCCGAAGCCCGAGGCTGCCGCTCCGGCGCCGACCCAGGCCGCGCGCCCGGCCGGCGGCGGCAATAATGCGCCCGCATCGCGCCCCGCCCCCACGGGCGGCGCGCCGGTGCGCCGCGGCCCCGAGCCCGCGCGTCCGCAGCAGCGCGACCGCAAGGGCGACGATCGCCGCCAGTCGGGCAAGCTCACCGTCAATCGCGCCCTGGGCGGCGAGGACGGCGCCCGTGCCCGCTCGCTCGCCGCGCTGAAGCGCGCCCGCGAGAAGGAGCATCGTCGTTCCTATGGCGGTTCGTCGGCGCCGCGCGAGAAGCAGGTCCGCGACGTGGTCGTCCCCGAGGCGATTACCGTGCAGGAGCTCGCCAACCGGATGGCCGAAAAGGGGGCCGACCTAGTGAAGGCGCTGTTCAAGATGGGCATGCCGGTCACCGTCAACCAGACGATCGACCAGGACACCGCCGAGCTGCTCGTCACCGAATTCGGCCACAACCTGCAGCGCGTCAGCGAGAGCGACGTCGATCTGGACGTGTCCGAGGCCGATGCCGAGGACACGCTGCAGCCGCGCGCGCCGGTGGTGACGATCATGGGTCACGTCGATCACGGCAAGACTTCGCTGCTCGACGCCCTGCGCGGCACCGACGTGGTGAAGGGCGAGGCCGGCGGCATCACCCAGCATATGGGCGCCTATCAGGTCACGCTGAAGGACAAGTCGAAGATCACTTTCCTCGACACGCCGGGCCATGAGGCGTTCACGCAGATGCGCGCTCGCGGTGCCGACATCACCGACATCGTCGTGCTGGTGGTCGCTGCGAACGACGGGCTGATGCCGCAGACGATCGAGGCGATCAACCACACCAAGGCGGCCGGCGTGCCGATGATCGTGGCGATCAACAAGGTCGACCTCGACAGCGCCAATCCGCAGCGCGTGCGCGAGCGCCTGCTCGAGCATGAAGTGATCGTCGAGGAAATGGGCGGCGAGACGCAGGACGTCGAAGTCTCCGCGCTCAAGAAGATCGGCCTCGACGACCTGATCGCCAAGATCCAGATCCAGGCCGAACTGCTCGACCTCAAGGCCAATCCGGACCGCGAGGCCGAGGGCACCGTGATCGAGGCCAAGCTCGACAA
This sequence comes from Sphingomonas sp. NPDC092440, assembly GCF_044754985.1. Lineage (NCBI taxonomy): Bacteria > Pseudomonadati > Pseudomonadota > Alphaproteobacteria > Sphingomonadales > Sphingomonadaceae > Sphingomonas > Sphingomonas sp. NPDC092440. The sequence goes on along the minus strand of NZ_JBIVQA010000004.1, from coordinate 139,086 downwards.
GGGCCGCGGCCCGGTCGCCACCGTCCTGGTCAATCGTGGTACCCTGAAGGTCGGCGACGTCTTCGTGGTCGGCGCCGAGAGCGGCAAGGTCCGCGCGCTGGTCAACGACAAGGGCCAGCAGGTCAAGGAAGCCGGCCCGTCGGTTCCGGTCGAGATCCTGGGGCTCTCCGGCGTGCCGATGGCGGGCGATCCGCTCCAGGTCGTCGAGAACGAGGCGCGCGCGCGCGAAGTCGCCGAATATCGCCAGGGCGTCGCGCTCCAGAAGCGGACCACCCAGGCGCCGGCCAGCCTCGAGAGCATGTTCTCGGCGCTCAAGGAAAAGCAGGCGATGGAATATCCGCTGGTCGTCAAGGCGGATACCCAGGGCACGGTCGAGGCGATCGTCGCGGCGATCAACAAGATCAGCACCGACGACATCAAGGCCCGCGTTCTCCATGCCGGCGTGGGCGGCATCACCGAAAGCGACGTGACGCTCGCCGGCGCCGCCGGTGCGCCGATCATCGGCTTCAACGTCCGCCCGAACGCCAAGGCGCGCGAGATCGCCGAGCGCAACAAGGTCGCGTTCAAATATTATGACGTGATCTACGACCTGACCGACGAGATCCGCGCGGGCATGGCCGGCCAGCTTGGTCCGGAAGCCTTCGAAACCGTCGTCGGCCGCGCCGAGATCAAGGAAGTCTTCTCGGCGGGCAAGCACGGGAAGGCCGCCGGTCTGCTCGTTACCGAAGGCGCGATCCGCAAGGCGCTCAAGGCGCGCATCACCCGGGACGATGTCATCATCTACCAGGGCGAGATCGCCTCGCTGCGCAGGTTCAAGGACGATGTGGCCGAAGTGCGCGCGGGCCTGGAATGCGGCGTGACGTTCAGCCAGAACTTCACCGACATCAAGGCGGGCGACTATCTCGAGACCTTCGAAGTCGAGATGCGCGAGCGCACGCTGTAAGAATCTCCCTCTCCCCTTGTGGGAGAGGGAAGGGGCCCGCGCCGAAGGCGTGGGAAGGGTGAGGGGGACTTGATCCTCACCCCATTCCCCCTCACCCTTCCGCCGACTTCGTCGGCTCCCTCCCTCTCCCACAAGGGGAGAGGGAGAAGAGGTGGAGAATAGATGGCTTCGATCTTCGACGATTTCCCGTCGCCTTCCTCCGCCCGGCTGCTCGGCTGGGAGATGAAGGGGTTCGACGCGGCGGCGTGGACGATCGAGATCGGCTTCGCGATCGACGGCCGGTTCCTCAATCCGGCGGGCACGGTGCAGGGTGGGTTCCTGGCAGCGATGCTCGACGACACGCAGGGCCCCTGCCTGTTCGCGGCGAGCGAGGGGCGGGTCTATGCGCCGACGATCGATTTCCATGTGGTGTGCCTCAAGCCCGCCCGGCCCGGCCGCTTCACGGGGAAGGGGCGCGTGGTGAGCCTGGGCAAGACGATCGCGGTCACCGAGGCCGAATTGTTCGACGAAGGCGGCAACATGGTCGCCCGCGGCACCTTCACGGGCCGCGTGATGGAAGGCGCGATGGCGCGCCGGGGTGAGAAATGAAGACGCAGACCACCACCGAAGAGCGTTCCGTCCGCCTGCTGCGCGTCGGCGAGCAGGTGCGCCATGTGCTGAGCGAGATCCTGCAGCGCGGCGAGGTGCACGACGAGACGCTGGCCAGCCACATGGTCTCGATCACCGAAGTGCGGATGTCGCCCGATCTGCGCCATGCCACCGTGTTCGTGAAGCCGCTGCTCGGCAAGGACGAGGAAGTGGTGATCAAGGCGCTGCGCACCAACACCGCCTATCTCCAGCGCGAGGTCGCGCACAGGGTGAAGATGAAATATGCGGCCAGGCTCAAGTTCCTGGCGGACGAGAGCTTCGACGAGGGCAGCCATATCGACAAGCTGCTGCGCGATCCCAAGGTGGCGCGCGACCTGGGCGAGGATGGTGAGGGCGATTGACTCCCGCGCCGGTAAGACGCATCTTACCGCCATGAACGCGCACACTCGCATGTCCGACAAGGGTCAGGTGGTTGTTCCCAAATCCATACGGGATCGGCTTGGCTGGGCTGCTGGGGCCGATCTCGAAGTCATCGAGACATCGAGCGGAATTTACCTCACGCGCCGTCAGGAGCGGCAAGCATCGCTAACGGTCGAGCAGGCCGTTCGGCAGCTTCGCACAATCTACAAGCATGCGGGACCGCCGGTTGCCGTCGAGGATTTGGGGTGGTCATCCGAGATTGCGGACGACGCATGAGGTCCGTCGATACCAATGTGCTGGCGCGTTTCATCCTGGCCGACGATGTGCCGCAGCACAGGATCGCCAGCGCTGTTCTGGCGGAACCAGTCTGGGTCACGCCGACTGTTTGGCTGGAACTGGGCTGGTTGCTCCACAAGCGATTGAAGCTGGCGCGTTCGGTCGTGGCTGACGCAATGACCGTCCTTCTCTCGATCGAAACGATACGGACCCAAGGTTCGGATCGCCTGCACTGGGCCATTGAGCAATACAGGTCGGGCGCGGATTGGGCAGACGCGATGCACCTGATCATGTCGGAGGACGTGGCTGATAAATTCGCCACTTTCGACAAGGGCGTTGCTCGGAAGGTCGGAGAAGCAGCATCCGTCTCCGTCGAGATTCTTGCATAAGATGGCCAAGCTCTATTTCTACTATGCCTCGATGAATGCGGGCAAATCGACCACGCTGCTCCAGGCCGATTTCAACTATCGCGAGCGCGGCATGCGCACCTTGCTGTTCACGGCCGGCATCCATGACCGGGGCGGCAAGGGCGTGATCGATTCGCGGCTGGGCATCAGCGCCAATGCGATCCCGTTCGAGGAAGCGACCGACCTGCGCCGCATCGCCGAGGACGCGCATTACGAATCGCCGCTTGCCTGCATCCTGGTCGACGAGGCGCAGTTCCTCTCGCCCGCCCAGGTCCGCCAGCTCGCCCATCTCGCCGACGAGGTGGGCATCCCGGTGCTCTGCTACGGCCTGCGCACCGATTTCCAGGGCCGGCTCTTCCCCGGCTCGGCCGAACTGCTCGCGCTCGCCGACTCGCTGGTCGAGATCAAGTCGGTGTGCGAATGCGGGCGCAAGGCGACGATGAACCTGCGCGTCGATGGCGCGGGCAATGCCGTGCGGCAGGGCGAGCAGCGCGAGGTGGGCGGCAATGAGCGCTATGTCGCGCTGTGCCGGCGCCACTTCATGCAGCGTACAGCCTGACTATGCTAAGCCGCAGGGCAGGAGTGTTCCACATGGTCTTCGAAAGGAGACGAGCCATGTTCCGCAAGACCGTCCTCGCGCTGGCGCTGCCGGCGCTGTTCGTCACCTCCGCTGCCTCGGCGCAGCAGGCCGGTCCCACGCCCGGGCCCAAATCGGGCGAGCCGGCGACGATCCCGTTCATGACCCGGAACGACATCCGCACCTTCGAATCCACCGACGATGGCGATGGCGTCTATATTCAGGATGCCCGGCGCAACTGGTATTATGTGAGCTTCTTCGGCCGCTGCAACGAGCTGCCCTGGGCGATCGGCGTGGGCTTCAAGACCTTTGCCGGCGGCTTCCAGATCGATCGCGGCGACACGATCATCGCCGGGCGCGAGCGGTGCAGGATCGACGATATCGTCCATAGCGGCCCGCCGCCGGCCAAGGCGGCGAAGGCCGGCAAGGCCAAGGGCGCCTGACGCTGGCTCCGGCGGCCGGCCTCGGCTAGGGGCCGCCGGATGCATGGCTGGATCATCCTCGACAAACCCCTGGGCCTCGGCTCCACTCAGGGCGTGAGCGCCGTCAAGCGCGCGCTGCGCGACGGCAAGTACGGCAAGTTCAAGGTCGGCCATGGCGGCACGCTCGATCCGCTGGCGACCGGGGTGCTGCCGGTGGCGATCGGCGAGGCGACCAAGCTGGCGGGGCGGATGCTCGACAGCGACAAGGTGTATGATTTCACCATCGGCTTCGGGGTGCAGACCGACACGCTCGATCTGGAGGGCGAGGCGGCCGCCACGTCGGCGGTGCGCCCGTCGCGTGCCGGGATCGAAGCGGTGCTGCCGCGCTTCACCGGCCCGATCGAACAGGTGCCGCCAGCCTATTCGGCGCTCAAGGTCGATGGCGAGCGCGCCTATGACCTGGCCCGGGCCGGGGAAGAAGTGACGCTGGCCAGCCGCAACGTGGTGATCCACGATCTCCGGATCCGTCATCCGGGCGAAAGCCGGGATGACGAAAGGGGTGCGGAGGAGGAAGTGGAAACAATCACCCTGTGCGCCCATGTCTCCAAGGGCACCTATATCCGCAGCCTCGCACGCGACATCGCCCTGGCGCTGGGCACGGTGGGCCATGTCACGATGCTCCGCCGGGTGAAGGCCGGGCCGTTCACGCTCGATCACGCGATTTCGCTGGACAAACTGGCAGAAGCCGGTATGGCGCGCACCCTTGAACACCTCCTCCTGCCATTGAGGGCGGGGCTGGACGACATCCCGGCTCTATCTCTCGCTCCCGACCAGGCAGGGCTGCTCCGACAGGGGCAGGTTCTGGCCGGGATCGCTGCTGAAGACGGCCAATATTTCGCGCAATCGGGCGATGTGCCCATCGCGCTGGTGGAGGCTCAGTCCGGTTTCGTCCGGGTCGTTCGCGGCTTCAACCTGTAAGCGATGTCGAAGGAAAGACTATGTCGATCACTGCCGAGCGCAAGGAAGCGCTCATCAAGGAACACGCCCGCGGCGGCACCGATACCGGCAGCCCCGAAGTGCAGATCGCGATCCTCTCGGAGCGCATCTCGAACCTCACCGAGCACTTCAAGACGCACGCCAAGGACAATCACTCGCGCCGCGGCCTGCTCATGCTGGTCAACAAGCGCCGTAGCCTGCTCGACTATCTGAAGAAGAAGGACGAGAGCCGCTACACCGATCTCATCGCGAAGCTCGGGCTTCGCAAGTAACCGAAAAGGCGGCCCTCGGGTCGCCTTTTTGTCATTCGGGCACGCTACCGTGCCGAACCGCCTCCGCACCGGAGGCACGACGGGGATCGGCAATCCGGCCGATCCTGGAGCCACGTATGGCTCAACTCATAGGCCCCCGCTGCATCGGGTAGCGGGAGTGAAGGAAAACACATGTTCGACAAGAAGACTGTATCGATCGAGTGGGGCGGCAAGACGCTGACTCTCGAAACGGGCAAGGTTGCCCGCCAGGCCGACGGCGCCGTGATGGCGACCCTCGGCGAGACGGTGGTGCTCTGCGCGGTCACGGCCGCGAAGAGCGTGAAGGAAGGCCAGGACTTCTTCCCGCTGACCGTCCATTATCAGGAAAAATTCTCGGCCGCCGGGCGCATCCCGGGCGGCTTCTTCAAGCGCGAGCGCGGCGCCACCGAGAAGGAGACCCTGGTCTCGCGTCTCATCGACCGCCCGATCCGCCCGCTGTTCCCGGAAGGTTTCTACAACGAGATCAACGCCATCGCTCAGGTGCTGAGCTATGACGGCGAGAACGAGCCGGACATCCTGTCGATGGTTGCCGCGTCCGCCGCGCTCACCATCTCGGGCGTGCCCTTCATGGGCCCGATCGGCGCCGCCCGCGTCGGCTATGTCGATGGCGCGTATATCCTGAACCCGACCGACGAGCAGGTCGCCGCCGGCGAGCTCGATCTGGTCGTCGCCGCCACCTATGACGCGGTGATGATGGTCGAATCGGAAGCCAAGGAGCTTTCGGAAGAGATCATGCTCGGCGCCGTGCTGTTCGCGCACGATGCCTGCCGCGAAGTGATCAAGGCGATCATCAAGCTGGCCGAGCAGTCGGCCAAGGAGCCTTGGGAAATGGCGTCGCAGGACGACAACGCCAAGCTCAAGGACAAGATCAAGAAGCTGATCGGCAAGGACATCGCCGCCGCCTACAAGCTGACCGACAAGTCGGCCCGCTCGAACGCGCTGAACGAGGCGCGCGCGAAGGCCAAGGCGCAGTTCGCCGAGGACGGCCTGTCGCCTCAGGAAGTCATGGCCGGCATCAAGCTGACCAAGAAGCTGGAAGCCGAGATCGTCCGCACCGCCATCCTGAAGGACGGCAAGCGCATCGACGGCCGCACCACCACGCAGATCCGCCCGATCGTGGCGGAGACGCACTTCCTCCCGCGTGCGCACGGCTCGGCGCTGTTCACCCGCGGCGAGACCCAGACGATCGCCACCTGCACCCTCGGCACCAAGGACGCCGAGCAGATGATCGACGGCCTGGGCGGTCTCTCGTACCAGAACTTCATGCTGCACTATAACTTCCCGCCCTATTCGGTCGGCGAAGTGGGCCGCTTCGGCGCCCCGGGCCGCCGCGAAGTCGGCCATGGCAAGCTGGCGTGGCGCGCGCTGCACCCGGTGCTGCCGTCGAAGGAGGAATTCCCCTACACGATCCGCCTGACCAGCGACATCACCGAGTCGAACGGCTCGTCGTCGATGGCCTCGGTCTGCGGCGGCAGCCTCGCGATGATGGACGCCGGCGTGCCGATCAAGCGCCCGGTCTCGGGCATCGCCATGGGCCTGATCCTCGAGGGCAAGGATTTCGCGATCCTGTCGGACATCCTGGGTGACGAGGATCACCTGGGCGATATGGACTTCAAGGTGGCGGGCACGTCCGAAGGCATCACCACGATGCAGATGGACATCAAGATCGCCGGCATCACCAAGGAGATCTTCGAGGCGGCCCTGGCCCAGGCCAAGGACGGCCGCGCCCATATCCTGGGCGAAATGAACAAGGCGCTGGGCGAGGCTCGCTCCGAACTGTCGGCGCACGCGCCGCGCATCGAGACGATCACGATCGACAAGACCAAGATCCGCGACGTCATCGGCACCGGCGGCAAGGTGATCCGCGAGATCGTCGCCACCACCGGCGCCAAGGTCGACATCGACGACGAGGGCGTGATCAAGATCTCCTCGTCGGACCTGACGCAGATCGAGGCCGCCAAGAACTGGATCCTCGGCATCGTCGAGGAAGCCGAGGTCGGCAAGATCTACACCGGCAAGGTGGTCAACCTGGTCGATTTCGGCGCGTTCGTGAACTTCATGGGCGGCAAGGACGGCCTCGTCCACGTCTCGGAGATCAAGAACGAGCGCGTCGAGAAGGTCTCGGACGCCCTGAGCGAAGGCCAGGAAGTCAAGGTCAAGGTCCTCGAGATCGATCCGCGCGGCAAGGTCCGCCTGTCGATGCGTGTCGTCGACCAGGAGACCGGCGAAGAGCTGGAAGACACCCGCCCGGCCCGCGAGCCGCGCGAACCGCGCGGCGATCGGGGTGACCGCGGTGATCGTGGCGACCGCCGTCGTGACGGCGGCCGTGGCGGCGATCGTGGTCCGCGCCGCGAGGGCGGCGATCGCGACCGGGGCCCGCGTGGCGATCGTGGCGACCGCGGCCCGCGCCGCGAGCGTTCGGAATCGAAGGACGAAGGCGGCGAGAATATCGGCCTGCCGGCGTTCCTCACCGGCGGCGACGACTGATCGTCCGCGGGTAAATCCGCAGAAATGGCGAAGGGGTCCGGGTAACCGGGCCCCTTTTCCGTTTCGGGTCAAATCCACGGAAAATCCACTGGACCCGGAAAGGGGTCGTTTCTATTCCCCGCCGACCGTCCCGTTCCAGCAATGGGGTGGTGCGTATTTGCGTTATCTTACGCTTCTAAAAGGGGGAATCCATGAACAAGCTTTTCGCGGCTGCGGCTGCCACGCTCCTGCTCGCGCCCGTTTCGGCCTTTGCCCAGGACCGGGCCGAGCCGGCCCATGACTTTGCCGGCCCGCGCATCGAGGCCCGCCTCGGCTATGAGACGCCGACGATCAGCGACGGCAGCGGCGGCGTGTGGAAGATCGGCAGCGCCGTTTCCTATGGCGGCGAGATCGGCGTCGACATCCGCGCCGGCAACAAGGTCGTGGTCGGCCCCTATGCCAATTACGAGTTGTCGAGCGTTTCGCTGTGCGGCGGCGGCGTCTGCCTCGAAGAGACCGGCAATCTCAGCGTCGGCGGCCGGCTCGGCTTCGTCGTCGGCACCAAGTCGCTGCTCTATGTGAAGGCCGGCTATGCCAGCATCACGTTCAAGGGCAAGTCGGGCGGCATCTCCGAATCGGAGAGCAAGAGCGGCATTCAGGGCTCGGTCGGCGTCGAAGTCGGCCTCGGCAAGAAGACCTATGCCTTCCTCGATGCCAGCTATGCCGATTATGGCCGATTCTACAGCGTCAACCTGCAGCGCCGCCAGGTCGCGGGTGGCGTCGGCATCCGCTTCTGATCGGAAAGCCCGGAAACCGGGGGCATCCGGCGACGGATGCCCCTTTTTCCTGTTATTTCCAAAGAGTAGCCGGGAAATACCCGCATCGCCTTGCCGCGGATCAGCATGTCGGGCCGAGGCCTGTGCTATCACCGGAGCGGCAGGAGAAGAGCGATGACCCAGGTCGATGGAGAGGTTCGCTGGCCGGAGAAGCTGCCGCTTCTCGCGGACCGGCCCTGGCTCCAGATCGGCCTGACCCTGGCGATCACCGGGATCGCGCTGCTGATCCGCCTGGCGATCGGGAACATGCTGCCGCCCGGCCTGCCCTATGCCACTTTCCTGCCCGGCGTGATCGTCACTGCCTTTCTGTTCGGGGTGCGGCCCGGCTTGCTCGCGGCGGTGCTGGGCGGGATCCTTGGCTGGGTGTTCTTCATCAAGGACCCGCTCCACGACGCGCCGTTGCCGGGCGTCGCGCCGTCGATCTTCCTCTATCTTTCCGCCGGCACGCTGGTCCTGCTGCTGTTCCACTGGATGCAGACGGTGACGCATGGGCTGATCGCGCAGCGCGAGCGCAACCATCGGCTGGCCGAGACGCGCACCTTGCTGTTCCACGAGCTGCAGCACCGCGTCTCGAACAATCTCCAGGTCGCCGCCGGCCTGCTCGCGCTGCAGAAGCGCCATGTCGGCGACCCCGCCGCCCAGGCCGCGCTCGACGAGGCCGCGCGCCGCGTCGGGACGATCGGGCGGATCAGCCGCCAGCTCTATCGCTCCGACGGCGGGGCGCGGGGTGTGCGCGGTCTGCTCGCACCGCTGGCCGAGGACGTGATCGCGGCGGCCGGCAAGCCGGTCGGGCTGACGATCGAGGATCCCGATGCGCTCGAGCTCGCGCCGGACGCCGCGGTGCCGGTGGCGTTGATCGTCGCCGAAGCGGTGGCCAATGCGATCGAGCACGGCTTTGGCGGGCGGGAAGGGGGGCGGATCGTGATCCGCTGCCTGCGCCGCGAGCCGGGCTTCGCGATCGAGATCGAGGATGACGGGCAGGGGCTCCCCCCTGGCTTCGACATCACCCGCCACGCCAGCCTGGGCCTCCACATCGCCGCTGCGCTGGCCGGCCAGCTCGGCGGCCGGTTCGAGATGGTGCCACGGCCGGGCGGCGCGCTCGCCCGGCTGGCCGTGCCCTAGGCTTGGTCCTCGCGGCCGGGCCGGTAGCGTAGCGCCTCCACGATCGCGGCGAAGGCCGGGGTCGGCTGGCGCCGGCTCGGATAATAGAGATGATAGCCGGAAAAGGGCGGCGACCAGTCTTCGAGCACTGCCTCCAGCGCGCCGCTGTCGAGATGCTCGCGGACCAGGTTCTCCATCAGATAGGCGAGCCCGAACCCGTCCAGTGCCGCCTCGCGGATATGGAAGATGCTGTTGAAGGTCAGCTGCCCGTCCACCCGCACCCGCTGCGCCCGCCCGGCCCGCTCGAACTCCCAGGCATAGAGGCCGCGCAGGGTGGGCAGGCGCAGGTTGATGCAGCAATGGCCGGCCAGTTCCTGCGGGGTGCGCGGGCGGCCGGCCTTGGCGAAATAGCCGGGTGTTGCCACCACCAGCATCCGCATTTCCGGGCTGATCGGCACCGCGATCATGTCCTTGTCGATGATGTCGCCCAGCCGCACGCCGGCGTCGAATTTCTCGGCGACGATGTCGACCAGCCGATAGTCGGTCTCGATCTCCAGCCGGATGTCCGGATAGCGGGCGAGCGCGCCGCGCAGCCGGGGCCAGAGCACGGTCTGGAGCGAGAATTCGTCGGCGGTGATGCGGATATTGCCGGCGGGCCGCTCGCGCAGGTCGTTGAGCGCCGCGACATGCGTCTCGATCTCGTCGAGATGGAAGGCGACGGAGCGCAGCATCCGCTCGCCGGCCTCGGTGGCGGTGACGCTGCGCGTGGTGCGGTTGAGCAGCCGCACGCCCAGCCGCTCCTCAAGCCCGCGCATGCAGTGGCTGAGCGCCGACGGCGTCACGCCCAGCTGCGCTGCCGCGCGGGTGAAGCTGCGCTCGCGCGCCACGGCGACGAAGGCAGCGAGATCGGCGAGATCCTGACGGTTCATTGCTGAGAATTTCTCATAAACCCGTTCAGATTACAGCCCCTAATCGGCGGGGCGATCCGCCCTATCTCTGCCGGGCAAGGGGTGACCCCATCTCAGGAAGACAAGACATGCAGAAGCGCATTCTCGGCAACGGCCTCGAAGTCTCGGCGATCGGCTATGGCTGCATGGGGCTGGATTTCGCCTATGGCAGCAAGCTGAGCGCGGCGGAGAGCAGCGCCCTGCTGCGCGCCGCCGTCGATCGCGGCGTCACGTTCTTCGACACTGCCGAAGTCTATGGCCCCTTCACCAATGAAGGCCTGGTCGGCGAAGCGCTGCGCCCGGTGCGTGACCGGGTGGTGATCGCCACCAAGTTCGGCTTCAACATCGCGGGCGGCGTGCAGCAGCCGGGCCTGAACAGCCGGCCCGAGCATATCCGCGCGGTTGCCGAGGCTTCGCTCCAGCGGCTCGGCATCGAGCAGATCGACCTGTTCTACCAGCACCGCGTCGATCCCGATGTAGCGATCGAGGAAGTTGCCGGCGCGGTGAAGGAGCTGATCGCGCAAGGGAAGGTCAAGCATTTCGGCCTGTCCGAGCCGGGCGCCGAAACGGTGCGCCGCGCGCACGCCGTGCAGCCCGTCACTGCGATCCAGAACGAATATTCGCTGTGGACGCGCGGCGTGGAGACCAACGGCATCTTCGCGGTCTGCGAGGAACTGGGCATCGGCCTGGTGCCCTACAGCCCGCTCGGCCGCGGCTTCCTCACCGGCGCGATGCAGGCGGACACCGCGTTCGGCGATGGCGATTTCCGCAGCAAGCTGCCGCGCTTCACGCCCGACGCGATGGCGAAGAACCAGGCGCTGGTCGACCTGCTCCAGCGCATCGCCGCGGAGAAGCGGGCGACTCCGGCCCAGGTCGCGCTGGCCTGGATCCTGGCGCAGCGCCCCTGGATCGTGCCGATCCCCGGCACCACCAAGCTGCACCGGCTCGAGGAGAATCTGGGCGCCGCCACGGTGGCGCTCACTGCCGGGGACCTTGCCGGCATCGCCGCCGCGCTCGCCGAGATCGGTATCGAGGGCGAGCGCTATCCCGCTCCGCTGATGCAAGTCGTCGGCCGGTGAGGCCGGCGCTGGCGCTCGCCGCGCTCGCCCTCATGGCCGGGCCGGCGAGCGCCCAGTCCCTTTACCAGGAGAAACCCACCATGAAGCTCAATCGCAGCGGCTCCCAGCCTTCGCAGAAGGGCCCCGCCGAATGGTTCACCGGATCGGTGCGGATCGACCCCCTCACCATCGCGCCGGAGCCGCGCTATGGCGTGGCGAGCGTCACTTTCGAGCCCGGCGCGCGCACCGCCTGGCACAGCCATCCGCTTGGCCAGACGCTGATCGTCACTTCGGGGCTGGGCTGGACCCAGTGCGAGGGCGAGGCGATCGTCGAGATCCGTCCGGGCGATGTGATCTGGTGCCCGCCCGGCCATCGCCACTGGCACGGTGCCAGCCCCACCACCGCGATGACGCATATCGCCATCCAGGAGGCGCTGGACGGCAGGATGGTCACCTGGATGGAGCATGTGACCGACGCCGACTATCTCGCCGGCCCGGCCCGGGGGCGCTGATGCCGCACGTCATGCTCCACCTCGCCGCCGGGCGCTCCGATGCCGAGAAGCGGCGCCTGGCCGATGCGCTCGCCGCCGCCGTGACGGCCGCGATCGGATCGCCGGCGGAGAGCGTCTCGGTCGCGATCGAGGACGTGCCGATGGACGACTGGCCGCAATTCTATCGCCGCGAGATCGCCGCCCGGCCCGCGCTGCTGTTCAAGCCACCGGGCTACACGCTCTGACCCCGATTTCCTTCCCCCCAAGACCAACCGAGGACCATCATGCCCAGCCCAGCCAAGGCCTATGCCGCCCAGTCGGCGAGCACGCCGCTCGCCCCCTTCAGCTTCGCGCGCCGCGACCTGCTGCCCGACGACGTCTCGATCGACATCCTCTATTGCGGTGTCTGCCATTCGGACCTGCACACCGTGCGCGGCGAATGGGGCGGCACGCTCTATCCCTCGGTTCCGGGCCATGAGATCGTCGGCCGGGTGACGGCGGTGGGCGGCGACGTCACGGGCTTCGCGGTGGGCGACCTGGTCGGCGTTGGCTGCATGGTCGACAGCTGCGGCCATTGCCCGTCCTGCCATGCCGGCGAGGAGCAGTTCTGCGAGACCACCGGTTTCGTCGGCACCTATAATGGCGAGGACAAGGTGCTCGGCGGCCACACCTTTGGCGGCTATTCGGACCATATCGTCGTCAAGGACGTCTTCGTCGCACGCATCCGCCATGACGAGAAGGACCTGGCCGCGGTCGCGCCGCTGCTGTGCGCGGGCATCACCACCTATTCGCCGCTGCGCCACTGGAAGGCGGGGCCGGGCAAGAAGGTCGGCGTGGTCGGCATCGGCGGCCTTGGCCATATGGGCATCAAGCTCGCCGCGGCGATGGGCGCGCATGTCGTCGCCTTCACCACTTCGCCCGACAAGGTCGAGGATGCGAGGAAGCTGGGCGCGCACGAAGTCGTGGTCTCGCGCGATCCCGAGGCGATGGCGGCGCATGCCAACAGCTTCGACTTCATCCTGAACACCGTTGCCGTGGCGCACGACCTCAATGCGTTCCTGGTGCTGCTCCGCCGCGACGGCACGATGACGCTGGTCGGCGCGCCGGAGCATCCGCACCCTTCGCCGGATATCTTCAACCTGCTGCTCAATCGCCGCGCCATCGCCGGCTCGCCGATCGGCGGCAGGGTCGAGACGCAGGAGATGCTCGATTTCTGTGCCGAGCGCGGCATCACCGCCGATATCGAGATGATCCGGATGCAGGATATCGAGACGGCCTATGCGCGCATGACGAAGAGCGACGTGAAATATCGCTTCGTCATCGACATGGCGTCCTTGAAGGCGGAGGGCTGAGGGTGGCGGCCGGTGCTCCGCACTGGGGCGCCGGTCGCGGCTGCGCGCGGTCCTTCGGGAGGTCGCGGCTCCGGCTCCGCCTTGGAGTCGTCCGGGAAAATGGAAGAGGAGTGGGGGACTTCTGTTGCCCGGTGTCCCCCGTACCGCTGGATTCCGCTTCTGTTGCCCGGTGCGGTCCAACCGCGCATTTTAGAGTAACCTTGGGCCGTTAGGCCGTGGGGTTACGCCGCAATAGCGAGTGCTTCGTTATCGTTGGCACTTGTGTTTCAGACCGTCGCGGTGGCCCAAGCCGAGAGATAGTCAGCGCTTTTCAACACACGTCGATCCTAGTTCGGCCCCGTCATCAACTGCCTTGGCAGGTAGCTGGTGGTGGAGCCGCCGGGTACCGCCCCCGGGTCCGCTGCGCCTATTGCACGCCGTCGTTTATCCCCATAGCCGACCGAAGCCGGCAGCCCCTATATAGGGGCTCGGCGATTAATGAAAAGGTCAGGCTGCATTTCCTAAGGCCTTCACAGTGCCGCAAACAATTGGCATGGAGGCTGCATCATGTTGACCCAGCGTTCCCGCTATGCGCTGCGCGCGATGCTTTTCCTTGCCGGACAGCCCGCCGCGGGCGCGCCCACGCCGATGAACCGCATCGCCGCCGAGGCGAACGTGCCGCGCAAGTTCCTCGAGCTGATCCTCGCCGACCTGCGCGAGGCGGGCTTCCTCCTCTCGACGCGCGGCAAGGCCGGCGGCTATCGCCTGGCGCGGCCGACGCACCTCATCTCGCTGGGCGAGATCATCCGGGTGATCGAGGGGCCGCTGGCGCTGGTCCCCTGTGTCAGCCGCACCGCCTATCGCCCCTGCAACGACTGCAAGGACGAAGCGAGCTGTGCGATCCGCCACGCCATGGCGCGCGTGCGCGACGAGACGGCACGCATCCTCGACGGCACCAGCCTGGCCGATGCCGTCGCGGAAGACCTTGCCGCCGCCTAGGCCGCGTTCTTCTTCTTCTTCAGCTCGTCGCGGATCTCGCGCAGCAGCGTCACGTCGGCCGGTTCGGCGGCCGCGGCTTCCTCCGGCTTGGGGAGCATGCGGTTCACCGCACGCACCAGCAGGAAGATGATGAAGGCAACGATCAGGAAATTGACCGCCGCGGTGACGAACGCGCCATAGCCGAACAGCGGCACGCCGGCCTTTTTCAGCGCGGCATAGTCGGTCGATCCGGCCAGGCTGGCGGGGATCGGGCCCAGCGCGATGAAATAGCTGGAGAAATCGAGCCCGCCAAAGATCTTGCCGATCAGCGGCATCAGCAGATCGTCGGTGAGCGAGCTGACGATCTTGCTGAAGGCAGCGCCGATGATGACCGCCACCGCAAGGTCGATCACATTGCCGCGCGAAACGAACGCCTTGAATTCCTTGAACATCCCTTCGGCTCCCGTCTCCTGCCGCCGAGGTGCGGCATCCCCGGCATGATGCACGGATGCGGGCCGTTCGCAAATGCCGACTGTCCGATTTCGCTTTCGAACCCCGGTGTGGCCACGGTATAAGACACTCCGAACCAGATCCGGAGGATCATGACGTGATGAAGTTTCGTGCCGTTCTCGCCCTTGCCGGCGCCGCCCTGCTCTCGGCCTGCGGGCTCAACAGCGTGCCCACCGCGGAAGAGAATGCGAAGGCGAAATGGGCCGATGTGCAGGCCGCCTATCAGCGCCGCGCCGATACCATCCCTGCGCTGGTCAACACGGTGAAGGGTGCCGCCGCGTCCGAAGGCAAGATCCTGACCGACGTGGTCGAGGCGCGCGCCAAGGCGACTTCGGTGCAGGTCTCGGCGAACGATCTCACCGATCCGGCCAAGGTCCAGGCCTTCCAGGCGGCGCAGCAGCAGCTGAGCGGCTCGCTCGGCCGCCTGCTCGCCACCGTCGAGGCCTATCCCCAGCTCCAGAGCCAGCAGACCTTCAGGACGCTGATGGATCAGATCGAGGGCAGCAACAACCGCATCACCATCTCGGTGCGCGACTATAACGCGGCGGTGCAGGCCTATAACACCCGCATCCGCACCTTCCCCGACGCGATCGGCGCCAAGATCTTCTATGGCGCCAAGCCGATCGTTCCGTTCCAGGCCCAGGCCGGCGCGGAGAAGATGCCCGAGGTCAGCTTCGGGAACAGCAACTGATCCTGAGGGCGCTCCTCCTCTGCGGCGCGCTCGCGGCCTGCAAGCCCGTAGCGCAGAACGCGCAGTCCGTTTCCGCCGGATGTACCCCTCCGGCGGCGACGGCAGCGCCCGTGGCGAACGCAGTTGAGAAGCCCGGCCCCACCCCGGCCGGCTATGTTTTCCCGGCGCTGACCGGCCGCGTGGTCGATGCCGCGGGCCTGTTGTCGGTCAGCGAGCGGCGCAGGCTCTCGAACCGGCTGGTCGATGTCGAGAAACAGTCGAAGCACCAGTTCGTGGTGGTGACGGTGAAGAGCCTGGGCGGCCACGACATCGCCGATTACGGGGTGAACCTCGGCCGCACCTGGGGCATCGGCCGCAAATGCTTCAACGACGGCGTGCTGCTGATCGTGGCGCCCAACGAGCGCAAGGTCCGGATCGAAGTCGGCCATGGCCTCGAAAAGGCGCTGCGCGACGAGGAGGCGGGCGAGATCATCCGCAACGAGATCCTGCCGCGCTTCAAGGAAGGCAAATACCCCGAAGGCATCGCTGCCGGCAGCGAGGCCATCATTCGCGAGATCACCCAATGACATTGTTGCGTAGCCTGCTCGCGTTCCTGCTCGTCCTGGTGCCGCTCTCGGCCCAGGCGCAGCCCAATTTCCCCAAGCTCACCGGCCGAGTGGTCGATGATGCGCATCTGCTCTCGCCCGAACAGGTCACCCAGCTGACCCAGCTTTCGGAGGACGTGGAGAAGGCCTCGTCGCGCCAGCTGGTCGTCGCGACCATCCCGGACCTCCAGGGCTATGAGATCCAGGACTATGGCTATGCGCTCGGCCGTGCCTGGGGGATCGGCCAGAAGGACGCGAACAACGGCATCATCCTCCTCGTCGCGCCGAACCAGCGCAAGGTGCGGATCGAAGTGGGCTATGGGCTCGAGCCGATCATGACCGACGGCCTGTCGGGCCAGATCATCAACGAGACGATCGTCCCCAGGTTCAAGGCCGGCGACATGGCCGGCGGCATCGTGGCGGGCGCGCAGGCGATCGGCGCGCAGATGAAGCTGCCGCTCGAAGTTGCCGAGCAGCGCGCGCAGCAGCAACAGGCCCAGGTCACCCAGAAGCGCCAGCAGGGCCATGGCGGCGGCGGCTTTCCCGTCGGCCTGATCTTCTGGGGCATCATCCTGGTCTTCGTGATCCTGCCGATGCTCGGCATTTTCGGCCGGCGCCGGCGGCGCGGGCCCTGGGACCGGCCCTATCGCGGCGATGGCGGCGCGCTGCCGATCATCCTCTGGTCGATCGCCAACGAGATCGGCCGCGAGGCCAGCCGCGGCGGCGGCAGCGGCTGGGGCGGCGGGGGCAGCGACGGCTGGGGAGGCGGCGGCGGGGGCGGCGGCTTCTCGGGCGGCGGCGGATCGTTCGGGGGCGGCGGCGCCTCGGGGAGCTGGTGAGATGCGATTGACCGATCAGGACCGCGAGGCCGTCACCGCGGCCGTCACGGCGGCCGAGCTGACCACCAATGGCGAGATCGTCACGGTCGTTGCCGGGCGTTCCGATGCCTATCACGACGTCGCGCTGCACTGGGCGGTGCTGGCGATGCTGCTCGTCCTCGCGCTGCTCGCCTGGCAGCCCTGGCCGGCGGAGTGGCTGCACAGCCGCTTCATCGACAGCTGGGCGCAAGTGGTGCCGGCGCGCTGGTATCTCACCATCGCGCTGGTGCTGATGGCGGCGACCTTCCTCGTCGCGCGAGTGGCACTCGCGCTCGACGGGCTGCGCCTGTTCCTCACGCCGGGCGCGACCAAGACCCGCCGCGTCCACCGCCGCGCGCTGGAGCTGTTCCGTGCCGCGGCGGAGAAGCGCACCCGTGGATCCACCGGCGTGCTCGTCTATCTGAGCCTGGCCGAGCATCGTGCCGTGATCCTGGCCGATGAGGGGATCCATTCGAAGGTTACCGCCGATGTGTGGGGCGCGGCGATGGCGGCGCTGGTCGGCGGCCTCAGGGAGGATCGCGCGGGCGAGGGCATGGCCGAGGCGGTGCGCCAGATCGGCCTGGTCCTGGCCGAGCATTTCCCCCGAAGCGCGGACGATGTGAACGAGCTGCCCGACCGAGTGATCGAACTGTGAGCGATGCGCCCGAGGAAGTCGCGTGGCAGGGCAAATGGATCACGGCCAAGCGGCGGGGAAAGTGGGAATATGTCTCGCGTGCCCGTGGCATCCGCGCGGCGGTGATCGTCGCGATCGACGCGGACGACCATGTCCTGCTCGTCGATCAATATCGCGTGCCGCTCGGCAAGCGCTGCCTGGAGCTGCCGGCCGGCCTGATCGGCGACGAGGCGGGGCGGGAGGGGGATTCGCCCTTCGACGCCGCGCGGCGCGAGCTGATCGAGGAGACCGGCTATGACTGCGCAGCCGTGGAGGATCTGGGCGAATATCAATCCTCGCCCGGGCTGGTCAGCGAGAGCTTCACGCTGGTGCGCGCCACGGGGCTGACCAAGGTGGGCGAAGGCGGCGGCCTTGAGGATGAGGACATCATCGTCCACCGCGTGCCGCGCGCGGAGATCGCCGCGTTCGTCGCCGCCAAGCGCGCCGAGGGGCTGGCGATCGACGTGAAGCTGTTGCTGCTGCTTTCGGGCGCGCTGCTGGGGGATTGATCCAGGCCGGTTACCTAGCCTGGTGCCGAGGTTCGGCGGAGAGACTGGTCCCGAGCGAAGAGGCGCCGGGACAAGGGCCCAATCAACAAACCCGTCATCCCCGCGCA
The DNA here is from genome assembly GCF_044754985.1 of Sphingomonas sp. NPDC092440. Lineage (NCBI taxonomy): Bacteria > Pseudomonadati > Pseudomonadota > Alphaproteobacteria > Sphingomonadales > Sphingomonadaceae > Sphingomonas > Sphingomonas sp. NPDC092440. The sequence continues at coordinate 121,007 of NZ_JBIVQA010000004.1, read as the reverse complement.
GGCGGGGATCAAGGGTTTGCCAATCGGGTCGTAACTCTGGCGCCGAAGGCCGGCCATGAAGCCGGGAACAAGCCCGGGGCGGCGCCAAGGCTAGGTCACCGCTATCCGATCAGCGGAAATTGTCCGCATAGGCCTGGAGCTTGAGCTTGCGCTCCGGGGCGGCGACCACGTGGAAGGCAAGGCCCTCGCGCTCGGCATAGCCGGTGGCGGCTTCGAGCGTCGGGAAGCTCATGCGGAGCTGGGTGGCGGTGGCGTCGCCGCCGGCCCAGCCGGTGAGCGGATCGGCCTGTTGCTGGCGGACCGGCTCGAACTCGAGGATCCAGCGATCGGTGCGCGCGCGGCCCGACTGCATGGCGTTCTTGGGCTTCTGGAAGATGCGGGCGGTCTTGGTCATGGCCACGTCCCTTAGCGCGGGCCGGCGGCCCTTGCATCTGCCTTTTTCGTCCGCAGCGTGGCCGAGGCGGCGGCTGGATCCTCGGGCCAGGGATGCCGGGGATAGCGCCCGCGCATCTCCTTGGCGACCGCGGCCCAGCTGCCTTTCCAGAAACCGGGCAGGTCGCGCGTGGTCTGGATCGGCCGGCCGGCGGGCGAAGTGAGGCTGAGCACGAGCGGCGTGCCGTCGCCCAGCGTCGGATGCCGGTCGAGGCCATAGAGTGCCTGGACCCGCACCTCCACCGTCGGGCCGCCTTCCGCGGCATAGTCGATCGCATAGCTCGAGCCCTCGGGCGTCTCGAAGCGCGCCGGGGCCAGCCGGTCGAGCGTCTTCTGGCCGTCCCAGCCGAGCAGGTTGTTCAGCGCATTGGTGAGCCCCTCGACCGCGTCGAGCCGGCGCTTGCCGGCGAGCAGGCCAGGCAGCCATGCATCGAGCTCGGCAAGCAGGCGCGCGTCGGAGAGCGAATCATTCCCGGCATAGGCGGCGCGGGTGCGCAGCGCCCTGGCAGTGTCGGACCAGGGCAGCAGCGCCAGGCCATGCTCGCGCACGCCTTCGAGCAGCGCCTTCTCGATCTCGGCGGCATCGGCGGCGGCATCGGGACCGCTGGACAGGCGGATCGCGCCAAGCCTGCGTTCGCGAAGCGCCTCGATCCGGCCGGTGGCAGGATCGAAGCGCACGCTGCGCCGGGTTTCGATGCGATCGGCGAACAGCGCCTCCACTTCGGCCGGATCGATCGGCGCGGCGGAGAGGATGCGGGCGCCGGCGGCCATGCCCTGGGTCTCGGCGACCGCGAGCCATTCGGCGCGGGCGAGCGAGGATGTCGCGTCGAGCCTGAACCCGCGCCCGCCGGCCGAGGCCCAGGTCTCGCCCGATGCGTCGCGGCGCCGGGCGATGCGATCGGGAAAGGCGAGGGCGACGCAGGCGGCGATTTCCTGCTCCCTCTCTCCTTCAGGGGAGGGGGCCGGCGAGAGGGGGAGTCCGGCAGGCTCGCGGCCCATGCCCCTTTCCCCAGCCCTCTCCCCGCCAGCGGGAAGAGGGAGAAGGCGCGCCCAGCGCTGCGCCAGCCGTCGCGCATTTTCCGCGCGCGGGCCGCGCTCGTTCCGCCAGCGGCGCAAGCGCAGCTCCAGATCGGCGTCATTGCCGCCAAGGCCACGCTCGCCGAGCAGCACCGCGACTTCCGCGGCGGTGCGCGCCATGCCGCGCTCGGCGGCGCGGACCAGCATATGGCCGAGCCGCGGCGGCAGCGGCAGGCCGGCGATCGCCTTGCCATGCGCGGTCGGGCGGCCGTCTTCGTCCAGCGCCTCGAGACTGTTCAGCCGCGCGCGCGCCTCGGATATTGCGGCGTCGGGCGGCGAGTCGAGCCAGTTCAGGTCGCGCGGATCCTGCACGCCCCATAGCGCGCAATCGAGCACCAGCGCCGAGAGATCGGCTTCGAGTATCTCCGGCGGGTCGAAGCGCGGCAGGCCCGCGGTCGCCGCTTCCTCCCACAGCCGATAGGCGGTGCCCGGACCCTGGCGCGCGGCGCGGCCGGCCCGCTGGGTGACCGCCGCCTGGCTGGCGCGCTCCGTGACCAGCCGGGTCATGCCGGCGGCGCGGTCGTAGCGTGGCCGGCGGGCGAGGCCCGAATCCACCACCACGCGAATGCCGTCGAGCGTGAGCGAAGTCTCGGCGATCGCGGTAGCCAGCACGATCTTGCGCCGGCCCTCGGGGTCGGGCGCGATCGCGGCGCGCTGGGCGCCCGGCTCCAGGCTGCCATGGAGCTTGTGGACCACCGCGCCGGGCACGTCGCCGATCCGCTCGGCCGTCCGCTCGATCTCGGCGACGCCCGGCAGAAAGGCGAGCACGCCGCCCTCGGCCTCGCGCAGCGCCGTGCGGATCGCGGCCGCCACCGATTCCTCGATCCGGGCATCGGCGGCGCGGCCCAGATGGCGCAGCTCCAGCGGCCAGCTGCGCCCTTCGCTCTCCACCACGGGCGCATCGCCCATCAGGCCCGAGAAGCGCGTCCCGTCGAGCGTCGCCGACATCGCGACCAGCCGCAGGTCCGGCCGCAGCGCCGCCTGGGCGTCGAGCGCCAATGCCAGCCCGAAATCGCTGTCGAGGCTGCGTTCGTGCACTTCGTCGAACAGCACGGCGGAGATGCCCGCCAGCTCGGGATCGGCCTGGATGCGATTGACGAAAATCCCTTCCGTCACCACCGTCACGCGCGTTGCCGCCGAACGCCTGCTGTCCATCCGGGTGGCATAGCCGAAGGTCTGGCCGACGCTCTCCCCCGCCAGCGCCGCCATCCGCTCGCCCGCCGCGCGTGCGGCCAGCCTGCGCGGGGAGAGCAGCAGCACCTCGCCGCCGCACCAGTCCTCGCCCAGCAGCGCCGGGGCCACCGCCGTCGTCTTGCCCGCGCCCGGCGGGGCGACCAGCACGGCGTTGCTGCCCGCGCGCAACGCGGCGAGCAGGGCGGGCAGGACGGACTGGATCGGCAGTGTCTCACGCATCACGCGCAACCAATTCCCCGAAGCCGGGTTTGGCGCAAGCGAAGCCTGAGGAGCGAAGACATGGCGAGAACCCTGGCACAGTTCAGCATCACCCCCGACAGCGATGGCGACTATACGCTGCATCTGGAGGACGACGACGGCGAGACGCTGGAGTTCACCGCCAGCTTCGAGCAGCTCGATCTGATCGTGGAGGCGATCGAGGAAGTGATCGACGACGAGGGGGAAGATGCGCTCGCCGGCGATGACGACGACGACGATGCGGAGCCCGAGGACGACTGAGCCTCAATAGGCCCGGGCGACTGCGAACTCCACTGCCTCGATCATCGCATCCTTGGCCGCGCCCGTCGCGAAGCCGCCCAGCGCGTCGATCGCGCGCTGGCCGTAATGGCGGGCCCGGGCCAGCGTGTCGTCGACCGAGCGGCTCGCCTGGACCAGCCGGATCGCCTCGGCGAAATCCTCGTCCGAGGTGCGATGGCCGGCGATCGCGTCCTTCCAGAAGGCGCGGGCCGCCGCGTCGCCCCGGGCATAGGCGAGGATGACCGGCAGGGTCATCTTGCCCTCGCGGAAATCGTCGCCCGCGTCCTTGCCCATCGTGCCCGCGTCCGAGACATAATCGATCGCGTCGTCGACCAGCTGGAAGGCGATGCCGAGATTGCGGCCATAGGCGTCGAGCGCCGCTTCCTCGGTTTCCGAACGCTCGGCCACCACCGCGGCGATCTTGCAGGCGGCGGCGAACAGGGCGGCCGTCTTGGCGCCGATGATGTCGAGATAGCGCTCCTCGGCCAGGTCGATCCGGCGGACGGCGGTGAGCTGGTTGACTTCGCCCTCGGCGATCACGGCCGAGGCGTTGCTCAGGATCTTGAGCACCTTGAGGCTGCCGTCCTCGACCATCAGCTCGAACGAGCGCGAGAAGAGGAAGTCGCCGACCAGCACGCTCGCCGGATTGCCCCAGATGATGTTGGCGGTGCGGCGGCCGCGGCGCAGGTCGGAGCCGTCGACCACGTCGTCGTGCAGCAGCGTCGCGGTGTGGATGAACTCGACTGCGGCGGCGAGCCGGTGGTGGCGAGCGCCCGAATAGCCGAGCAGCCTGGCGCTCGCCAGCGTGAGCATCGGGCGCATCCGCTTGCCGCCGCCGGCGATCAGATGGCCGGCCAGCTCCGGGATCAGCGGAATCTCGGACTGCATGCGATCGAGGATCACTGCGTTGACCAGGTTCATGTCCTGGGCGACCAGCGCCATCATCGGGTCGAGCGAAGGGGCGGGGCCGCCGCTGAGGCGATGGATCGTGGCGCTCATGGGCAAAGCCTCTGGCGGGTGCGGCGCGCAAAGGCAAGGCTTGCGTGACCTTACGGCTATGCGCAAAAGGCCGGCCATGGCCGACGAGACTCTCAACCGCTATCGCCAGAGCATCGACAATATCGATGCCGCGCTCGTGTTCCTGCTCGCCGAGCGCTTCAAGGTGACGCAGGCGGTGGGGCGCTACAAGGCGGAATCCGGGTTGCCGCCGGCCGATCCGGGCCGCGAGGAGCGCCAGATCGCCCGGCTGCGCGAGCTGGCCAAGACGGCGGACCTCGATCCGGAATTTTCCGAGAAGTTCCTGCGCTTCATCATCGACGAAGTGATCCGGCACCACGAGCAGCTGCGAGACGGCGCCTAGAGGTGCAGGGCGTAGCGCGGCCGGAGATGGCGTAGCGCGCGCCAGGCGATCAGCGCGTTGACGAGGATCGGCAGCCAGCGCGGGATCCAGGGCGCGGTGTCCGACGGGAACAGCGCGGGCGTCACCGCGATCGCGGCAGCGACGATCCAGGTGACGGGGCTGGTGATCATCTCGCGGCCGTCGGTGACGATCAGCAGGTGCTGCGGCAGCAGCAACAGGGCCGTGGCCGCCGCCAGCGGCATCAGCAGCGCCGGCGCCGGATAAAGCAGCAGCGTCGCGAGCAGCGCCAGGGCAGGCACCGCCACCGCCAGGCCGGCGCTGCGGCGCAGCGGCTCCGATCCGGCCAGCGCAGCCTGCACCCGGTCAAAGGCCCGGAAGCTGCCGAGCGCGGCGAGGAGCATCGCGACGCTGCCGATTATCGCGGCAGCGCTCCGCGCCTGGAGCAGCAACAGCACCAGCCAGAGCAGTGGCGCGAGCCCGGGTGCCAGCATGCGGTGGAAGCGGTCGGCGGCTTCCGGGCCTTGGGCAGGCTCCGCGATCGCCAGCATCAGCACGGCGCCGAGCAGCCCGATGCCGATCGCGGCCCCGAGCTCCTGGGCGACGAACGGCGTCACGCCAGGCAGCAGGAGCAGCGCCGCGAGCGCGAGCACTTCATTGGCCGCCAGCCGCGCGCCGGCTGGCCGGAGCCGGCGCAGCGGCACCCTGAGCGCGCTCAGCGCGGCGGCGGCCATCGCCGCGCCCGCCAGCAGGGCGAGCCATGCGCCGAACGCGATTCCCGGATCGAGCAGGATCGCGGCAGCGGCGAACAGGAAGCTCCAGCCGGCGACCTTGATCGCCTCGATCCATGGCCGGGGTCGCTCGGCATGCGCTTCCCACCAGGCGCGCGCTTCGGGATCGACCTCGGCGAGGCGGTGCGGGTGGCGATCGGCATGTTCCAGCCACTTGCGCACATCCCCGGCCAGCCGCTTTCCCACATGGCGGTCCGGCGGCGTGAACGGCGCGCGCAGCAGTGCGAGGATCGGGTCCGGCCTGGCCTGATGCGCCCGGGCCGCCTGCGCGACTCGGTTCAGCTGGAGGATCCGGTCGATCGTGCCGGATTCGGGATCGCGCACGTCCCAGCCAAAGGCCGCAATCACCCGGCCGAGCATGCCGGTGGATTGCGGAACGGTGTCCAGCAGCAACGCGGCGAGCCAGGGCTCGACGATCATCGCCGCATCGATATCGTCCACCAGCGCGGGTTCGAGCAGGATATCCAGCGCGGTGCCGGCGCCGCTGGGATCGTGGCGCAGCGCCCGTTCGAGCTGGAGCAGCGCGGCCTCGGCCCGGTCGCGCGGCGCGGCGATCGGCGCGGCAGGCGCCGGCGCGCGTTCCGCTGCCGCGAGCGCCGCCTCATAGGCCTCGCGCAGCGTGACGAACGCTCGCGGATCGGCCTCGACATCGATTGCCTTGAGCGCGGCGGCATAGGCGCGGCGGATCGCCCTTGCGTCGCCGCTCGGAAAGATCACCGGATCCGTCGGGAAATCGGCGCCCCCGCCAATGCCCGGCGCCGCGATGCCATCGCCAATTTCCATCTTCCCCCCTCGGCCGATCCTGGCGGGAGATCCCCTGCTCGACAAGCGCGGAACGATTGCCGATCGTGCCGCGTTCGCGGGCCTGGTAGGGAGGGCACTGTGCCGGACGATGATTTCCTGATCTTCCGCCCCGATGATATCGACCTCACCCGCTCGCCCCTGCGCAAGGGCGTGCGGGAGGCGACCTATGTGCTCGGTGCCTTCAACCCCGGCTTGGCGCGGCTGCCCGGGGGCAATCTGCTGCTGATGGTCCGCGTGGCGGAGGCGCTGCGCGATCCGGTGGACGGCGATCATGCCCGGGCGATCCGCTGGACGCCGCAAGGCTATGTCCTCGATCGCCACCCGGTCGCCGGGATCGACATGGACGATCCGCGCCAGTTCGCCTTGAAGGACCGCAATCCGCGCCTGCTCGGCCTCACTTCGCTGTCCTGGCTGCTTCCGGTCGAGCTCGGGCCCGACGCCGCCCGGATCGTGAAGATCCACTACGACAAGGCGATCCAGCCCTCGGCCGCGTTCATGGACTATGGCGTGGAGGATGCCCGGATCAGCCTGGTCGGCGGCAGCTGGTGGATGACCGTGTGCGGGGTTTCGGCCGAGCGCCACTGCACCGCGATGTATCATTCGGTGAACGGGCTCGACTACAAGCTGCTCGGCGTGGTGCTCGATCACCAGAACAAGGACATGGTCCTGTTCGAGGGCAGGCCGGGCGGCAAGTACATGGCGCTCACCCGGCCGCTCGGCGAAGTCTATTTCGCCTATCCCGAGGACAGCCCCTGGCTGGGCGGCCCGTCGATCAACATGGCCCAGTCGCCCGACGGGCTGCACTGGAAGCCGCTCGACACGCCCGGCATCCGCGCGCGCAAGGGCACCAGCGCCACCCAGCGGATCGGCGGCGGCAGCCAGCCGGTGCTCACGCCCGCGGGCTGGCTGCTGATCTATCACGGCGTCGAGAAGCAGGGCGCGGTCGGCGTCTATCGCAGCTTCTGGGCGCTGCTCGACCGCGACGATCCCTCCAGGATCCTGCGGCTGGAAGACGGAACCCCGCTGCTCGAGGCCAATCCGGCGCTCACCGCTCCGATCGCGCACCAGCTCTATCTGCCCAGCCCGGTGGTGTTCACCACCGGCGTCGCCGAGGCCGGTGACCATTATATCGTCGCCAGCGGCGAGGCCGATCTCGCCTGCCGGATCACCCGCATCGCGAAGGAGCGCTTCCGTTGAGCGAATGGTGGAAATCGGCGGTCGTCTACCAGGTCTATCCGCGCTCCTTCCAGGATTCGGACGGCGATGGCATCGGCGACCTGAGAGGCATCGAGCGCCGGCTCGATGATCTGCGGGCGCTTGGCATCGACGCGATCTGGATCTCGCCGGTCTTCCCCTCGCCGATGGCCGATTTCGGCTATGACGTCGCCGATTATCGCGACATCGATCCGCGCTTCGGCACGCTCGAGGATTTCGACGCGCTGCTCGCGGCGGCGCATGCGCGGGGCATCCGCCTGCTGCTCGACCTGGTGCCCAACCACAGTTCCAGCGCGCACCCCTGGTTCGAGGAGAGCCGCGCATCGCGCGACAATCCCAAGCGCGACTGGTACATCTGGCGCGATGCCGGGCCGGGCGGCGGACCACCCAACAACTGGATCAGCGATTTCGGCGGCTCCGCCTGGGAATGGGACGCGGCGACCGGCCAATATTATTACCACGCCTTTCTAAAGGAGCAGCCCGACCTCAACTGGCGAAACCCGGCGGTGCGCGCCGCGATGATGGACGTGCTGCGCTTCTGGTTCGCGCGCGGAGTCGACGGCTTCCGGATCGACGTGCTGTGGCACCTGGTCAAGCATGCCGACCTGCCCGACAATCCGGTGAACACCGCGTGGCGGCCGGGCGAGCCCGACTATACCCGCGTCCACCAGCTCCATTCGGCCGATCAGCCCGAGGTCCATGACATCGCCGCCGAGATGCGCGCGATCGCCGACCGGTTCGGCGCCCGCGTGCTGATCGGCGAGATCTACCTGCCGGTGCCCAGGCTGGTCGGCTATTACGGAACGGCCGAGCGGCCGGGCGTGCACCTGCCCTTCAACTTCCAGCTGATCGGCGCGGAATGGAATGCGCGCGGCCTGGCCGCGATGATCGATGCCTATGAAGGCGCGCTGCCGCCGGGCGGATGGCCCAATTGGGTGCTCGGCAATCACGATCGCCCGCGCATCGCCACGCGAGTCGGCCCAGCGCAGGCGCGCGTCGCGATGATGCTGCTCCTCACGTTGCGCGGCACGCCGACACTCTATTATGGTGACGAGATCGGCATGGAGGACGTGGCGATCCCGCCCGACCTGATCCGCGACCCGCGCGAGCTGAACGATCCCGGCATCGGGCTGGGCCGCGATCCGGTGCGCACGCCGATGGCCTGGGACGATTCGCCGAACGCCGGGTTCAGCGCCGCCGATCCGTGGCTGCCGCTCCATCCCGACTGGCTGGCGCGCAACGTCGCCGCGCAGCGCGACGACCCCGCATCGATGTGGCGCCTCACCCAGAAGCTGCTGCGCCTGCGCCATGCCCACCCCGCGCTGCGGCTCGGCGACTATCATCCGGTGGACGCGGGCGGCGATCTGCTCGCCTGGGAGCGCCGGCTCGGGCAGGACCGGCTGCTGGTGGTGCTCAATCTTGGCGGCCGGCCCCAGGGCTTCGCCATTCCCGAATGGGCCGAGGGGTTCCGCGTGCTCGCCGCGGCGCGCGGCGGCACCGATCCCGCGCTGCTCGGGCCCGACGAAGGCTATGTCCTGGGATGAGGATCGCGATGCTCGCCCCGATCGCCTGGCGCACGCCGCCGCGCCATTATGGGCCCTGGGAGCTGGTGACGAGCCTGCTGACCGAGGCGCTGGTCGCGCGGGGGATCGACGTGACTCTGTTCGCCACCCTGGATTCGCGCACCGCCGGCACGCTCGATGGCGTGGTGCCCGCCGGCTATGAGGAGGATCCGGGGATCGATGCGAAAGTGTGGGAATATGCCCATCTCGCGCATCTCTTCGAACGGGCGGACCGGTTCGACCTGATCCACAACCAGGCCGATTTCCCCGCCCATGCCTTTTCCCGGCTGGTCGCCACGCCGATGGTGACGACGATCCACGGCTTCTCCAGCCCGCGCATCCTGCCGATGTACAAGCCGTTCGAGAACAGGGTTCATTATGTCGCCATCAGCGCGGCCGACCGGCATCCCGCGCTCACCTATGCCGCGACGATCCATCACGGCATCCGTCTGAACGAATTTCCCTTCGAGGCGGATGGCGGCGAGGACCTGCTCTTCTTCGGCCGCATGCATCCCGACAAGGGCGCGGCCGAGGCGGTCCATGTGGCGCGCGCCACCGGGCGGCGGCTGAACCTGTATGGCATCATCCAGGACCAGGGTTATTTCGACCGCGAAGTGGCGCCCTTTCTCGACGCGCACATCGTCTATCACGGACCGGTCGGCGGCGCCGAGCGGCTGCGCGCGCTGGGCAAGGCGCAGGTGCTGCTCCACCTGATCAATTTCGACGAACCCTTCGGTCTTTCGGTGATCGAGGCCATGGCCTGCGGCACGCCCGTGATCGCGATCGATCGCGGGAGCATGGCCGAGCTGATCGCCGATGGCGAGACCGGGTTCCTGGTCGATTCGGTAGGCGCCGCGATCACCGCACTGGCCCGGGTGGAGTCGATCGATCGCGCCGCCTGCCGCGCGCGGGTGGCGGCGCATTTCTCGGTCGAGGCGATGGCGGACCGCTACATCGAACTGTACCGGCGGATATTGGGCCAGTAACCGCCATCCCGGCGAAAGCCGGGATTTCGTGCGGTTCCTTGCCCGCCATCGCCTGAGATCCCGGCTTTCGCCGGGATGACGGTCAAGCCGCGAAAGCCGGCTGGTACGCGTAGAGCCCCGGCGTGCCTCCGGTCATCACGAACAGCACGTCGCCGGTGAACTGCCCCTCGGCCAACCCCGCCAGCACGCCGGCGAACGCCTTGCCGCTATAGACCGGGTCGATCAGCAACCCTTCCTGCCGCGCCATCAGCCGCACCGCCGCCAGCATCGCCTCGGTCGGGATGCCATAGGCCTCGCCGCGCTGCGAGCCGTTGATGCGGATATCGTCGCCTTCCAGTGGATCGCCGGCAAGCACCGCCAGCGTGTCGTTCGCCAGGGCTCGCGTATGGTTCCGCGCTTCCTCAAGCTCTGCCAGCACGGTGAAGGACAGCACACGTCGCGGATCGTCCCCCGAGGCGGCCAGGCCGGCAACAAGGCCGGCATGCGTGCCATGGCTGCCATTGGCGACGATGATCGTCCCGAACGAAAGCCCCAGCGCGGCCTCCTGCGCCCGGATCTCGTCTGCGCAGGCGACATAGCCGAGCGCCCCCACCGGCGAGGATCCGCCCGCGCCGACGACATAGGCCTTGCGCCCTGCGGCGCGCAGTTCCTCCGCCCGGACATGCGCCGCCGCCAGCGCATCGGCACCGCCTGGCAGGTGATGCACCGTCGCCCCGAACAGCCCGTCGAGCAGCTGGTTGCCGTTATGCCGATATGCCTCGTCCTCGCGCGGCACCGTGTCGGTCAGCATCAGCTCGGCGGCGAGGCCCATCCGCGCCGCCGCCGCCGCGCTCAGCCGGGCATGGTTGGATTGCCGCGCGCCGGTGGTGACGAAGGTGTCGCAGCCCTGGTCGATCGCCGCGCCGAGCAGGAACTCGAGCTTGCGCAGCTTGTTGCCGCCGCCACCCAGGCCCATCAGGTCGTCGCGCTTCACGAACAGGCGTGCGCCCTTAAGCCCCAGCGCCGCCTCGATCCGCGCCAGGCGCTGGATCGGGGTCGGTGCATCGAACAGGTGGATGCGGGGGAAGGCGTCGAGCCGGCGAATCAATGGCCTTCTCCGGGCTTGAGCCGGATGCCGTGTCCGGGGCCGGAACCCGGCGCGTTGACGACGAGATCGACCGGCATCTCCTCATGCGGGCCGCCCGGCAATATGTCGTGCAGCAGCGCCGCGATCGCATCGGGTTCGGCGGTGCTGCGGATGTCGAGATACCAGCTCGCATTGCCTTCGGGCCAATAGGCCAGGGCGAGCCAGGCCTCCTGTACGGTGGGAGCATCGGCGACGGCCGCGGCGATGCTCCGGATCAGTGCCTCGGGCCGCTTTGCCGGCGCGCCGAGCAGGAGCTTCGTCTCCTTGGCGATGGTCCGGCGCACCGGCTTGCCGAGCAGATGCGCGAGATCGTCCGCCGACCAGAGCACGCCATAGGCCAGCCCGGGGTTCAGCCAGGCGCCGCTCTGCGCGAACATTTCGAACAGCACCTTGGCGGGTAGCCGCGCATAGCCGCTTCCTGCGCCGAAGCGCTCGGCCAGCCGCGCCTCGCCGGTGAAGATCGCCGGGATCGGATTTCCCTGGGGATCGGCGACGTTGAGGAGGCGCAGCGTCTCCCCGGCGCCGACGGTGCGCGCGCTGGCTTCGGCCGGCGCTTCGGGGGTGGCGACGTAAAGCTCGGCCTCGAGCAGCATCCGCTCGAAATCGGGGCGCGCGGCGGGGTCGCGCGCCGCCGCCATCAGCGCGGCCTCGAGCGGGTCGTGCGGCTCGAAGGACGGGGCCGGCTCGGCCGGCTCCGCCTGCTTCCCGCCGCCGAAAAGGCGTTTCCACATCGTCGCGTTCCCCCTATTCCATTGTCATCACAGCGCCGGCTTGCAGCCGCGCGTCTGATAGACGCCGCGCAGGAAGCCGCGGCGCGCGAAGCCGGCATCGACCGCGGCGTTGAGCGCGCGCTGCGCCGACGCCGCGCCGCTGACTTCGCGGACGATGCCACGGAACGGCACGATCAGCCCGGCCACGGTGTCGCCGGTGACCTTGACCTTGCGGCTCTTCTTGCGATCGACGCCGCCGACGAAATCGGGGCCCAGCGCTTCGCCGAGCGCGTCGAACGCCGCTGCGATGCGCGTGCATTTCGACAGGCCCGACAGGCTGTAGGGTGCGGCGGCGGCATTCTGGAGTACCGGCGGGATCTTGGTCTTGACCACGCCGACATCCTTGGCGGGCTGCTCGGCGATCTCGCCGGCGCGATCGCCGGTCGATTGCTGCTTGTCCTGGGCGAAGGCCGGGCCGGCGGCGAACATCGCCACGGCCATGCCGATCCAAAGGCTCGATCGCATGCATTTCCTCCTGTTGCCCATCCTGTCGAACCGTTCGACGCGCGTATCGATCACAGGTTCCACCAGAGGAGAAGGGCGATGGGCAGCGCGATGCCGGGGATCGCCACCAGGCAGCCGGCCATTCCGAAGCGTTTCGCGATGAGCCAGCCCGTCGCCTCCAGGCATCCCTGGAGCACCGCCTCGATCAGGAAGCTCATTCCGCCGCCAACAGGCTCTCGGCCCCGCCGAGGTCGACCGAGACCAGCCGGCTCACGCCGCGCTCCACCATGGTCACGCCGAACAGCCGGTGCATGCGGCTCATCGTCGCGGCATTGTGCGTGACGATCAGATAGCGAGTCGCGGTTTCCTGGGTCATCCGCTCGAGCAGGTCGCAGAAGCGATCGATATTGGCGTCGTCGAGCGGCGCGTCGACTTCGTCGAGCACGCAGATCGGCGCGGGATTGGTGAGGAACAGGGCGAAGATCAGCGCGACGGCGGTGAGCGCCTGCTCGCCGCCCGAGAGCAGCGTGAGCGACTGGAGCTTCTTGCCCGGCGGCTGCGCCATGATCTCCAGGCCCGCTTCGAGCGGGTCGTCGGAATCGATCAGCTCCAGATGCGCCTGGCCGCCGTTGAACAGCGTCGTGAACAGCCGGCGGAAATGCTGGTCGACCGCTTCGAAGGCCGCGAGCAGCCGCTGGCGCCCCTCACGGTTGAGCGTGCCGATCGAGCCGCGCAGGCGGTTCACCGCCTGGGCCAGCTCGTCGCGCTCGGCTGCGTTGGTGGTGAAGGCGGCCTCCAGCTCGGCCAGCTCGGTCTCGGCGACCAGGTTCACCGGCCCGATCCGCTCGCGCTCGGCGTTCAGGCGTTCGTGCGCGGTCGATTCGTCCTCGGGCGTGCGCACCGTGGCTTCCTCGAACCCGGCTTTCTGGGGCAGCAGCGGCGGCGGGCATTCGAAGCGCTCGCCCGAGATGCGGCCCATCTCGATGCGGCGCGCCTCCTGGTTCTCGGCACGCGCCGCGGCACCGGCGCGTTCCTCGCGCGCCTGGGCGAGGATCTCGTTGGCGCCGCGCACCGCGCCTTCGGTCTCGCGCACCGCCAACTCGGCCTCGCGCTCGGCGGCCTGGGCGGCGGCGCTTTCGATGCGCGCCTTCTCGGTCGCGGCCTCGGCCTCGGCGAGCTGGGCCTCGAGCTGGGCCGGCCGGCCGGCCAGCGCATCGCTTTCCTCGGCGAGCTGGGCCGCGCGCTTGTCCATTTCCGTGGCGCGCCGTGCGGCCTCGCCGGCGCGCGACTTCCAGCTCCTGGCCTCGGCGCCGGCGGCGGCGTGGCGCTCGCGCGCGCCGGCGATCTCGCGTTCCAGCGTGCCGCGCTCGGCACGGGCCGAAGCGGCGGCGACGCGCTTGCCCTCGGCATCGGTGGAGAGCGCGGCGACGCGGGCGCGCGTGTCGGTGCCGTCGGGCAGGGCGGCCTTGGCGGCCTCGGCGCGGTTGCGCTCGGTCGCCGCCTCGTCCTGCTCGGCGGCGATGCGGCGGATTCGGGAATCGAGATCGGTGCGCTGCGAATCGAGCCGTTCGAGCTGGGCGGCGGCCCGGTCCTCGGCGCGCCCGGCCTCGCGCCCGGCATTCTCCGCATGGTCGAGCACGCGGCGGCAATCCGCGGCGGCGCGGCGCGCCTCGGCGATATTGTCCTCGATCCGGCGCAGCTCGGCATCGGCGCCCTCGACCGCGCGCACCGCGGCCGGCCGCGCCTTCTCGATCGCGGCGAGCCGGTTGACTCGCACCAGCCGCTCCGCCGCCGCCGCGCCGCCCGATCTGGCGACATAGCCGTCCCAGCGGCGCAGCATGCCGCCGAGCGTCACCAGCCGCTGGCCGACCGCGAGCGGCTGGCCGTCATCCGCCTCCGCCACCAGCACCTGGGCCAGGCGGCGCGACAGCCCGGCTGGCGCCCGGACATGCGCGCCGAGCGGCGCGGTGCCCGGCGGCGCGGCAGGATCGCCCGGCCGCGGCTCGGCGCCCGCCCAATAGCGCTCGGCGCCGGTATCGAGCCCGGCCTCGAGATCGTCGCCCAGCGCCGCCGCCAGCGCGCGCTCATAGCCGGCATCGACCTTCAGCTTGTCGAGCAGCCGGTCCTTGTCCGAAGGCCGGGTCGCCTTGGCCAGCGCGGCGGCTTCGCTGTCGAGCTGGGCGAGCTCGGCATGGGCAGTGGCGCGTGCCGCCTGGGCATGGTTGCGCGCCTCGATCGCGGCGCGTTCCTCGGCATCGGCGCGGGCCAGGCCGGTGCGGGCGCTTTCGGCCTGGCGGAGCGCCTGGGCCCGCGCCTCGGCCGCGCGAGCCTTCTCCGCCTGTAGCGGCTCGGGGTCGGGCAGCGCCCGCAGCTCGGCATCGATCCGTGCCCGATCGCGTTCGGCGCGTTCCGCCCGGGTGCGTGCCGCCGCCAGCGCGGCCTCGGCGACGCGTGCTTCGGCGGCTTCGCTCGCCTGCGCCGCCAGCGCCTGGGCCAGCGCCACCTCGGCATCGCGCGCGGCGCGTTCCGCCTCGGCCAGCGCGGCATCCAGATTGGGCATGCGCGCGGTCGTCTCGGCGATGCGCGTGTCGAGCGCCTTCGCCTCTTCCTCCAGCCGGGCCAGCGCCTCGGCCGCGTCGCGGGCGAGCGCGCCTTCGCGGCCGCGATCCTCCTCCAGCCGGCGCACCGAATCCCGCACCTCGGCGATGCGCCGCTCGACCGCGGCCTTGTCCGCGCGCAGCGTGGCGAGGCCGTGCATCGCCTCGGTCGCCCGGTCGCGCACGGCCAGCGCCTCGGCGCGCAGCGTGGCGAGTTTCTCCGCCGCCGCCTGCTGCACCGCCACGGCCGAATCATGCGCGCTGGTCCGCTCGGCGACCAGCGCCGCGGCCGCGGCCGCTTCCTGCTTGGCCGCGTCCGCCGCCGCGGCGGCATCGCGCCAGCGCGCGAAGATCATCCGCGCCTCGGCGACGCGGATCCGGTCCGAAAGCTCGCGATAGCGCTCGGCCTGGCGCGCCTGGCGCTTGAGCTGGGCGGCGCGCGTCTCCTGGTCGCCGATCACTTCGTCGAGCCGGGCGAGATTGGCCTCGGTCGCGCGCAGGCGCTGCTCGGCATCCTTGCGGCGGACGTGCAGCCCGGCGATGCCCGCGGCTTCTTCCAGCATCGCGCGGCGCTCGCCCGGCTTGGCCTGGATGATCGCGCCGATCCGCCCCTGGCTGACCAGCGCCGGCGAATGCGCGCCCGTCGCCGAATCGGCGAAGAGCAGGGCGACGTCCTTGGCGCGGACGTCGCGGCCGTTGATCCGATAGGCCGAGCCGGCGCCGCGCTCGATGCGGCGGACGACTTCCATCTCGTCGTCCTCGCCCACCTGGTCGGCGAGGATCGAGACTTCGGCGAAGTCACGCGACGGGCGAGTCGCGGTGCCGGCGAAGATCACGTCCTCCATCCCGGCGCCGCGCATCGACTTGGCGCTGGTCTCGCCCATCACCCAGCGCAGTGCTTCGAGCAAGTTCGACTTGCCGCAGCCATTGGGGCCGACGATCCCCGTCAGCCCCGGCTCGATGCGGAGGTCAGCCGGGTCGACGAAGCTCTTGAAGCCCGTCAGCCGCAGCCGTTTGATCTGCACGCTTGCCTACCCCCGCAGCGTCATGGGGATCAGCGCGCCCCCGCCGCCTTGAGCAGCGGCTCGAGCTGTTCCCACGAGCCGGCATCGACCTTCTTGCCGTTGATGAAGAAGCTCGGCGTGCCGTTCACCCCGTGCACGGTGGCCGCATCGGCGTTGACCTTGGCGATCTCGTCGATCTTCTTCTGGTCGCCCAGGCACTGGCGCGCCTTGGCCTCGGGCACGCCGCGCTGCTTCATGAAGTCGATCATGCCGAGCTGCTCGGCAAAGCCCACCGCGGCCTGGGGCGGCGGCAGCTGCTGCAGCTGCTGGGCAAGCTGCGGATTGGTCTTCACCAGCTGCTCGGTGCGGGTGAGGAAGCTCTCCTGGTTCTCGAAGAACTGGTCGAGCATGCTGAAGAAGGACTCGTCGGGCACGCACTGGTTGAGCAGCGCGGCAGCGAGGTCGGGCGCGCCGTGGATCAGGAAGTCGCGGAACTCCCAGCTGACCTTGCCGGTCGAGATGTAGTTCTTGCGCAGCGGCTCGGGCGCGGTGCGGCCGAACAGTCCGCAATAGGGGCAGTTGCGCGAGCCATATTCGACCAGCTTGATCGGCGCGTTGGGATTGCCCTGGAGATAGCCGCCGTCCTTGGTCCTGCCGATCGTGTCGACCCAGGCCTTGCCGGCGGGCGCAGGAACGGTGGGGACCGGCGTGGCGGAGCTGACCGCCGCGCTGCTGTTGCCCGTGTCGCCGCTGCCGCACGCGGCCAGGGCGCCGGCGAGCGCCAGCATGGGGATCAGGGCCAATTTGATACGCATAGTCTGTTCTCTCCAGAAATCGCGGGTCAGGCGCCGTTCGCCCAGAGCTCGGGCAGCAATCGTTCCCAGCTGAACGCACTTACCTTGCGCTCGTTGACGATGAAAGTGGGGGTGCCCCGCACCTGATGGACCTTCACCGCATCGGCATTGGTCTTGGCGATGCGCTCGATCAGCTTGGGATCGGCGAGGCACTGGCGGGCCTTGGCCTCGGGCAGGCCCTGGGTCTTCATGAAGGCGATCAGGCCCAGCGCCTCGGCGAAGCGAGTCGCCATCTGGGGCGCCGGCAGCTTCTGCCAGGCCTCGGCCTGCTGGGGCTGGCTCTTGAGCAGTGCCTCGAGCTTGTCCTCGAACTGGCGCTGATTGGCGTAGATCGCGTCGAGCACCGGGAAGAAGCGCGCGGGCGCGACGCATTGGTTGAGCAGCGCCATGGCGAGGTCGGGCGCGCCATGGATCAGGTAGTCGCGATATTCGTAGCTGACCTTGCCGCTCGCGATGAAGTCGCGCCGCAGCGCCGGCACGCCCTCGGTGGCGAAGCGCCCGCAGGTGGGGCAGCCGCGCGAGCCATATTCGACGAGCTTGACCGGCGCATCGGGATTGCCCTGGCGAAAGCCGCCCTGCGGCGTGATGGTGACGGCAGCGGCCCAGTCGGGCGTCGCCGCCGGCTTCGCTACGGGCCGGCGGGCCTGCTGCGCCGATGCGCCGCCGGCCAGCGCCAGCGCGCCGGCGATCATCAACCGGGCCCGCATCAGTCGATCCGGCCGATCTTGGGGCGCTCGTCGCTCGCCGCGACGCCGGCGGCCAGCGCCTCGAGCACGGCCTTCAGCTCCGGATCGCCGATGCCGCGCAGGCTCTCGCCCATCGCCTCGCTCAGCGGCTTCAGGCTGGGCGGCGGCGCCGCCTTTTCGGGGCGCTTCACTTCGCCGTGGCGAATCGCCAGCCGGGCCACCGCCGCATAGCCGAAGAAGCGGTTCACCCGCTCGACGATCTCGGGCGCGATGTGCTGCATAGTCGGGGCGTGCGCGCCCGCGACGACGAGATGGAGCACGCCCTGCTCGCGCTTGCCCTGCGGGAAGCGAATCGATTCGGGCATCGAGACTCGCGCATAGCGCTCGCCGACGATCTCCACCCAGCGGCTGACGATCGAATGCTGGACGAAGCCGAACTTGCGGAAGGTCGCCCGGCCGACATCGGGCAGCAGCTCGGAGACTGCGCGGGGACGCAGCGCGCGCTGTGGCGCCGGGGCCGGCTGGCGAGTGGTGGCACGGGGGGGCTTCGTCATTTCCGCCAACCCATGCCATAGGGGCATGTGCCCGACAACGCCCCTCGCGCAATCGCCTCCGCGCTGCTCCATTGGTACGACCGCAATGCCCGCGACCTGCCCTGGCGCGCGCGGCCCGGCGCCAATGCGCCCGATCCCTATCGCGTGTGGCTGTCGGAAGTGATGCTCCAGCAGACTCAGGTCGCCAGCGTCATCCCCTATTTCGAGCGGTTCACCACGCGCTGGCCGAGCGTCGAGGCGCTGGCCGCGGCCGAGGATGCCGATCTGATGGCCGCCTGGGCCGGGCTCGGCTATTATGCCCGCGCCCGCAACCTGCTTGCCTGCGCCCGCGAAGTGGCGCGGCGCGGCGGGTTTCCGGACAGCGAATCGGGACTGCGCGCACTGCCCGGCGTGGGCGGCTACACCGCCGCGGCGATCGCGGCGATCGCGTTCGGCCGGCGCGCGGTGGTGGTCGACGCCAATGTCGAGCGGGTCGTCGCGCGGCTGTTCGCAGTGGAGGAGGCACTGCCGGGCGCCAAGGCCGGGATCTACGCCCGCACCGATTCGATCACTCCCGATCTGCGCTCCGGCGATTTCGCCCAGGCGATGATGGACCTGGGCAGCGGCGTCTGCACCGCGCGTTCCCCGCGCTGCCTGCTCTGTCCGCTGCGCGAGCATTGCGCCGGCTTCGCTTCCGGTGCGCCCGAGCGCTTCCCGGTCAAGGCCGCCAGGAAGGCGAAGCCGCAGCGCCACGGCACGATGTTCTGGCTCGAGCGGGACGGCGCGGTGCTGCTCGTCCGCCGCCCGGGCAAGGGGCTGCTCGGCGGCATGCGCGCATTGCCGACCGGGCCCTGGGCCGATTCGCCGCCGGGCCTCGACGGTGCGCCGGCCCCGGCGGCATGGCACATGCTCGACGAGCGGGTCGGCCATGGCTTCACGCATTTCAACCTCGACGTCGGACTTGCGGCCGCAACGATCCCGTCGCATGCAGGCGCCGCCGTGGAAGGCGAGTGGTGGCCGGTCGCCGATCTCGAATCGGCCGGATTGCCCACAGTATTCGCCAAGGCGGCACGGACATTCAGGAGGCGGCTATGCGCGGCGTGATCGGTTTCGGCTTTGGCTTGGCAGCGCTGGCGTCGCCGGCTTTCGCGCAGACGGCCCCCAAGCCGCCCGCCGCGCCGAACGTCGCGGCCGAGGCTGCGCTTGCCAAGCGCTACGTCGCCGAAGGCAAGGTGCCCGGCATCGTCATCCTTGCCGGCCGCCCGGACGGCGCGGTCACCGTGGTCAGCGAAGGCCGCGTCGCCGACGAGCCGGGCGCGCACGCCGCCGATGCCGACAGCCTGTGGCGCGTCTATTCGATGACCAAGCCGATCACCGGCATCGCCGCGATGATCCTGATCGAGGAAGGCAAGCTCAAGCTCGACCAGCCGATCAGCGACTTCATCCCGGCGTTCAAGAACATGAAGGTGCTGGTCGATCCGGCCAAGGACCTGACCAGCCGCCCGGCGACCAGGCCGATCACCGTGCGCAACCTGCTCACCCACACCGCGGGCCTGGGCTACAACATCATCACCAAGGGGCCCCTGCTCGACGAGTATAACAAGCTCGGCATCAACCCGGCCCAGGTGAACGAGCAGATGGAAGTCCAGATGGCGGCGCTCCGCCCGGACAGCCTGGAGGAGTTCGCCAACCGCACCGCCAGCCTGCCCCTGATCGCCGAGCCCGGCGCCAAGTGGAGCTATTCGATCGGGCTCGACATTCTCGGCCGGGTGATCGAGGTCGCCAGCGGCATGCCGTTCGACCGGTTCGTCAACACGCGCATCTTCAAGCCGCTCAAAATGGAGCAGAGCTACTGGACGGTGCCGGCGGACAAGGTCGGCAATTTCGCCAGCAACTATGTCTTCATGGGCGCCACCCGCGTGCCCGCCGATCCGGCGGCGACGTCGATCTATCTGAAGAAGCCCGAATTCCCCTATGGCGGCGCCGGCCTGGTCATGTCCGCGCGCGACTATGACCGGTTCCTCCACATGCTGCTGAACCGCGGCGAGCTGGATGGCGTGCGCATCCTCAAGCCCGAGACGGTGGCCGTCGCCATGTCGAACCTGCTGCCCGCCGGGGCCGATACCTCGATCCTCAACGAGACTGCGAAGGACACCGGCACCCAGATGGGCTTCGGCGCCGGCGGCTCGGTCTATCTCGGTGACGTCCCGGGCGGTCCGGGCAAGGGCACGTTCGGCTGGGGCGGCGCCGCCGGCACGATCGCCTGGGTCGATCCCGTGCACAAGGTGCGCGGCGTGGGGATGATCAACCTGTTCGGCGACACGCCGCTGAAGCGCGAAGTCTCCAAGGCGATCTACGCCGATCTCGCCAAGTGACGCGCGCGCCCGGTTTCACCGGCGGCACGCTCGATCGTGCCGATCGGGTTCGCCACGAGCCGGAACTGCTCGCCGCCGCGCTTGCCGATCCGCGCGCGCGCCTGCTGGTACTCGATTCGCTCGATCCGGTGCTCGACGAGGGCGGCCGGCTGACCTGGACGGACCTGGCGGAGGCGCAGGGCCCGCTGCTGTTCCTCGGCTATGACCAGGGCGGGCCGCGTTTCGTCTCGGCCTTGCCCGACGGCATGCCGGTGCCGATGGGCCGATCGCCGGCAATGTTCGCGCTGCTCGATCGCTTCGCCGCGCCCGATGCCGCCAACTATGCTTCGGCGCGCGGGCTGGTCTTCTGGCATGGCCGCAACCGCTTCTGCGCCAATTGCGGCGCCCCCACCCGCATCACTCATGCCGGCTGGGCGCGGCACTGCCCCGATTGCGGCGCCGAGCATTTCCCGCGCGTCGAGCCGGTGGTGATCATGCTGGCCGAGCATGGCGACCGCGCGCTGCTCGGCCGCCAGCCGAGCTGGCCGCCGGGCCGCTATTCGGCGCTGGCCGGCTTCCTCGAAGTGGGCGAGGCGATCGAGGAGGCGGTGCGCCGGGAGACGTTCGAGGAAGCGGGGATCCGGCTTGGCGCGGTCCGCTACGTCGCCAGCCAGCCCTGGCCCTTCCCGGCATCGCTGATGGTCGCCTGTATCGGCGAGGCGCTGAACGACGATATCCGCGTCGACGTGAACGAGCTGGAGGATGCCCGCTGGTTCACGCGTGCCGAAGCGGCGCTGGCGCTGGCCGGCGATCCCGCCGCGCCCTTCCTGGGGCCGCCGCCCTATGCGATCGCCCACACGCTGCTCACGGCCTGGGTGGAGGGAGCCTAGCCTCCTCTCTCCCCCCTCCCTTCCAGGGAGGGGAGTTCAATCCTCCTCCACCGGCCGGGTCGCCCAGCTGGCGTGCAGGGTCGGCACGGTGAGGTAGAGCACGAACAGCATATAGGTGAAGTTCGCGAGCTGCGCGATCAGCGCCTCGCGGCTCCAATGGTCGAGCAGCGTCAGGCCGAGCATCAGCCAGATGCCGATAAAGGTCACGAAGCTCACCGTCGCGAAGCCCGCCAGGAAGGCGCGCTGGCGCAGCTGCCGGTCGAACTCGTCGACCAGCCTGGGGCCGCCCCAGGGCTTGATCGGCCCGAAGATCGGCAGGAAGGTGCCCAGCACGAACCCCGCCGAGATCAGGGCATAGCCCGGATAGGTCCCGTCGGGCCGCGCCAGCCCCCAGGCCCAGCCGCCCATGGCCAGGGCGAGCGCGAGGATCGGGATCCAGCGCAAATGGCGCCGGCGCACCTCGGTCCGGGCGAGCGCGGGGATGCCGGTGCGATCGGCGGCGGCGTCGAGCCGGGAGAACAGGCGCTGGTTGAAACGGGACATGTCGGTCTCCGGAATCATTCGGCCGCGCGGCGCAGCGCCGACGCGACCGATTCGAAGGGGGCGAAGGAGAAGAGCAGCTCGACCGGCGCGTCGAACACCGCGGCGATCTTCATGCCGAGCTCGAGGCTGGGGCTGTAGTCGCCGCGCTCGAGATAGCCGATCGTCTGGGGATTCACCCCCACCGCCTCGGCCAGTGCGCGCCGGCTCATCCCGCGTTCGGCGCGGAACAGGGCAATACGGTTGTGGATCTGCGGCAATTTTACGACTCGAAAGATGATATGTTGTCTGTACACAACAATTCATCGCGTGAGTCAAGCGAGCGCCACCGCGCCGAAAAGCATGTTCCGGTGGTGGCCCAGTTGCCTTTGGCGGGGGTTTAGGTTGAGGACTGATATTCTTCCTTCGTCACCCCGGCCCTGCGCCGGGGGCCCGCTATCTCGCCAGCGCAGGAAGCAGCGGGATCCCGGCGCAAGACCGGGATGACGGTGAAAGATCAGATACTTGCTTGGGTTCTCGACCTAGGCCCGTTCGCGCGCCTGGGCGTAGGTGCCGAGCACGCGCATCCACTTGGTGTGGAACTTCAGCTCCTCGAGCGCGCGGGCGACCGGTGCCTCGTCGGGGCTGCCGACGATGTCCGCATAGAATTCGGTGGCCGCGAAGCTGCCGCCGCGCTGATAGCTCTCCAGCTTGGTCATGTTGACGCCGTTGGTCGCGAAGCCGCCCAGCGCCTTGTAGAGCGCGGCGGGGACGTTTTTCACTTCGAAGACGAAGGTGGTCATGAACGGGCGCCCCGCTTCCCCGGCCCCTTCGGCGGCCAGCGGCTCGCGGGCGAGGATCACGAAGCGGGTCATGTTGTGCTCGGCATCGGCGATGTCGGCGCCCAGCGTCTGCAGGTCGTAGAGCGCGGCGGCGCCCGGGGGGGCCAGCGCGGCGACCGCCGGATCGCCGGCCTCCGCCACCATCGCGGCGGCACCGGCGGTGTCGGGATAGGCAAGCGGCTGGATGCCCTGGGCCTTCAGCCAATGGCGGCACTGGCCGAGCGCCTGGGGATGGCTCATCGCCTGGCGCACGCCCTCGACCGGGCCCAGCCCCATCAGGGCATAGCGGATCGGCAGGAAATGCTCGCCGATGATCGACAGGCCCGATTCGGGCAGCAGGAAATGGATGTCGGCGACGCGGCCGTGCAGCGAATTCTCGATCGGGATCATCGCGCAGCCGGCGCGGCCTTCCTTCACGGCGTCGATCGCGTCCTCGAACGAGAAGCAGGGGAGCGGCAGCCCATCGGGGAAGCATTCGCGCACCGCGATATGCGAATTGGCGCCGGGCGCGCCCTGAAAGGCGACGGCCCGCACGGGGGTCTTGGCGGCTGCCTCGGTCATCTCCGCGACGAGCTTTCTCGCCGGGCTCGCGAAATTCTCCATAATGGCCGGGCGCTAGCCGCCGAACCTCGCACTCGCAAGCCCCGCTTGCTTTAGTTGCGGTGCCGGTTTTAAAGGAACGCAATTTTTCCGCAGGGGCATTTCATGGACAATCGCTTCAATACGATCGCGGGCTGGGCACTTGCGGGCGGCATTGCCGCGCTCGGGCTTTCGATCGCCGGCGGCATGCTGTTCCATGGCGAGCGTCCCGAGCACATGGGCTATGTGATCGAGGGCGTCGAGGAAGCCGGCGACAGCGGCGCCGCGGCGGTCGAGCCGATCGCGGTGCGTCTGGCCAAGGCCGATGTCGCCAAGGGCGAGGCTTCGTTCAAGAAGTGCATGGCCTGCCACACGATCAACCAGGGCGGCGCCAATGGCATCGGCCCCAATCTCTACGGCACGATGGGCGAGGGCATCGCCCAGGGCAAGGCCGGCTTCGCCTTCTCCGATGCGCTCAAGGCCGTGGGCGGCAGCTGGGACTTCGACAAGATGGACGCGTGGCTGTCCAACCCGCGCAAGTTCGCCTCTGGCACCAAGATGACCTTCGCGGGCATCGCGGACGGCCAGGAGCGCGCGAACGTGATCGCCTATCTGAACGCGCAGGGCTCGAACCTGCCGCTGCCGGCAGCCCCGGCCGCCGGCGCCGCTCCCGCTCCGGCGGAGGGCAATGCGACCGACGCGCACGCCGCCGGCGGCAACGCCGCGAACGCGGCGGCTCCGGCCGAGGGCGCGCCCGCCAAGGATCCCGCCGCCAAGCCGCCGGTGGAGAAGAAGGGCGCCTGAGGGCGCGCGCACGGATCGGATGCACGGGGCGCTGTGAAGCATTTCGCGGCGCCTCTGCTTTTCCGGCCGGACGGCATGGCGGCCTTCGCGCCGCTGCTGGACGGGTTCGGCCCGGCCTGGCTAGGGAAGGCGATGGCCTCGCACCTTTCCCCCGAACTCGCCATTCGCATGCGCCGCGCCGCGTTCAACCGGGCGCTGGCGGAAGCCGATCTCGCCGCGATCGGGCCGCTCCTCGCGCCCGATGTCGTGCTGGTCGCCGGCACCGATTCGGCAGTGATCACCGGCCGCAAGGCGCAGCTGCTCGCCTGGAAGCGGGAGTTCGCGGCGCCCGATCGCACCGTCTATGCGCGCACACCCGAAGCGATCGCCCTTTCCCCGGTGGCGCCGATCGCCTTCGAGCACGGCGCCTGGCAGGGCGTGTCGTCGCGAAGCGGCGCGGTCGAGGCGGCGGGCGCCTATACCGCCAAATGGCGCGAGCGCGGCGGCGAATGGCTGATCGAGGCGGAGCTCTATCTCACGCTCGCCTGAATGGTGCGGCGCGGCGAAATGTAACGCACGGTAAGCCGGTGCGAAGCCTGGCTTTTCGCAAAAACCTCTTATCCTCCACAGATTCTTCGTGGCTTGCCGCGAACGCTTTCGGTACCGTTATGGTTATTGGGCCGTAAAGGCCGGAAGGATCGGGTCGTTTTGTTGCTTGCTCTCGCCCTGTTGGCGATAGTTCCAGGATTTCCTGAGGTACCGGTCCTGGCGTCCGACACGCGCTTCGCGCCGGGCACCGAGGACATGGCCGTCGCCCGCACCGTCGGCGGAATCGCGAGCTATACCCGCTGGCCCGAGCCACCCCCGACACTGCGCATCTGCGTATCCGGCGCGGCCCGCCATGCCGACCGGCTGGGCGAGGCGGCGCGCACGGCGGGCCGGCCGGTAACGGTGCGCCGCCTGGGCGTCGGCACGGCGCTGGCGGGCTGCGACCTTCTCTATCTCGGGGCGATGCGGCCGGCCGAGAATCTGGGCATGATCCGCGCGATGCATGGCCGCGCGATATTGTCGATCGCCGAATCCGATCCGGCATGCCGTGGCGGCGCGATGTTCTGCCTCGCGGTGGGTGCCTCGTCGCTCAGCTTCCGGATCAACATCGATGCGATCTCGCGCAGCGCGCTGCGCGTCGATCCGCGCGTGCAGCGCGTGGCAACCCTGGCGGGAGGGGGAAACTGATGGCGGGTCCTACGCAATTGCCGAGCGTGCGCCAGGTGCTCTCACGGGTGCATTTCCGCGTCACTCTGGTCGCCGTGGCGATCGCCGGGCTCACCGTGATGCTCACTGGCTTCGCGGCGCTCGGCATCTATGCCCGGCAGAATCTCGAGCTGATCGCCCAGACGGCGAGCTACAGCGTCGCGCCCGCGCTGGTGTTCGACGATCCCGACGCGGCCAGGCTCACCATCGAGCCGCTGGCGGAGAGCCCGGGCGTGGCGGGGATCGCGGTGTTCGGCCCGTCCGCACACCCCTTTGCCGAGCGCACCAAGGCGACACCGGCGGCCGGCTCGTCGATCGGATGGGTGGCGAAATCGCTGTTCTTTCCCCGGCCGGTCGCCGCGCCGGTCACGCAGGGCGGCCGGGTGATCGGGGAGGTCCGGGTCGAGGGCGATGCCGCGATCGTTGCCGGTTATATCCGCGCCGGGCTGCTCGGCGGCCTGGCCTGCCTCCTCGCCACCGCGATCGCGACGTCGCTGCTCGCGCGGCGATTGCAGGAGGAGATTGCCGCGCCGCTCCAGGCCATGGCCGCCGTCGCGCATGCCGTGCGCGTGGGGCGGGCCTTCGATCGCCGCGCGCCCAGCGCGAGCATTCGCGAGATCGATTCGCTGCGCGACGACTTCAACGCCCTGCTCGCCGAGCTGGAGGAATGGCATCATCGCATGCGCGACGAGAATGCCGCGCTCAGCCACCAGGCGACGCACGACCCGCTCACCGGGCTGCCCAACCGGGCATTGCTGGAGCAGGAGCTTTCGGCGGCGCTGGAGCGCGCCCGGCGCGAGGGCACCAGCTTCGCGCTGCTCTATGCCGATGGCGATGGCTTCAAGGCGATCAACGACGCCCATGGCCATGCGGCGGGGGATGCGGTGCTGGTCGCGATCGGGCGCCGGCTGCGCAAGGGCCTGCGCGCCAGCGACATCGCGGCCCGGCTCGGCGGCGACGAGTTCGCCATCCTGCTCGCGGCACCGAGCGGGCCAGAGGCAGTGGCACGCGCCAGCGAAGGGATCGCGCGGCAGATGGCCGCGCCGATCGCGCTGCCCGGCGGCGAGCAGGTGGTGGTGGGGCTGACCCTGGGCGCCGCCGTCTATCCGCGCGACGGCGAGGATCTGGCGGCCCTGGTCCATCACGCCGACCTCGCGATGCTCACCGCCAAGCAGGGACGCCCCCAACCTCGAAAGGAAGGCAGGAAATGAAGCTCGCCGCATATGGTCCCTTGCTCGCGCTGCTGGCCCTGCTGCTGGCCGGTTGCCAGGCGTCGATGCACCCCAAGCCGCTCTGGACCGCGCCCCAGATCGAAGCGATGCGCGCCGCCGGCTTCATGCAGACCGATCGCGGCTGGGAGCTCAGCGTGGCCGACCGCCTGCTCTTCGCGTCGGACGAGAGCCGGGTCGACGAGAAGCAGGCCGTGGTGATCGCGCGCATCGCGAGCAACCTGCAGGCGGTGGATATCCGCCACGCCACGATCGAGGGGCATGCCGACATCACCGGCACCCGCCGCCACAATCTGGTCCTGTCGGGGCAGCGCGCCCGGGCGGTCGCCAATGTGTTCGTCGGCGCGGGTTTCGATCGCGACAACATCCGCGCCGAGGGGCTGGGCGATCGCTATCCGATCGAGGACAATCGCACGGCCGAGGGGCGGCAGGAGAATCGCCGGGTGGTGATCCTCC
This sequence comes from Sphingomonas sp. NPDC092440, assembly GCF_044754985.1. Taxonomy (NCBI): domain Bacteria; kingdom Pseudomonadati; phylum Pseudomonadota; class Alphaproteobacteria; order Sphingomonadales; family Sphingomonadaceae; genus Sphingomonas; species Sphingomonas sp. NPDC092440. Next base: position 94,153 of record NZ_JBIVQA010000004.1, on the reverse strand, counting down.
TCACCGCGCCTTGAGCGTGCCGGCCGGATCGCTTTCCGGCCGGATTGCCTATTCCGGCTTGTCGATCCCGGGCCGCGGGCGGGCGATCACCGTGTGGTCCTTGCCCTTCCAGAAGTCCTGGACGATCTGCCAGCCCTCTTCCGCGGTCTCGCAGAAATGGAACAGGTCGAGGTCCTTGGGCGAGATGACGCCTTCCTCGACCAGCGCCTCGAAATCGACGACCCGGTTCCAGAAGTCCTTGCCGTAGAACAGCACCGGGATCGGCGCGATCTTGCCGGTCTGGATCAGCGTCAGCAGCTCGAACGATTCGTCGAAGGTGCCGAAACCGCCGGGGAACACCGCCACTGCGCGCGCATGCAGCAGGAAGTGCATCTTGCGGAGCGCGAAATAATGGAACTGCATCGACAGGCCCGGCGTCACATAGGGGTTCGGCGCCTGCTCATGGGGCAGCAGGATGTTGAGGCCGATCGTGTCCGCGCCCACGTCGCGCGCGCCGCGATTCGCGGCTTCCATGATCGACGGGCCACCGCCCGAGGTGACGACGAAGTGGCGATTCCCGGCTTCGTCGAGCGGGAAGTTCGACGCGAGCTGGGCCAGTTCGCGGGCGACATCGTAATATTTGGATTTCTCGACCAGCCGCTCGGCGATCTTCTGCTGCTGCTCGGTCTCCGCCAGCGCGAGCAGCGCGGTCGCCTTGCTCGGCTCGGGGATGCGCGCCGATCCGTAGACGACGAAGGTCGACTTGATATGCGCCTCGTCGAGCAGCAGCTGCGGCTTGAGCAGCTCCAGCTGGAAGCGCACGGGCCGCAGGTCTTCGCGCAGCAGGAAGTCCATGTCCTGGAAGGCGAGGCGGTAGGCGGGGTGCTCGGTCTGCGGGGTGCCGGTGGCGGTGTTGGCGTTTTGCACTTCCTGCTGGGCAGGGCGGAAGACGCGGCTCGGAACTCTCGTATCGCTCATTTCGCCCAGCTTAGGCCCAATGCGGACGCGCTGCAATCAGCGGCAGAACGGGCCCCGCCCCATGTCGAGGTGGAGATGGTTGTAGTGCGCCGCGTTGTAATCGGGGCTCAGCACGGTGGCGAAGCGCTTGCAGGCCGATCCGTGGATCGTCTCGAGAAAGGCGCGCACCTGGCTGTCGCCGCTGCGCCAGTCGCGCTCGATCGTGACGCGCCGCCCGTCCGCCAGCACGAAGCCCGACACGTCGACCGCATTGGCCAGCCCATGCTCGGACATGCGCTGCGCCGATGCCGCGCCGTTGCCGATGATGCCGCGGCACGAATAGGTGCCATAGGTCTCGACCCTGACCAGATCGCTGCCCAGCATCTGCCGCGCGGCCGGGGCCACGGCGAAGCGCACCCAGGCGGTGAAGCTGCGCGCCAGCCCGCATTTCATCGATTTCAGCCCGGTCACCGGGACGCCGATATCGAGCAGCTGCACCGCGCCGGTGACGACGCAGCCGCCGCCGAAGTCGCGATCGGGGAGTGCCGAATAGCGCACCTGCTCGCGCGACAGGTCGGCGAAGCATTGCTGCGTCTCGCGCGGGGTCGGGCCGTTCAGCGTGACCGGGCCGCCGGGCCGCTCGCGAATCGGGGCGGGGGCGGGGCGATCGCCGCCGCCGCCGAACAGGCAGCCGGAAAGCAGCAGGGGCAGCACAAGTGCAACTACGCGCATGGTGGGCTCCATAGCGCGTTACCGTCAGTGCTCGCTAGCCGCCCGTTCGGATCGCGCGCCTATCCGAACACCGCCTGGTGCGCTTCGGCATCATTGGCCTCGTGCTGGATCCGCGAGAGGCGGCCGACCAGCCGGAGCAGCAGCAGTCCGGTGAGCAAGTCGATGGGCGTGCAGATCATATCGAACCATTGCGAGAAGACGATCTGCTCGAGCGTCTTGGCATTCAGCCCGAGGCGGAACGAGGCGTTGCTGAGGACGGAGGAGAGAAGCCAGCCGATCCACCACAGCGTCAGCCAGCCGGGAATCGATGCCGCATAGGGATCCTGCGGCGAGACGCTCGCACGCCAGGCTTCGCGGATGCCTTCGAACGGCTTCCACAGATTGGCGATCGGAATGAAGAAGAAGCCGACATTCCATCCCGGGGTCATCGTCATCCCGGTTGAAATCGCATGCGCATTCTTGTTCACCCGATAGATCCAGCGGGCGACGAGCACGATCGTCAGCAGGTTCACCACCACCATCGGGATCGCGGTGGCCTGGCTGATCCGATCGAGCGTGCCGAGATCCTCGACGGTCGCCGCGCCGCGCTGGTAGCGATCTATCGTCAGGATGCCATAGGCAGCGGCTGCCCCGTAGCAGATCGACGCGACGAGCCAGGCCGCGAGCGCGATCCGCACCACCCGCGCCAGGCGCAGCGGGTCCTTGAATTCATAATCCATGCTTTCCCCCCGGCTCCGCACCCTGACGGCCGGGAAGCGCCTTGTCCACGCAGTTCCGCAATTGACTTTGCCGGGCGCGCCGCTAGGGCCGTCGGCGGGCCACGCGGTCCCAACGCCGCGCGTGCTCTCTGCAAGGAGAGTCTATATGACTGACACGACTGCCGCCGACGCCGGAATTGCGTCCATTGCCAAGCCCGCCGCCAAGCCGGCACGCCCCTTTTTCTCCTCCGGTCCCTGCGCCAAGCCTCCCGGCTGGTCGCCCGAGAAGCTCGCCACTGAGTCGCTCGGCCGCTCGCACCGCTCCAAGCTGGGCAAGAACCGCCTCCAATATTGCATCGACCTGATGCGCGAGCTGCTGCGCCTCCCCGAGACGCACCGCATCGGCATCGTCCCCGGCTCGGACACCGGCGCCTTCGAGATGGCGATGTGGACGATGCTCGGTGGCCGCGGCGTCACCACGCTCGCCTGGGAAAGCTTCGGTGAAGGTTGGGTCACCGACGCGGTCAAGCAGCTGAAGCTCGAACCGACCGTGATCCGCGCCGACTATGGCCGGCTGCCGGACCTGGGCCAGGTGAACTGGGCGGACGACGTGCTGTTCACCTGGAACGGCACCACTTCGGGCGTGCGCGTGCCGGACGGCGACTGGATCGCTGCCGATCGCGAGGGGCTGAGCTTCGCCGACGCCACTTCGGCGGTGTTCGCCTATGACCTGCCCTGGGACCGGATCGATGTCGCCACCTTCTCCTGGCAGAAGGTGCTGGGCGGCGAGGGCGCGCACGGCGTGCTGATCCTCGGGCCCCGCGCGGTCGAGCGGCTCGAGAGCCACACTCCGGCCTGGCCGCTGCCCAAGGTCTTCCGCCTCGTCTCCAAGGGGGCGCTCGCCGAGGGCGTGTTCAAGGGCGAGACGATCAACACCCCGTCGATGCTCGCGGTGGAGGATGCGATCTTCGCGCTCGAATGGGCCAAGGGCCTGGGCGGCGCCGAGGGGCTGATCGCGCGCTCGGACGCCAATGCCGCGGCGCTCGACGCGATCGTGGCCGAGCGCGACTGGCTCGGCCATCTCGCGGTCGAGCCCGGCATCCGGTCGAAGACCAGCGTGTGCCTCACCGTCAAGGGCGCCGATGCGGACTTCATCAAGAAGTTCGCCGGCCTGCTCGAGAAGGAAGGCGCGGCGTATGACGTCGCCGGCTATCGCGACGCCCCGCCGGGCCTGCGCATCTGGTGCGGCGCCACCGTCGACACCGCCGACATCGTCGCGCTCGGTCCCTGGCTCGACTGGGCCTATGCCGAGGCCAAGGCGGGCTGACCTCTGCAAGCCCTCTCCCCCTCGGGGAGAGGGTTGGGAGACGGGCAGGACGCTTGCCGTTTCTCCCGCCGCACAAGTTTCAAGACACACTTCCCCTCTCCCCAGCCCTCTCCCCGAGGGGGAGAGGGAGCGAAGCAGGAGCAAATCCATGCCCAAGGTACTGATTTCCGACAAGATGGATCCCAAGGCCGCGCAGATCTTCCGCGAGCGCGGCGTCGAGGTCGACGAGATCACCGGCAAGACTCCCGAGGAGCTCAAGGCGATCATCGGCCAGTATGACGGCCTCGCCATCCGCAGCTCGACCAAGGTGACCGCGGAGATCCTGGATGCCGCCGCCAACCTCAAGGTCGTCGGCCGCGCCGGCATCGGCGTCGACAATGTCGACATCCCGGCCGCTTCGGCGCGCGGCGTGGTGGTGATGAACACGCCCTTCGGCAACTCGATCACCACTGCCGAGCACGCCATCGCGCTGATGTTCGCGCTCGCCCGCCAGCTGCCCGAGGCCGATGCCTCCACCCAGGCCGGCAAGTGGGAGAAGAACCGCTTCATGGGCGTCGAGCTCACCGGCAAGACGCTCGGCCTGATCGGCGCCGGCAATATCGGCTCGATCGTCGCCGACCGTGCCCAGGGCCTGAAGATGAAGGTCGTCGCCTTCGATCCGTTCCTGACGCCGGACCGCGCGATCGAGATGGGCGTGGAGAAGGTGGGCCTCGACGACCTGCTGCTCCGCGCCGACTTCATCACGCTGCACACGCCGCTGACCGATCAGACGCGCGGCATCCTCTCGGCCGAGAATCTCGCCAAGACCAAGCGCGGCGTGCGCATCATCAACTGCGCGCGCGGCGGCCTGATCGACGAGGCGGCGCTCAAGCAGGGGCTGGAGAGCGGCCATATCGCCGGCGCGGCGCTCGACGTGTTCCAGGTCGAGCCCGCCAAGGAGCATCCGCTGTTCGGCACGCCCAACTTCGTCTCGACGCCGCATCTCGGCGCCTCGACCACCGAGGCGCAGGTGAACGTGGCGATCCAGGTCGCCGAGCAGATGGCCGATTTCCTCGTCTCGGGCGGCGTCACCAACGCGCTCAACATGCCGAGCCTCTCGGCCGAGGAGGCGCCGCGCCTCAAGCCCTATATGGCGCTGGCCGAGAAGCTGGGCTCGCTGGTCGGCCAGCTCGCGCATGGCGAGCTGCGCAACATCGCGATCGAGAGCGAGGGCGCCGCGGCCGAACTCAACCAGAAGCCGATCGTCGGCGCCGTGCTCGCCGGCCTGATGCGCGTCCATTCGGACACGGTGAACATGGTCAATGCGCCGTTCCTGGCGAAGGAGCGCGGGCTCGACGTGCGCGAGGTGCGCCATGACCGCGAGGGCGATTATCACACGCTGGTCCGCGTCACCGTCGGCACCGCGCAGGGCGATCGCTCGGTGGCGGGCACGCTGTTCGGCAATGCCGCGCCGCGCCTGGTCGAGCTGTTCGGCATCAAGGTGGAGGCCGATCTCGCCGGCCATATGCTCTATATCGTCAACGAGGACGCGCCGGGCTTTATCGGCCGGCTCGGCACCACGCTGGGCGAGGCGGGAGTCAATATCGGTACCTTCCATCTGGGCCGCCGCGAGGCGGGCGGCGAGGCGGTGCTGCTGCTCTCGGTCGATGATGTGGTGAACGAGGCGCTGCTCGCCACCGTCCGCGCGCTCCCCGGCGTGAAGACGGCGATGGCGCTGACATTCTGACAGGTGGGCGCGAAACCGCCCGTCTCCCTTCCCACGCCTTTGGCGCGGGCCCTTTCCCTCTCCCCGATGGGGAGAGGGAGTGAGATGCGTTGACCGGGCGACTGGGCTATAGCCCTCTCCCCATCGGGGAGAGGGTTGGGAGAGGGGCAGTGCCGCAAACCGACAAGGCGTTGCTTGCGCGAGCGAAGGCAATGCGCGCCAGCCCCACGCCCGCCGAGACAGCCATGTGGCGCATCCTGCGCGCCAAGCAGTTCGAGGGCGTGAAATTCGCTCGCCAAGTGGTGATCGCCCCGTATATCGCCGATTTTGTCGCGCGCTCTCGCGGATTGATCATCGAGATCGACGGCGACACGCATGCGTTACGCGACGCTCAGGACGCGCGGCGCACTTCTTGGCTGGAACGGCAGGGGTATCGGGTGATCCGGTTCACGAACTACGAAGTGGGGAGCAATCTGGACGGGGTGGCATATGCCATCGGCGAGGCGCTTGCGGCACTGCCCCTCTCCCAACCCTCTCCCCAGAGGGGAGAGGGCTTCTAAGATGAGCGGCTTACTTCCCGAAGGCTTTCACGATCGCCTCCCCCCCGCCGCCGATGCGGCGACGCGGCTCGAATCCCGCGTGCTCGGCGTTGCCCGGGGCTATGGCTATGAGCAGGTCGATCCGCCGCTCGCCGAGTTCGCCGATGAGCTGAGCGCGCGCCTCAAGGCCGCGGGCGGCCTGCGCGATGCGGTGCGCTTCGTCGATCCCGTGTCGCAGCGAACGCTGGCGATCCGGCCCGACCTCACGGCCCAGATCGGCCGCATCGCCGCGACGCGCATGGGGCATCATCCGCGCCCGGTGCGCCTTTCCTATGCCGGCCCGGTGATGAAGCTCTCGGCCTCCGAGCTCGATCCGCTGCGCGCCACGCGCCAGATCGGCGCCGAGCTGATCGGCCTCGACACCGTCGCCGCCGCCACCGAAGTGGTGCGCGTCGCGATCGAGGCGCTGCAGGCGGGCGGCGTCGAGGGCATCGCGCTCGACTTCACGCTGCCCGACCTGGTCGATTGCCTGGCCGTCGACAGCCTTACCCCCGCCCAGCTCGCCACGCTGCGCGATCGGCTCGACGCCAAGGACGCCGCCGGCGTCGCCGCGATCGCGCCGCGCTACCTCCCGTTGATCGAGGCGGCCGGGCCCTTCGATGCCGCGATCGAGCGCCTGCGCGCGATCGATGCGGGCAAGGCGCTCGCCACGCGGCTGGACGGCCTTGCCGAGATCGCCGCGAGCATCCGGGGCCAGGCCGCGCTCACGCTCGACCCCACCGAGCGGCACGGCTTCGAATATCAGAGCTGGCTCGGCTTCTCGCTGTTCGCGCGGGGCGTGCGCGGCGAGATCGGCCGGGGCGGCACCTATACCATCCTGCACGGCAATGGCCGCGAGGAAGCAGCGGTGGGCTTTTCGCTCTATGCCGATCCCATCCTCGCCGCCGGCATCGGCGCGGGCGAGCGGCGCCGGCTGTTCCTCCCCTTCGGCACGCCGGCCGGCATCGGCGCGAAGCTGCGCGAGGAGGGCTGGGTGACGGTCGCGGCGCTCGAGGCGGACGACACTCCCGAGGCGCAGCTCTGCACCCATGTGCTGCGCGATGGAGCGCCGGCGACGGTCTAGGACGGATCGACATTCAGTGGGAAGGGGCTTTCCCTTTCCCCGGCGAGGGCCGGGGCCCAGTATCGACGCAGCTGGTGCGGTGAGGAAGCCTCTCGAACGACATTGTGACTGGGCCCCGGCCTTCGCCGGGGAGCAGCAAGGCGCAGGTCTTCGCATCCATCTTGCAATGTAGGATTTCGCCTGCTTGCCTCCCGCCGCCTGGCTGCCGCCTGGCCGCTCTTTCGACCCGTAGGAAATATAGGACCCGCTCCGCGCAAGGATCTTGCGGGATGCACACGCTTTCCGGGAAAATAGGGAAGATAAGCCGCCGGGGAAGCGGCTGGGTGCGCGACCTTGGTGACCTTTGCCGGGCGCCGGCGCCGGCGCCGTAGGAACTAGCGCCCCAGCAGCTCCGCCGCCCGCCCATCCAGGAACGCCGCGACCGCCGCCGCCACGGCGTCGCGGAACCGCGCATCCTCGGCGAGCGGCGCCGGGAAGACCTGGCGCAGCGCCAGCACCGCCGCCGCCGGATCGCTGCCCGAAGCCGCACCGGCCAGCAGCTCGGCGAGCGGATCGGTGATCGTCTCGCCGGCCTGGGCCTTGCGGCGCAGAAAGGCTATCCATGCCGCCACCGGCACCGCCAGCCGCGCCACGTCATGCCCCGCCGCGAGCCGGTCGCGAACGGTGTCGAGCAGACGGTAGGGCAGCTTTTGCGAACCGTCCCAGGCGATCTGGCTGAGCAGGTGGCGGATCGCCGGATTGCGGAACCGCGCCAGCACCGCATCGGCATAGCCCGGCAGGTCGAGCCCCTCGACCGGCTTCAGCGAGCCCGCGATGTCTTCGTGCATCAGCCGGCTGGCAAAGCCGCCCAGCGCGGGATCGCCCACCGCCTCGAACACGGTCTCGTGCCCGAGCGCCAGGCCGATATAGGCGAGGCTGGAATGCGCGCCGTTGAGGATGCGCAGCTTGGCCTGCTCATAGCCCTGCACGTTGCCGGTCAGCGTCACGCCCGCGGCGGCAAGGTCCGGTCCGTCGGCCAGGTCGAAGCGCTGCAGCACCCATTGGGTGAAGCGCTCGCGCTGCACCGCCGCCCGGTCGTCGACACCGAGCTCGGCCGCGACCTTGGCGAGAAAGGCGGGGTCGCTCGCCGGCGTGATCGAATCGACCATCGAATCGGGGAAGGCGACTTCGCCCGCGATCCAGTCGGCCAGCCCGGCGTCCCATTCGCGGGCGAGCGCGACACAGGCCGCGCGCAGCTTGGCGCCGTTGCCGGTCATGTTGTCGCAGCAGAGCATCGCAAAGGGCGCCGTGCCCGCCGCGCGGCGATCGGCGAGGCCGGACACGATCCAGCCGATCACGCTCGCCGGCTCGGCGGGGCGGGCGCGGTCATGGACGATGTCCGGATGGGCGAAGTCGAGGCTGCCGTCGGCGGCCAGGCAATAGCCCTTCTCGGTCACCGTGCTGGTGGCGAGCTTCACCGCGGGATCGGCGAGCAGGGTGCGCAGCCGCGCGCCTTCGCCCGGGCCGATCGCATCCGAATGCGCGGCGATGATGCGCGTGCCCGGCGCGCGATCGATCACCGCGAGCGTGTAGAGCCCGTCCTGCGCCTTGAGCGCGTCGACGGTGCCGGCGCTGCGCAGCGAGACTGCCGCGATGCCCCAGCGCGGATCGCCGTCCAGCACGCGATCGAACACGTCCGCCTGGTGCGCGCGGTGGAAGGCGCCCGGCCCGAAATGGACCACGCCGGTGCGGATCGCCGCGGAGTCATGCCCCGGCCGGGCGATGGCGGGGGGAAGCGAGGCGAGCGCGGCGCGCGAAAGGCTGGTCATGCGGCGCGACCAACCCGCCCGCACCGCCAAAGTCAATGGGCGGCGCGGGCGGCGGGCGCGTCAGTAGCGCGTGACGGGCGAGCTGCCGCTCACGCCGGGGATCATCGAGCCGGTGGTGCGTTCCTTGGGGCTGCGGTCCACCGGCATCAGGAAGCGGACCTGGCGGTTGGGGAAGTCGATGTCGACGCGGCGGAAGGCGCGCAGCGCGTCCATGCCGAGCAGCAGCGCCGGGCGCCGGGTGAGGCCGAAGCGCTCGAAGGGCGTCACATCGGCAAAGGCCACGGGCATCGCGCCGAAGCGGACCTTGCCGACCGTGATGTTGGGGACCTCGGTATAGTCGGCGGTGGTGCGGTTGCCGATGACGCTGGTAAGCGTGATCGGCTGCGCCTTGGGCGCATCGCGGCCGACACGCTTGCGCAGCGCGCTGTTGCCCATCGTCACCTGGCTGCCGGTGTCCAGCACCACCTGGATCCGGGTATTGTCGTAATAGGCGTCGGTCACGATGAGCTGGCCGAACACATTCTTGGCAGTGACCACGATCTCGTCGGGATCGCGCTTCGCGAAGGTCTTGCGCTTGACGCTCGGACGCACGGCCATGACGCCGTTCTCGAAGTCGATGGTCACCTGGTGGTTGCGCAGCGTGTCGATGCCGAGCAGGCCGAGCGCGCCGAGGTTGCGGGCCTCGAGCGCGGGGGCGATGATCGTATGCTGTTCGCCGATCGACTTGATCGAGAGGGCGGGCACCACGACGGTATTGACCCGGTCGCGTCCGGTCATCGACGTGATGATCACCGGGGCGGAGGCACCCAGCCGCAGCGATCCGGCGAGCTCGCGCGACACGACGGTGCGTTCCGCCCCGGTGTCGATGATGAAGTTGTAGGGCCCGCTATTGCCCACGGCGACCGGAACGGTGAGCCGCTTGTCGATCTCGCCCAGCGCCAGGAGAGTCGCCTCGACATTCTCGGGCGTGGGCATGGTCAGCGCCGGATCCTGGGGCGGTGGCGGCGTGCCCGCATTGGGATTCTGGCGGTCATGCGCTCCGGCGGTTGCGGCCAGCGGGAGCAGGAGAAGCGCGGCGAGCTTTTTCATGGACGTGAAGATACACCTTCGCATGCTGCGCAGCAATCTTTCCGGATCGTGTCTAGTCAAGGCGCATCGCCTCCGCCGCGATGTCCTCGGCCTCCATCAGCAGCGCGTCCTCGGTGACGCCCTGGGCGACGTTCTCGCGGCCGATCATGATCAGCACCGGCACGGCCATGGGCGAGACGCGGGGCAGGTCGATGTGCAGCATCGTGCCGGCCGCGGTGTCGAGGAGATGGCCGAGGCGGCCGACATCGGTCATGCGGGCGCGCGCATCGGCCCAGGCGGCGCGCAGCAGCAGATGGTCGGGCTCGTACTTGCGCAGCACGTCGTAGATCAGGTCGGTCGAGAACGTGACCTGGCGCCCGGTCTTCTTCCTGCCGGGATGCTGGCGCTCGACCAGCCCGCCGATGATCGCCACTTCGCGGAAGGCGCGCTTGAGCAGTGCGGAGCCCTGCACCCATTCGACGAACTCGTGCTCGAGAATGTCCGGCGAGAAGAGCGGGCCCGGGTCCGCGATCTTCTCCAGGCCATAGACGGCGAGCGCATAGTCGTTGGCGACGAAGCCCAGCGGCTTCAGCCCCAGCGCCTCCATCCGCCGGGTGATGAGCATGCCGAGCGACTGGTGCGCGTTCCAGCCCTCGAAGCTGTAGATCACCATGTGATGCCGCCCCTCGTGCGGGAAGGTCTCGACGAGCAGTTGGCCCGGCGCGGGGATGGCGGAGCGGCGCGCCTGCACCTCCAGCCATTCGCGGACATCGGCGGGAAAGCGCCGCCATTGGTCCCGGTCGTGGAGGAAGCGGCGGACCCGGTCGGCGAGGTTGGCGGTGATGGCCAGGCGGGCACCCATATAGGAGGGGATGCGCGCGGTTCTCGATGTGGCGCGGACGATCAGGTCGGTGGTGTCGACTCGCTCCACCTCCAGCGCCAGGCCGGCGAAGAAGAAGGTGTCGCCGGGGGAAAGGGCGGCGGCGAAATTCTCTTCGACCTTGCCGAGCCGGCGGCCGTTGCGGAAGCGCACCTCGAGCATCGGCGCCTCGACGATGATGCCCGCGTTGAGCCGATGCTGCGCAACAAAAGCCGGGGTCGTGACGCGCCAGAGGCCGTCCCGGCCGAGCGTCAGCCGCTTGAACTTGTCATAGGCGCGCAGCGCATAGCCGCCGTCGGCGATGAAGCCCAATATCCTGTCGAACGTCTCGTCGGGCAGCGCGGAATAGGGCAATGCTGCGCGGATCTCCCGCAGCAATTCGCCTGGCTCGAACGGCGCGGCACAGGCACAGGCCATGACGTGCTGCGCCAGCACGTCGAGCGCGCCGGGCCGGAAGACGTCCGGGTCGAGTTCGCCATGCTCGACTGCGTCCAGCGCCGCCCGGGCCTCCAGATATTCGAAGCGGTTGCCGGGGACGAGCACCGCCTCGCTCGGCTCGTCCAGCCGGTGGTTGGCGCGGCCGATGCGCTGGAGCAGGCGCGAGGAGCCCTTGGGCGCGCCCATCTGGATCACGCAGTCGACATCACCCCAGTCGACCCCCAGGTCGAGGCTGGCGGTGGCGACCAGGGCGCGCAGCTTGCCGTCGGCCATCGCCTGCTCGGCCCGCCGCCGCGCCTCGAGGCTGAGGCTGCCATGGTGGACGCCGATCGGCAGCTTCAGCTCGTTGACCTTCCACAGCTGCTGGAAGACCAGTTCGGCCAGGCCCCGGGTGTTGCAGAAGACGATGGTCGTCCCGTGCGTCTCGATCTCCGCCATCACCTGCGGGATCGCATAGACGCCCGAATGGCCGGCCCAGGGCACCTTGTCCTCGGGAAGCAGGATGGCGATGTTCGGCTCGGCGCCCTTTTCGCCCTCGACCAGAGTGACGCTGCCGATATCGCCATGCGGCGCGAGCCAGGCGCGATAGCCGTCCGGATCCGCCACCGTCGCCGAGAGCGCGACGCGGCGCAGGCCGGGAGCGAAGCGCTGGAGGCGGGCGAGCGCGAGGGCGAGCAGGTCGCCGCGCTTGCCGGTGGCGAAGGCATGGACTTCGTCGATGACCACCGTCCTGAGCCCGGCGAACATGGTCAGGCTGTCCTCATAGGAGAGCAGCAGGCTGAGCGATTCGGGCGTGGTGAGCAGGATCTGGGGCGGACGGGCGCGCTGGCGAACCTTGCGATCCCAGGGCGTGTCGCCCGTGCGCGTCTCGACCCGGATGGGAACGCCCATCTCCTCGATCGGCGTGAGCAGGTTGCGCTGCACGTCCACCGCCAGCGCCTTCAGGGGCGAGATGTAGAGCGTGTGCAGGCCGTCGGCCGGCGCCTCGATCAGCTCGGCCAGGCTGGGCAGGAAGCCCGCCAGCGTCTTGCCCGCGCCGGTGGGGGCGACGAGCAGCGCATGCTCGCCCCGGCGGCCGGCGGCGAGCATCTCGAGCTGGTGCCGGCGCGGCGCCCAGCCGCGCGCGGCGAACCAGTCCGACAGGATCGAGGGGAGGGCGGCGTCCATGCGATGGCGGGTCAGGGAGCCGGCGGCGCGCCCTTGGACCGGACGACCAGCGCGGGCGGCGCGTCTCCCGCCACCGCCAGCCTGGCCCGCTGGCCGCCGTCGCGATCCTCGAGCTCGAGCCAGGCCGTGTCGCCGCGCGTGCCCAGCCGCACGCCTTCGGCATATTTGCCGAGCGGATTGGCGTAGTTGACCGTGAAGCCGGCGAAGCCGCTCTGCTCGTTGACGATCATCGCCACCGCGTCGCCGCCCGACCGGTCGAGCGCGATCACGCCGCGGCCATTGTCGAGCCAGCTCATCGCGCCACGCTCCGATCCGGCGGCGTCGTGCAGGACCAGGCCATAGGCGCCCGCCACGCGCGGATAGCTCTTGCCGGCCAGCCGGGGATCGGGCTCCTCGCCCAGGATCACCCGATCGCGCCCATCGGGGCCGAGCACCACGATGGACGCGGTCTGCCCGTCGGCGCGCTCGCGCCCCTCGGCCGGCGGCGGCGCGCCGATCAGGATGCGCGGCTTGCCGGCGGCATCGACCACCCGGATCGCCCGCGCCTCGATCACGCCGGCCGGCGCGGTGGCGGCGATGACGAGCCCGGCAGCCCCGATCCCGGCCATGGCGAACAGCGCGATGCGCTGGCGGCGAAGCTGCGTCTCGAGCCGGGCGATGCGTGCTGCGGTATCCATTTCCTCTTCCTTTCCCGGTGCAAAGCGAAGGATCGTCCATTCCGATCCGATTGGAACCCGCGCGCCGCCCAGCCATATATAGGGACGATGGCATTGGGCAGCTGGATCGAGCCGCATCCCGCGGGCATCTATATTCCGGCGGCGGACGCGTGGATCGATCCGTCGCAGCCGGTGGCGCGCGCGCTGGTTACCCATGGCCATGCCGATCATGCCCGGGGCGGGCACGGCGCGGTATGGGCGACGCCGCAGACGCTGGCGATCATGGCGGCGCGCTACGGGCCGCAGCACGGCCGGCCGGTCGAGTATGGCGAGCGGATCACCCTGCACGGCATCGACATCCGCTTCGTGCCCGCCGGCCATGTCCTCGGCTCCGCCCAGATCGTGCTCGAGCATCGTGGCGAGCGGATCGTCGTCTCGGGCGACTACAAGCGCCGCGAGGATCCGACCTGCGAGCCCTTCGAGCCGGTGCCCTGCGACGTGTTCGTCACCGAGGCCACGTTCGGCCTGCCGGTGTTCCGCCATCCCGAAACGCATGGCGAGATCGACAAGCTGCTCGCGGCGCTGCGCGCCAATCCGGAGCGCTGCGTGCTGGTCGGTGCCTATGCGCTGGGCAAGGCGCAGCGCGTGATCCGCGAGCTGCGGGTGATGGGATTCGACGATCCCGTCTATCTCCACGGCGCGCTCCAGCGGCTCTGCGATCTCTATGTCGAGCAGGGTGTCGAGCTGGGCGAGCTGCGCCTCGCCACCGGAGTGCCCAAGGCCGAGCTGCGGGGGCGGCTGGTCCTGTGCCCGCCGGGCGCGCTCAACGATCGCTGGTCGCGCCGCCTGCCCGATCCGATCACCGCGATGGCATCGGGCTGGATGCGCATCCGCCAGCGCGCCCGGCAGCGGGGCGTCGAGCTGCCGCTCATCCTGTCCGATCACGCCGATTGGGACGAGCTGACCCGCACCATCGCGGAACTGGAGCCGCGCGAAGTGTGGGTGACCCATGGCCGCGAGGACGCGCTCGTCCATTGGTGCCGCCTCCACCAGATCAAGGCGCGCGCGCTCGATCTCGCCGGGTTCGAGGACGAGGACGACTGATCCAACCGCGCAATGCCGAATCGCGGCGGAAATGTTGAATCCCTTGGTGTTCGCCGGCGACGATTGCCGCGCAAGGTACTGAAGGTCACGCCGGTGCGCGCCGGCGCGGCGGCGATCGCGCACCCTGCTTGCGCGCGGCCGATCCTATTTTTCCAACGAAGCGAAAGAGCGGCGGGGCGCGGCCCGGCCGATCAAGAAGAACAGGCGAAATCCTACATTGCAAGCGGCCGCTCAGGCGGCGGCGCGATCCGTGCCGGCGAACAGCCAGGCTTCGGCAGCCCAGGGATCGTCGAAGCAGCGCGCGGTGCGCCGGTCGAGCGCGCGCTGGAGCTGGGTGCGCGCCAGCGTCCGGCCGATCACGAAGGCGAGCCGGCGCGAGCGATAGGCGGGATCCGCGAGCATCGCGCGGAACATCTCGACGCTTTCCTGCGCCTGGATCTTCATCTCGCGCAGGTCGTTGAGCGTCAGATGCTGGTTGGGGCCGCAGCTGAGCCGGGCATGCGCCTGTGCGCGCGCGGCGAGAAAGGCGTCGATATCGTCGGAAGTGAAGAAGCCGCCCATCCGGATGCGGACGAGATCGCGATCGGGTTCGACGTCGATGGTGAAATCGGCAGACATGGAATCGGCGATAGCCCCGGCCGGCCTACCAAAATCCTAAGGGCGTTCCGTCCCCTGCCAGCCGAGCGTCGCGACCACGGGAAAATGATCCGAGGGATAAAGCGCGCCGCGATGCGCATCGATCGTCCGATAGCCGCGTACCGCGAAGCCCCGCGTCAGGATCCAGTCGATCCGATGATCGGGCACGCCCTTGAAGCCGTGAAAGGTCGCCATGGGGCCCAGCGGCTTCGCCGCGGCGTCGCGGGCATCGGCCAGCACTGCGCCCAGCAGCGCATGCGGCGGCGAAGCGGGGCCGGTGTTGAAATCGCCGGTGAGCACCACCGGCACGCCCGGGGGCAGCGCGGCGATGCGCTTGCGGAGCAGCTCGGCGCATTTCTCCCGCGCGGCCGCATCTTCCGCCCGATAGGGGAAATGGGTGTTGAGCAGGTAGAAGCGCTTGCCCGAGCGCGTCTCGAACAGGCCCCAGGTGACCATGCGCGGAAGGACATTGCCCCAGCTGATGCTGGCGACCTGTTCGGGCGTGTCCGACAGCCAGAAATCGCCCTGCTCGACCAGCTTCAGCCGGTCGCGGCGATAGAAGACGCCCATATGCTCGTCGGCATGGCCGCCGCGCCGGTCGATCCCGAACCAGCTGTATCGGGGCAGCTTCGCGGCGAGATAATCGCCCTGGATCTGGAACAGCTCCTGCGTGCCGATCACGTCGGGATCGGCGGCGGCGATCGTCTCGACGAAGAGGTCGCGGCGATTCTCCCAGATGTTCGCGCCGTCCGAGGGCGAAGGCAGGCGGACGTTGAAGCTCATCACGACGAGCTCCTCCCGGGCCTGCGCCATCGCCGGTGCGAGCAGAGCCAGCAGCAATGCGAGAAAACGGATCAACCTACGCCCTCCAGTGCCTTTTGCCGGCGGCGCTGCACCGAGCTGCCGATTCCCATCGCCTCGCGATATTTGGCGACGGTGCGCCGGGCGATGTCGAAGCCCTTGGCGTTGAGCAGCTCGACCAGCGTGTCGTCCGACAGGATCTTGCGGGGATCCTCGGCCTGGATCAGCGCGCGGATCGCGTTCTTCACCGCCTCGGCCGAGACCGCGTCGCCGCCATCGGCGGACTGGATCGCCGAGGTGAAGAAATATTTGAGCTCGAACAGCCCGCGCGCGCAGCTGAGATATTTGTTCGAGGTGACGCGGCTCACCGTCGATTCATGCATCTCGATCGCCTCGGCGACCTGGCGCAGCGTCATCGGCTTCAGATGCGCGACGCCCTTCAGGAAGAAGGCCTCCTGCTGCTTCACGATCTCGCTGGCGACCTTGATGATCGTGCGCTGGCGCTGGTCGAGCGCCTTTACCAGCCAGTTGGCGCTGGCCAGCATGTCCGACAGCCAGGCCTTGCTCGCCTTGTCCTGCGGGCCCGCCGAGACTTCCGCATAATAAGCGCGGTTGACGAGCAGCCTGGGCAGGGTGGCGGCGTTGATCTCCACCGCCCAGCCGGCGCCGCGGCGCGCGACGAAGATGTCCGGCGTCACCGCGAGCGTCGGCTCCCCGCCATAGCGGCAGCCCGGCTTGGGATCATAGCCGCGCAGCTCGCGGATCATGTCCGCCAGATCCTCGTCGTCGACGGCGCAGATGCGCCTGAGCCGGGCGAGGTCGCCGCGCGCGACCAGATCGAGATTGTCGATCAGCCGCGCCATGCAGGGATCGTAGCGATCGGCTTCCTTCGCCTGCAGCGCGAGGCATTCGGCAAGGTTGCGGGCGCCGACGCCGGTGGGATCGAAGGTCTGGATCGTCGCGAGCACCGCTTCCACCCGGGCGAGCGGCACGTTCAGCCGGTTGGCGATGTCGAGCAGCGCCGCGGTGAGATAGCCGGCTTCGTCGATCTGGTCGATCAGGTGCGCCGCGATGAACAGGTCGCGGCCCGCCACGCTCGTGCCGGCCTGCGCCATCAGGTGATCGGCCAGGCTGAGGTCGGGGCTGCCGAGATTGTCGAAATCCGGCCCGTCCTCGGGCGCGGCACCGCCGCTGCCGCCGGTGAGGCCCAGGCTGCCGTCCAGCCCGCCGCCCGCGCCGATCGTGTCGCTGCCGCTGTCGTGGTGGAAGGTCTCAGCGGCGAAATCCACGTCGAGCGCGGCCTCGCCCGCCGCGTCGCCGCCGCCGGCGATCAGCTCGCTGGCATCCGCCGGGCCGTCGCGCTCCGCCTGGTCGAGGTCGGGCTCGGGGGCCTCGGCGGGTTCGCCGCCCCGCTCGTCATCGCCCCCGGTGCCGCCGCTCTCGAGCAGCGGGTTCTTCTCCAGCTCCTCGGCGATGAAGGTCTCGACCTCGAGATTGGAGAGCGCCAGCAGCTTGATCGCCTGCTGGAGCTGCGGCGTCATCACCAGCGATTGCGACTGACGCAGGTCGAGGCGAGGCGCGAGGCTCATGCCAAGGTCGCCGCCCCGGCGACTCCGGGATGACGGCTATGAGAGGCGCCGTCTTCCATGGCCTACAGCTCGAAGCTCTCGCCGAGATAGAGGCGGCGGACATTCTCGTCCTTGACCAGATCGGCGGGGGCGCCCGCGAACAGCACGCGGCCGTCATAGATGATGTAGCCGCGATCGACGATGTCGAGCGTCTCGCGGACATTGTGGTCGGTGATCAGCACGCCGATGCCGCGCTGCTTGAGCTGGATGATCAGGTCGCGAATGTCGGAGATCGAGATCGGGTCGATGCCGGCGAACGGCTCGTCGAGCAGGATGATCGTCGGGTCCGCCGCCAGCGCGCGGGCGATCTCGGCGCGGCGGCGCTCGCCGCCCGACAGCGCCATGGCCGGCGCGGCGCGCAGCCGGGTGAGGCCGAACTCCTCGAGCAGCTCGTCGAGCCGGCGCCTGCGCGCTTCCTTGTCGGGCTCGGACAGTTCCAGCACGGCGAGGATGTTGCCCTCCACCGTCAGGCCGCGGAAGATCGACGTTTCCTGGGGCAGATAGCCCAGGCCCAGGATCGCGCGGCGATACATGGGCAGGCGCGTGATGTCCTCGCCGTCCAGCATGATGCGGCCGCTGTCGGGCTTCACCAGCCCCATCACCGAATAGAAGCAGGTGGTCTTGCCGGCGCCATTGGGGCCGAGCAGCCCGACCACCTCGCCGCGGCCGACCGAGACCGACACGTCGGTGAGGACCACGCGCTTGTCGTAGGACTTGGCGATCGAGACGACCGCGAGCCCCTTGTCGGGCAGCGGCGCGGGATCCGCGACGGGGGTTTCGAGAGTGGCGACGTCGGTCATACTCGGTCCCTGCATAAGCGGGTTCGCATTGCCGGCGGGGGGTTCCCTTCGGCGGTTTGGCAGGATTCCTGCATGAACTGGGCCGGGAAAGGAAGGGGCCGCGCGGCGTGGCGTGGAAAAAGGGCGACTACTGCTTCGGCGCCGGCGTGGCTGCGGGCGTCGGCGTGGCGGCCGGGGTATTGGCGCGCTTGGGCACCGAGAAGCGGCCGGTGACGCGGCCGCCGCGGCTCTGCACCCCGGGCGTGCCCGGCACGGCGGTCGCGCCGCCGACGCCAGAGCCGTCGATCGTCGCGCGGCCGGTGTCGAGGTTGATCACCAGGCGGCCGCCGGAGACGGTGTTGGCCCCCTGCTTCAGCGTGACCCCGCCGACCATGGTGATGATCCGCTTGGTGACGTCGTACACCGCGAACTGGCCGGTCGCGCGCTGATCGGGCCGAGTGACGGTGACGCCGCCGGCCGCATCGAGCCGCGAGACTTCGGGCGAGCCGTCGGTGATCTGGCCGGTATAGGCGACGGTGACGCGCGCCGCCTCGAGCATCATCTCCGCCTGCCGGATCTGCACGCTGCCGCTGAACAGCACGCGATTGGCCTTGTCCTGCAGCTCCATGTGCTGGGCGTTGAAGTCGATCGGCGCGTTGCTGTCGTGGCGCTGCTGCGCAGCCGCGGGCGCCGACGCGGCGAGCGCCAGCGAGAAGCCGATCGGAAGCAGGGCAGTCGCACGGATCATGTCAGCGCCTATTCGCGCGCTTGGGGACGATCCGCAAGCGTGCATTGCCATCTAGGGAGATGGTGCGATTTTCCAAGTCGGCGGTCATCTTGTTCGCGCTGAACACGCCGGTGGGCGTCTTGCCGGTCACCGCGCCGCCGCTTTCCATCTTGCGGGTCTTGAGGTCGACGGTCGCGTTCTCGGTGTCGAGGACATAGCCGTCGGCCGTCTGGAACTTGACCGGGCCGTCGACCGAGACCTGTTCCTTGTTGAGGTCGTAATGGCCGCGGTCCGCCTTGAGCGTGGCCGGCCCCTCGGGCAGCCGGATCTCGGCGGCGAGATCGCGCAGCTGGACGATCGGCTCCGCCGAGCTCTTCTGGATCGCCGAGCCCGCGTTGAGCTGGAAGGGCTGCCCCTTGCTGTCCTCGCCGCGATATACCGCCGATTCGAGCCGCAGCCGCTCGGTGGCCATGTCGACCTTGTTCTTGTCGAGCACGAAGCTGACATCGCCCTTGGTGAGGAGCGGCGCGAGCACGAGAAAGGCCGAGAGCACCCCGATGCCGACCGGCAGGAAGATCAGCGAGAGCCGGATCAGCCGATCGTGCGCGCTGCCGGGATGCGCCCAGCTGCGCTTCTGCGATTGGAGGCGGGTGGCGACTTCCGACATCTAGATGTGCGCGAAGATGTCGGTTTCGGGCCAGCCGGCCAGGTCGAGCTCCGCACGCCAGGGCAGGAAGTCGAAACAGGCCTGGGCGAGGTCGGTGCGGCCTTCGCGCTCGAGGCGCCTGTCGAGTTCTTCCTTCATGGCGTGCAGGTAACGCACGTCGGACGCCGCGTATTCACGCTGCGCGTCGGAAAGTTCGGGGCCGCCCCAGTCGGAGGACTGCTGCTGCTTCGAGATCTCCACGCCGACCAGCTCGCGGGCCAGGTCCTTGAGGCCGTGGCGATCGGTATAGGTGCGCACCAGGCGCGAGGCGGTCTTGGTGCAATAGACCGGGCCGGCGACGACACCCAGATAGAAGCGGATCGCCGCGAGGTCGAAGCGCGCATAATGATAGAGCTTCAGCCGCTCCGGATCGGCGAGCAGCATGCGCAGGTTCGGCGAATCATAGGCCGAGCGCGAACCGAAGCGGACGAGATGCTCGTCGCCCGAACCGTCCGAAAGCTGGACGACGCACAGCCGGTCGCGCGGCGTGATCAGCCCCATTGTCTCGGTGTCGACGGCGATCGAGGCCCCCGGCGCGAACAGGTTCTCGGGAATGTCTTCTTCATGAAAATGCACAGTCATGGCCGCCGCCTAGACCCGATCGCCGTCGGGCTCAATGGCCGGCGCTTCGCGCGCGGCCGCCTGCCGGCGCGCCCGCGCGGTCCGCGCCCAGATATTGAGTCCCTCGACGGCGGCCGAAAAGGCCATGGCAGTGTAGATATAGCCCTTGGGGATATGCGCGCCGAACGCCTCGCCGATCAGCACCATGCCGATCATCAGCAGAAAGCCCAGGGCGAGCATGACGACGCTGGGATTGCGGTTGATGAAATTGGCGAGCGGATCGGCGGCGACCAGCATCACGCCGACCGCGACGATCACCGCGACATACATGATCTGCACATGCTCGGTCATGCCCACGGCGGTCAGGATCGAATCGACCGAGAAGACGACATCGAGCAGCAGGATCTGGACGATCGCGGCAGTGAAGGTGATCGAGGCGACCTTCTTCTTGTCGAGCAGCTGGTCGGCCTCGCCCGGCGCGTCGGCATCCACCGAATGATGGATCTCGGTCGTCGCCTTCCACATCAGGAACAGGCCGCCCGCCAGCAGGATCAGGTCCTTCCACGAGAAATCGGTCTCGAAGCTGGGTACGCCGTTCGCATCGGGCGGCCCCTGGATGCCGAGGCTGAACACCGTGTTCTTCAGGCTGATGATCCAGCTGATCGCGGTGAGGAGCGCGAGCCGCATCGCCAGCGCCAGGCTGATGCCGACTCGGCGGGCGCGCCGGCGCTGCTCCTCGGGCAGCTTGTTCGAGAGAATCGAGATGAAGATCAGGTTGTCGATGCCCAGCACCACCTCCATCACGATGAGCGTGACGAGCGCGGCCCAGGCGGCCGGACTAGCGAGCAATTCGGCGATCGCGTCCATATGCCTACCTCTGCCGTGCCCCCGATTGTGGCGCAAGCGCCGCGATTAACGATTGTTCGCCCCGATCAAGTCGAATTTCGTTCGCTCGCTGTCCGATTTTGGGCTATGCCATGATTCCATGGCGCAAGTTTTTGCGCTGGAAGACCTGCGTTTTTCGTCCGGCGCTTGGCTTTTGATTTGATTTGTGGGCGAACCGGGAAGACGAACAGGGCATGAGTTTCGATAGAGGGCGCCGTGGGGATCGCGGCGGACGTGGCCGCGACAAGCGTGATGGCTTCGGCGGCGATGATTTTGGTGGCGGCGGCTTCGGCGGCGGTTTCGAGGATCGTGGCGGTTTCGGCGGCGGTGACCGATTCGGCGGCGGCGGTGGCGGTGGCTATCGCGGCGGCGGTGGCGGCTTCGGCGGCGGCGGCGGTGGTTTCCGCGGCGGCGGCGGCGGCGGTGGTGGTGGCTTCGGCGGTGGTGGCGGCGGCTTCGGCGGCGGCAACCGCATGCCCCCGCAGGTCATCGGCGAAGGCACCGGCGTCGTTAAGTTCTTCAACGGCCAGAAGGGCTTCGGCTTCATCGTCCGTGACGATGGCGGCGAAGACGTCTTCGTGCACATCTCGGCGGTCGAGCAGGCGGGCCTCACCGGCCTGGCCGAGGGCCAGCCGCTTGGCTTCACGCTCGTCGATCGCGGCGGCCGCATCTCGGCCACCGAGCTCAAGATCGATGGCGAGCCGATGCCGGTCGAAGAGCGCGCACCGCGCGAGGATCGCGGCGATCGTGGCGGCGGCTTCGGCGGCGGCGAGCGCGGTGGCCCGCAGCGCCAGCTGACGGGCGAGAAGGCGACCGGCACGGTCAAGTTCTTCAACGCAATGAAGGGCTTCGGCTTCATCCAGCGCGATGATGGCCAGCCGGACGCGTTCGTGCACATCTCGGCCGTGGAGCGTGCGGGCATGCCGACGCTCAACGAGGGCGACCGGCTCGAGTTCGAGCTCGAGGTCGATCGTCGCGGCAAGTACGCTGCGGTGAACCTCACGCCGTCGAGCTGAGGCGCGCCTTCGGGCAAGCAGATCGAAGGGGCCGGGCGGAAACGTCCGGCCCTTTTGCTTTGGGCGGCCGGGCGCGGGAAAGAAGATTGCGCGCGCGACGACACGACGGCGCAACGAAGCCGGGGTGATGGCCCGCCGCCAATGGGCGTGCCAGCTGCTGACGCGGCGCATGTCGTTGCCGCAAGGGCATTGCTCGTCGCGGCGTCGCGTCGTTGCGCGAATCGATATGCTTTCCGTTCCCCGTGCCCTTATGGTGCGGGTCGTGAACCGAATCAGCCTTCCACCAGTTCGTGGAGCGGCAGCGCCGGGGTGAACTTGCGGCGGTGCTTCACGAAACTCGTCTCGTAGCGCCGCACCACCGGATCACCGCCGAGCAGCGAATCGACCAGCGTTGCCGGCGGCAGGATCAGCGCGCTCGATCCGTCGATGATCGCGCGGCCGCCCTTCAGGATCGCGTTGACCACCGCATGGATCGAGCCCGAGGCGATCATCATCGCCGGGGCAAGCAGCTCGGGCTTCACCAGGCGGTGTCGCGGACGTGCCGGAGCCAGAGCGCGAGCAGGATTCGCGAGACGATTCCGGAGAAAAGCACGAGCGGCACGACCAGCCAGAGCATCAGCACCTGGAAAGCCCCCCATTGCCCGGCGACGAGGTGCCGGGCGCTGCTCAGTGCGGTCCAGCCCAGGATGATCGCTGTGGTGACCAGCCCGGCGAGCAGGGCGGCACCGATCCAGCGCCGCCAGGGCAATGCGGGATCACGTAGGAAAATCAATGCGATAGGCGTGCCGACGACCAGCGCGTAGCAGAGGCCGAACAGCGCCAGCGCGGCCCAGACCCGCAGCAGCGAATCGGCGCCGCCGCTGCCGGCAAGGGCGGCGAGCAGCGACGCGGGGACCGGCCCCGCGAGCACGCAGGCGATCAGCGGCAAAACCGCGATACGATTTCCCTTGGCCATAGGAGGCGAAGGTGGCTCAGGTGACGTGCTTGCGCAACGCCTCGATCGTGTCCGCTTCGCGCGCCGGCTTGTCGGTGCGGATGCGGCTGATCCGCGGGAAGCGCATCGCCAGGCCCGATTTGTGACGCCGCGATTCGTGGATCGAATCGAAGGCGACCTCGAGGACGAGGCTCTTGTCGGTCTCGCGCACCGGCCCGAAGCGATTCACCGTGTGGGTGCGGACATGGTGGTCGAGCCATTTCAGCTCTTCGTCGGTGAAGCCGAAATAGGCCTTGCCGACGGGCAGCAGCTCGCCCTCCGTCGTCCAGGCGCCGAACGTATAGTCGGAATAGAAGCTGCTGCGCTTGCCCGAGCCGCGCTGCGCGTACATCAGCACGCAATCGGCGACCAGCGGATCGCGCTTCCATTTGTACCAGAGCCCCGCGCGCCGCCCGGCGACATAGGGCGAATCGCGCCGCTTGAGCATCACCCCCTCGATCGAGGCATCCCGCGCGCCCGCGCGAATCGCCTCCAGCGCGGCGAAATCCCCGGCCTCGATCACCGCCGAGACGTCGAACCGCCCGGGATCGAGCCGTGCGGCGAAGCGCTCGAGCCGGGCCCGGCGCGCCGACCAGGGCAGGTCGCGCAGATCCTCGCCGCCGTCGAAGAGCATGTCGTAGAGGCGGACAAAGGCGGGATAGTCGGCCAGCGTCCTGGCGCTGACCAGCTTGCGGCCCAGGCGCTGCTGGAGCGTGTTGAAGCTCGCCGCCGCGCCGCCCTGGAACACGCCCTTCACCAGCAGCTCGCCATCGAGCACGCCGGGCGTCGCAAAGGCCCCCGCGATTTCGGGGAAGCTGTGGGTGATGTCGTCGCCCGCGCGGCTGTAGAGCCGGGTCTCGCCCGCGACATGGACCAGCTGGACGCGGATCCCGTCCCATTTCCACTCCGCCGCATAGTCGGCCAGGTCGATGCGCTCCTGCTCGAGCGGATGGGCGAGCATGAAGGGGCGGAAGACCGGCAGGTCGCGCGCGCTGGGCTGCGCGGCGCGGCCCTCGGCCCAATCGAACAGCGGCCCATAGGGCGGAACCAGGCCGTGCCACACTTCCTCCACCGCATCGACATCGAGCCCGAAGGCCTGGGCGAGCGCGGTCTTGGCGAGCCGGGCCGAGATGCCGACGCGCAGCGCGCCGGTGGCAAGCTTGAGCAGGGCGAAGCGCGCATCGGCATCCAGCCGATCGAGCATCGCCGCGAGCGCCGCCGGCGCATCGGACCTGGAGATGCCGCCCAGCGTCGCGACCACCTGCGAGACGGTGAGCGATGCCGGCGCCGCGGCCGGCGCCGAGGGTGCGGGCCAGAGCAGCGCGATCGTCTCGGCCGAATCGCCGACAAAGTCGCGGCTCATCGCATAGAGCACCGGATCGACGCGTTCCTCCACCATCGCGCGGATCAGCGCCGGCTTCACGGCAGGCAGGTCGAGGGTGCCGGTGAGTGCCGCCATCGCCCAGCCGCGGTCCGGATCGGGCGTGGCGCGCAGATAGTTGCCGAGCAGCTTGAGCTTGGCGTTGCGCGAGCGCGTGTAGATCAGCCCATCGAGCAGGTCGGCAAAGGCACGCATGACGGCGCAACGCATGGCGCGGCCGATGCGCTCCCGTTACGATGCTTGCATGCACAAGCTCTTCCTCGTCCTCGCCGGCCTGGCCCTTCTGCTCGCCGCCTTTTTCGGCTGGTGCTTCCGCGAGGCGACCGGCGATCCGCTGGTCCGCCGTGCGGAAGTGGCCCTGCCGGGACTGGCGCGGCCGGTGCGGATCGCGCTGCTGAGCGACATCCATATCGGCACTGCGGCGATGGGGCCGGAACGGCTCGGGCGAATCGTCGCGCAGGTGAATGCGCTGAAGCCCGATCTGGTGGTGATCGCGGGCGACTTCATCTTCGGCCATGATCCGCGCGGCGCGGCGAAGCTGGGGCCGGCGATGGTCGGGCCGCTGCGCCAGCTGCGCGCGCCGCTGGGCGTGGCGGCGGTGCTCGGCAATCACGATTACTGGACCGGCCCGCAGGCGGTGCGCGACCAGCTCGCCCGGGCGGGGGTGACGGTGCTGGAGAATGATGCCGCGCCGCGCGGACCGGTGGCGCTGGGCGGGATCAGCGACGATTTCTCCGGCCATGCCGACATCGCCGCGACGCTGCGGGCGGCGCGGGCGATCGGGCGGCCGATCGTGCTGGTCACCCATTCGCCCGACGTCGCGCCCGATCTGCCGGCCGACGCGCACCTCCTCCTCGCCGGGCACACCCATTGCGGGCAAGTGCTGATCTTCGGCCGCAACGTCGCACCCGAAGTGAGCCGCTACGGCACCCGCTATCGCTGCGGGCTGGTGCGCGAAGGGGCGCGCACGGTGATCGTCACTGCCGGGCTCGGTACCAGCGGCGTGCCGTTCCGCCTGGGCGCCCGGCCCGACGTCTGGCTGGTGACTCTCGTGCCGCCGGCAATGGTGCGGACACGAAAAGCGGGTTAGGTTCGCAACTCCACCACCGGAGGGGTCTCCCGATAATGAAGCTCGTTCTCACCGCCGCCCTGCTCGCCTGCGCGCCCGTCGCCGCTTTCGCCCAGAACGCGCCGGCCCCGGCACCCGCCGCGACACCGGCGCCGGCCGCCGCGCCCGCCGCGAAGTTCAGCGCGGATACGCCGATCGAAGCCCTGTTCGCCAATGAAGGCGCCAAGGCAGTGCTCGTCGCCGACGGCCTGGGCGATATCGACAAGCATCCCGCCTATGAGCAGTTCAAGGCGATGAGCTTCCGCGCGATCCAGCCCTTCTCGGAAGGCAAGCTGACCGACGAGATCCTGGCCAAGCTCGACGCGGACCTCGCCAAGGTCAAGTAACGGGGATGGGGCCGGCGCCTGCGGGGCCGGCCCTGTTTTCCGGTAGGCCGGGGCGGGGACCCATATCCTCCCCGGTCGTCCCTATCTTCTCCCCGTCGTCCCTATCTTCTCCCCGTCATCCCCGCGAAGGCGGGGATCCAGGGCCAGGAGAACGGGCTGCGAGGCTCGCTTCGCCGTCTCCGGCAAAAGCCTGGGTGCCATTCTTCGATCGTCCCCGACTACCCTGGATCCCCGCCTTCGCGGGGATGACGGGTCTGCGGACGGCGGATTTGCGGACGGCGGATTTGCTGATGGCGAGTTTGCCGACGGCAGGTTTGCTAGGCGACGGGCCTGCCGATCCCGGCAGGGCTCGCCGATTCGGATGACGCGATTTGCAGCGCCGGAAACCGGCGTTTGCCGATCATGCCTCCAACCCAACGCGGCGGGTTCAGCCCTTGCGCGACGCCTCGAACAGGAACCAGGCGCGCTCCTCGGCCTGATCGGTCCATTCGTCGACGATGCCGCTGGTCGCATTGTCGCCGGCATCCTCGGCCGCCTGCTTCACGGTGCGGAAGCTCTCGATCAGCTTGAGATTGTCCTCGCGCAGCTCGGCCAGCATGTCGCCGGGGGCGACATAGTCCGCGTCATTGTCGGTCAGCGTCTGGCGGCGGGCAATGTCGCCGATCGAGCGGAGCGTGACGTTGCCGGTCTTGCGCACGCGCTCGGCAATGGCATCGGTGATGCCGTAGATCTGCGCCGCCTGATCGTCGAGCAGCAGGTGATAGTCGCGGAAATGCGGGCCCGAGACGTGCCAGTGGAAATTCTTGGTCTTGAGATAGAGCGCGAAGCAATCCGCCAGCGCGCCGTTCAGCGCGTCCGCCACGCTCCTGGTGTCGTTGCGGTTCAGATCGGTGGGGGTGCGGAGTGCCGCATTGATATCAGCCATGTTCGTCCTCCCGGGATTCGGTTCGCAGGGTCAACGAACGGTATATGGGATCGGGTCCGCCCGGCGCATTTGCATTTTACCGATCTCAGAGATCGATCAGGTCAGGCGCAGCGCGTTCACGCCGATCCAGCAGCCGGCGATCAGGAAGCCGATGCCGCTCAGGACGCGCAGCCAGCGCCAGGGCAGGGCCGCCCAGCTCCGCTCGCCGAGCAGTGCGGCGACGAACGCCACGCCGAACGCGCCGATCGATGCGCCGGCCGCCGCGAACCAGGCCTGGCCGCCGGTGGCGAGCGCGAGCGTGAAGAAGGGCGTGCTCTCGCCAAAGGCGAGGATCAGCACGCCCAGCAGTGCCGTGAAGAACGCGCCGAGCTTCCAGCCGCCCAGCCGGTCCTTCACGCGATTCGATCCGATCGCGCCCAGCGCGCCGAAGATCAGCGCCATGGCGAGCAGCAGCGCGCGGGCATTGGGCGTCATCATCGGCCCGATCAGCGATCCGCCGAAACCGGCCGCGAAGTTGATGGCGGCATGGGCGATGCCCGCCGCGACCGCCACGGTGAGCGGCCGGCCATAGCGATCGGCGAGGATCGCGCCGAGCAGGGCCGGCTTGTCGCAAAGCTGGGTGAGGACGGCCAGCAGGAAGGCCGGGACCAGAGCTTCCATGCGCTTCCCCTTTCGCGCGGCATTCTGGGCGCGCAGGGTTAAACCCGCGTGAAGGATATCCAATTCCTCCCCCAGCTTGTTTGGAGGAGGGGGACCGCTCGCGAAGCGAGTGGTGGAGGGGCAGGGCGGTCACCGTCGCCGATCGCCGCCATGGCCCCTCCACCACGTCCTGCGGGCGCTCTCCCCCTCCCCGAGACGAGCCCGGGGAGGAATTGCTTGGCCCCAGCCTTGACTTTTGGCCGAGAATCGCACAGTTGCCCGCGTCTGGCAGCGGTGCGCTCTGGCGTGCCGCTCTTTTCTTTTCGCAGTTTCAAGGGTTGTTGGGTCATGGCCAAGCCGACCACTGTCAAGATCAAGCTCGTCAGCACGGCGGACACGGGTTTCTTCTACGTCACGAAGAAGAATCCGCGTACCCAGACCGAGAAGTTCTCGTTCCGCAAGTACGATCCCGTCGTGCGCAAGCATGTCGAGTTCAAGGAAGCCAAGATCAAGTAAGGCGGGCGCGCGCCCGGCTTGCCTCGCCCCGCCCGCGCGGGGCCGGTCTTCAAGCTTTGCCCCCGCGCGTGCGGGGCCGGTCTTCAAGAAAGCCCCGGGCCGTCAAGGCTGCGGGGCTTCTTCTGTGTCCGTGTTCGGGGCTTCGAGCGGCGGCGCCGGCGATTCGGCCGGCATCAGCGCGCGCACTTCCTCCATGAAGCGCACCAGGCTGATCGGCTTGGAGACATAGGCATTGGCCCCGGCCGCGCGGATCCGCTCCTCGTCGTCGCGGCCGGCATAGGCAGTGACGGCCATGATCGGGATGGTCCGCAGCCTGGGATCCAGCTTCATGTGCTGGATCAGCTCCAGCCCGGTGACGTGCGGCATCTGGATGTCCATCACCACCAGCTGCGGATCGAAGTCGCGCGCGCGCCCCACCGCCTCGCGCCCGTCGCGCACCGGCTCCGCCTCGAACTGGTGCGCGCGCAGCAGGTCGCAGAACAGCTTCAGATTGAGTTCGTTGTCCTCGACAACGAGCACCCTTTTTGCCACGCGCTACCCCCGGATCGACTCTTAGGCGATGTAGGGTATGGCGGGCGCGGAAACAAATGCGGAAGCGCTGGCGCTGCAGGCGCTTGTGTGGACGCTGGGCGAGGAATCGCGGGCACGGCGCCTGCTCGAGCTCACCGGCCTCGATCCTGCCGAGCTGCGGCGGCGGGCGGGCGAGGCGGTGGTGCTCGCCGCGACTCTCTCGTTCCTCGAATCCTACGAGCCGGATCTTGTCGCCTGCGCGGCGGCACTCGACATCGGCCCGGAACAACTGGTCGCCGCCCGGGCGACGCTGGAAAGATCATGAAGCCCCTGCTGATCACCGATTGCGACGAAGTCCTGCTCCACATGGTGCGCCATTTCGGCGTGTGGCTGGGCGAGACGCACGATATCGAGTTCACGCCCGATGGCGGCGATTTCGCCAATTCGATGCGCCGCCGCGCCGATTCGGCCGTGGTGGAGCGCGAGGAGATGTGGGGCCTGCTCGACGGCTTCTTCCCCGCCGAGATGGAGCGCCAGACGCTGGTGCCGCATGCCCGCGAGGCGCTGGCCGCGCTGGCCGGGCGCGCCGATATCGTCGTGCTGACCAACCTGCAGGATCATTGCCGTGCGCATCGCATCGCCCAGCTGACGAATCACGGGATCGCGCACCGGGTGGAGTGCAACCAGGGCGGCAAGGGATCGCCGGTGGCGCGGCTGATCGAGGAATATCGGCCGAGCGTCACCGTGTTCGTCGACGATCTCGCGGTCCATCACGAATCGGTGGCCAAGCATGCGCCGGGCGTGTTTCGCCTCCACATGGTCGCCGAGCCGAGCCTGGCGCCGAGCGTGGCGAAAGCGCCGCATGCCCATGCCCGGATCGACGACTGGCGCGAGGCGCTGGGCTGGATCGAGGCGCGCTTCGACGCGGGCTTGACCGCCGACGCGGCGAGTGGTTGAGCGGGGCCATGACCACGCATGTCGATCGCAAGCTCGAAGAACTCGGCCTCGCCCTTCCCGAAGCCGCGGCTCCCGTCGCCGCCTATGTCCCGGTGGTGGAGGCGAACGGCCTGCTCCACGTCTCGGGCCAGATTCCCTTCAAGGACGGCGTGCTGATGACCGGGCGGCTGGGCGAGGATCGCGACCTGGCGTTCGGCACCGAGGCGGCGCAGCGCTGCGCGCTGATGCTGGTCGCGCAGATCAAGAAGTATCTGGATGGCGACCTGTCGCGCGTCGAGCGGATCGTGAAGCTCGGCGTGTTCGTCAATTCCGCCGCGGACTTCACCGACCATCCCAAGGTCGCCAATGGCGCCTCTGAGCTGATGCAGGCGCTGTTCGGCGATGCCGGCCGCCATGCCCGCAGCGCCGTGGGCGTGCCCGCCCTGCCGCTGGGCGTGGCGGTGGAAGTGGACGCGGTCGTCCAGATCCGCTGATCCCGCCTTTCCGGGCTCCGTTTGCGGCTCGTTCCCCACCGGGGAGCGGGCCGTTTTCGTTTGCCGGGGCCGGGCTGTTGCCACCCAGCAACAGTTTGTCACGATCCCGTGACGGAACAGCAATTAATGTTGTGCGGTGCAGCGTGGTGCGGCAAGACAGCCGGGCTTCGCAAGCAGCGCAGGCCGATGAGCCTCCAGTCGACGCCGTACCGGAGCAGCAGGCGGGAACCCTTTTTTGAACAACGGGAAGGGTATTCCATGCGCTACACCATGATCAGCCTCGCCGCGCTCGCGGCCGTGGCCGCGGCCAGCCCCGCAATCGCCCAGGACCAGACCGATCCGCCGCCCGCCGTGACGATCAGCGGCAGCGTCGGCGTGGTCAGCGACTATAAGTTCCGCGGCATCTCGCAGACCGACGGCAATTTCGCCGTGCAGGGCGGCATCACCGTCGCGCATGCATCGGGCTTCTATGTCTCGGTCTGGGGCTCGTCGATCGACGATTATGTCACCGTCCATGGCACCGCGCATCAGGAGCTCGACCTGATCGCCGGCTACAAGCATGCGTTCGACGGCGGCGTCACGGTCGATGTCGGGGCGCTCTATTATGTCTATCCGGGCACGCGCCCGGGTTTCACCGGCGACCGGAGTTCGTCGGACTTCCTCGAGCCCTATGCCTCGGTCAGCTATGCGATCGGGCCGGCCACTGCGAAGATCACCGGCAATTATGCGCCGAAGCAGAAGGCGCTGGCGCTCGACCAGGGCCAGAGCGGGCTGCTGCGGAAGCAGGACAATTTCTACCTGGCCGGCGACCTTTCGGTCGGGATCCCCAGGACGCCGATCGGCCTCACTGCCCATCTCGGCCACACCTGGGGCCCGAGCTGGCTGTCGGGGCCGACCAGCGAATATACCGACTGGTCGCTGGGGGCGACGGCGACCTGGAAGTCGCTGACCTTCGGCGTCTCCTATGTCGACACCGACACCAACTTCATCACGCCCAGCGGCAAGGACGCGGCCAAGGGCGGCATCCTCGGCTCGGTGAGCGTCGCCTTCTGATATTGGGGAGAGGGGGAGCGGCGCGCTGCTCCCCGCCCCCGCTCCCGGCCATGCGAAAGCGCCGGCCCGCATGGGGATGCGGGCCGGCGCTTTCTTCATTCGGGATAGGGCGGGTGCCGCTTATTTCGGCGTGCTGGCCTTGGCGTCCTTGCCGTCGCCTTCCGGCGCCGCGACGATGTCGCGCGTGGTCGAGCCCTTGTCGATCACGGTCGTGGCCGGGCTGCCCGCGGTCGAGCGCGCGCTCTGATCGGCGCCGGTGCTGCCCGACTGGTCCATGATCGCCTGCTCGCCCGGGCTGCGCGCGGCCGAGCCGCCGAACATCGCGTCGAGCGCCTGGTTGGCCGGATTGCCTTCCTGCGGACGCGGGGCGCCCGGCTGCGGCGGCACCAGCGAGAAATCGGGCGGGATCACCAGCGGCGCCTGGCGGGCCACCGCGAACTCGTCGGGACGCGAACGGTCATAGCCACGCTTGCCGCAGGCGGAGAGCGATGCCGCGAGCGCAATGGCGCTCACGATGGTAACGGTCTTACGCATTGACTTCATTCTCCACAGCGGCCGGGCTGTCGCCTGCGGCCTTATCGCGCACTAGAAGGGCGCGGATCAACAGGATCAGCACGCCGATGGTAATCGCCGCATCGGCGACGTTGAAGACCAAAAACGGGCGCCACGCCCCGAAATGCAGGTCGGCGAAATCGACGACGAAGCCGAGGCGGGCGCGATCGAGGATGTTGCCCAGCGCCCCGCCCAGCACCATGCCGAGCGCGCAGATATCCGGCAGCTTCTTCTCGCGGAACATCCACCAGACCACGCCCGCGGCGATCGCGCCGGTGAGCGCCACCAGCAGCCAGCGAGTCGCGTCGCTGTTCGCGGCGAACAGGCCGAGCGACACGCCGATATTGGCGACGAAGCGCAGGTCGAAGATCGGCAGCACTTCCTGGACATGGTTGAGCCCGTCGAGCCCCAGCTTCTGGCTGATCAGCGTCTGGACGAACTTGAGGTCGACGCCGAGCGCGCGCACGACGAGCAGCTTCGTCACCTGATCGATGACGAAAACCAGGGCCGCCACGGCGAAGCCGATTCCACGAGTCACGTTCATTCCACCACCCCGGCACAGCGGTCGCACAAGGCGCCGTCCTGCGCAACTTCCGGGAGATGCCGCCAGCACCGGCCGCATTTATGGCGCTGGGTGGGCATGACCGTGACCGTTTCGCCTTTCGTCACTGCCGAGACGATGAACAATTCGGCGAGATCCTCGGCCGAGGCCGGCAGATCGGGCACGGTCACTTCCGCCTCGAGGCTGGAGCGGACCTGCTTCTCGCGGCGATAGGGCTCGATCGCCTCGGTCACCTGCTGGCGCAGCGCCCGGATCGCGTTCCAGTCGCTCTCCACCGCCGCGCCCCGGGGCAGCACCGGCCATTCGAGCAGATGGACCGATTCGTCCGCGCTCGGGAAGCGCGCCTGCCACACTTCCTCGGCCGTGAAGGCGAGGATCGGCGCGGCATAGCGGACCAGCGCGTGGAACAGCACGTCCAGCACGGTGCGATAGGCGCGGCGCTTGGCCGAGCCCTCCGCGTCGCAATAGAGGCAGTCCTTGCGGATATCGAAGAAAAAGGCCGAGAGGTCCTCGTTCATGAAATCCGTGAGCGCGCGGCTGTAGCGGTTGAACTCGAAGGCATCGGCCGCGCCGCGCAGCTCGGCATCCAGCTCGGCGAGCCTGGCCAGGATGTAGCGCTCCAGCTCGGGCATCTCGGCCACTGCGATCCGCTCGCCCTCGCCGAACCCGTCGAGCGCGCCGAGCAGGTAGCGGAAGGTGTTGCGGATCTTGCGATAGGCGTCGCCCGTGCCGGCCAGCACTTCCTTGCCGATGCGCACATCCTCGAAATAATCGGTCTGCGCGACCCAGAGGCGCAGGATGTCCGCGCCGCTCTCGCCGATGATCTTGAGCGGATCGACGACGTTGCCCAGGCTCTTGGACATCTTCTTGCCCTGGCCGTCGAGCGCGAAGCCGTGCGTCAGCACCGCGTCATAGGGCGCCCGGCCGCGCGTGCCCGAGGATTCGAGCAGCGACGACTGGAACCAGCCGCGATGCTGGTCCGAACCCTCGACATAGAGGTTGGCGCGGGTGCCGGCGCCGTAGCGCGCCTCGATCACGAAGCTGTGCGTCGAGCCCGAATCGAACCAGACGTCGAGAATGTCGGTGACCACCTCATAATGGGCGAGGTCGTAGCGCGGGCCGAGCAGCGCCTGATGGTCCGCCTGGAACCAGGCATCGGCCCCGCCGGTCTCGAAGGCGTTCAGGATGCGGGCGTTGACCTCCGGATCGCGGAGATACGCGCCGGTCTGGCGATGGACATAGAGCGCGATCGGCACGCCCCAGGCGCGCTGGCGGCTGATCACCCAGTCCGGACGGCCCTCCACCATCGCGCGGATGCGGTTCTGCGCCTTTTCCGGCACCCAGCGGGTATTCTCGATCGCGTCGAGCGCGATGCCGCGCAGCGTGGCGCCGTTCGAGGCGGCGGCGTCGCGCGATTCCTCGTCCCAGCTTGTGTCGTGCGTGGCGGTGCTCGGCCGGTCCATCGGGATGAACCATTGCGGGGTGCAGCGGAAGATCACCTTGGCCTTGGAGCGCCAGCTGTGCGGATAGCTGTGCGGGAAATCGTCCGAGGCGGCGAGCAGCGCGCCCGCTTCGCGCAGGTCGGTGCAGATCGGGCCGTCCGATGCGACGAACTTCTTGTTGATCACCGAGCCCTGGCCGCCGAGCCACAGCCAGTCCGGCCGGTACATGCCCGCCGCGTCGACCGCGAACACCGGATCGATGCCATGCGCCTTGCAGAGCAGGAAATCGTCCTCGCCATGATCCGGCGCCATATGGACGAGGCCGGTGCCGGCATCGGTGGTGACGAAGTCGCCGGGCAGGAAGGGGCGCGGCTTGGCGAAGAAGCCGCCGAGCTTGTGCATCGGGTGGCGCGCGACGGCGCCGGCGAGGTCGGAGCCCTTGAGCGATCTCAGATCTTCGGAGGCGGCGAGGTCGCCGCCATCCCAATCGAAACTGCGTGCCGCCAGGTTGGTCGCCGCGAGGCGCTTCAGGAACGTCTCGACAAGGGCTTCGGCGATCAGCCAGCGCTTTCCGCCGATCTGCAGGAGCGTGTACTCAACCTCCGGCCCATAGGCCAAAGCCTGGTTCACCGGGATCGTCCACGGCGTGGTCGTCCAGATCACTGCATGCGCGCCGACCAGCTCGGGGGCGTTCGGCGCCTCGACGATCTCGAACGCCACGTCGATCTGGGTCGAGACGATGTCGTCATACTCGACCTCGGCCTCGGCCAGCGCGGTCTTCTCGACCGGCGACCACATCACCGGCTTGGCGCCGCGATAGAGCTGGCCGCTCTCGGCGAACTTGAGCAGCTCGCCGGCGATGATCGCCTCGCTCTCATAGTTCATCGTGAGATACGGGCTGGCCCAGTCGCCCATCACGCCCAGCCGCTCGAACTGGCCGCGCTGCACGCCCACCCATTTCTCGGCATAGGCGCGGCATTCGGCGCGGAAGGCGACGGGGTCGACTTCGTCCTTGTTGAGCTTCTTGGCGCGATAGGCTTCCTCGACCTTCCACTCGATCGGCAGGCCGTGACAGTCCCAGCCGGGGATATAGGGCGCGTCCTTGCCCATCAGGCTCTGCGAGCGGACGACGATGTCCTTCAGGACCTTGTTCATCGCATGGCCCATATGAATGTCGCCATTCGCATAGGGCGGGCCGTCGTGCAGGATGAAGCGGGTGCGGCCGGCGCGCTGGGAGCGCAGCTTCCGGTAGAGGCCGATCTTCTCCCAATGCGCGAGGATGGCCGGCTCCTTCTGGGCCAGTCCGGCCTTCATGGGGAACTCGGTCTTCGGCAGGAAGACGGTTTCGCGATAGTCTTTTTGGTCGCTCATGGGTGCGCGGGAATTAGAGGAAGCCGCGCGGCATGCAAAGCAGATGTTCTGATGCCGCGCCGGACGGGCGATTTCGGGGGCTGGCGCATGCGTGCGGGCGCGTCTTTTCCTATCGGGCAAGCAGCGCGCGCGCCTGCGCCGCGTCGGCGGCGATCTGCGCGGTGAGCGCCTCCAGCGAATCGAACTTCGCCTCGGGGCGCAGATAGTCGATCAGCTGCACTTCGATCGTCTGGCCATAGAGGTCGCCGTCGAAATCGAAGAAATGCGGCTCGAGCAGCTCGACCGGCGGCTCGAAGGTCGGGCGGATGCCGAGGCTGGCGACGCCGCCCAGCACGCGCCCATCGGCCAGCCGCCCGCGCACGGCATAGATGCCGTAGGCCGGGCGCAGATAGTTGGCGAGGCTGAGATTGGCGGTGGGGAAACCGAGCGTGCGGCCGACCCGGTCGCCATGCTGGACCACGCCCTCGATCGCGAAGGGGCGGGTGAGCAGCCGCGCCGCCTCGGCCGGGCGGCCCTCGCGCAGATGCTCGCGGATGCGGCTCGACGAGACGATCTCGCCGTCGAGGCGGACCGGCGCCACCGTCTCGGCGGAGAAACCCAGCTCGGCGCCAAGCGCGGCGAGCGTCGCCACATCGCCCTCGCGGCCCTTGCCGAAGGTGAAGTCGCCGCCGGTCACCACGCCGCCCGCGCCGATGAAGCCGACCAGCCGCTCCTCGGCGAAGCCGCGCGCGCTGAGCGCCGCCAGCGCGGCGTTGAACGGGAAGACCAGCATCGCGTCGATTCCCGCTTCGACGAGGAGGCGCTGGCGCTGGTCCATGGTGGTGAGGCGGAACCAGGGGCTGTCGGGGCGGAAATAGCGCTGCGGATGGGGATCGAAGGTGCCGACCAGCGCCGGCCGCCCCTCGGCCCGGGCGCGCGCGACCGCGCGGCCGACCACGGCCTGATGCCCCAGGTGAAATCCGTCGAAATTGCCCAGCGCGACGATCGCCCCCCGATAGCGGGACGGCACCGCCGAGCCGCCGTCCAGCCGCTCCATCCGCGCGCCTATAGGGGGGGCGAGCGTGGCGATCAAATCCTCCCCCTGCGGGAGGGCCTTCACTGTCCCGCCACGATCCCCGCGCGGATCACGCGCAGCACGTTGCCGCCCATCACCTTGCGGATGTCGTCGGGCGAGAGCCCGGCATCGACCAGCGCGCCGGTGATCGCGATCAGCTGCGACGAATCCCAGCCGGTCGTCACCGCGCCGTCGAAATCCGAGCCGAGCCCGACATGGTCGATCCCCACCAGGTCGCGCACGTGCAGGATCGCGCGGACGACATTGGCCGGCTCGGTGCCGCAGACCGCCGCGTCCCAATAGCCGATGCCGACCACGCCGCCGGTGCGCGCCACGCCCTGGATCTCGGCATCGGTCAGGTTGCGGTTCACCTTGCAGGTCGCCTGCACGCCGCCATGGCTGGAGACGACCGGGCGCTTGGCCATCGCCAGGATCTCGGCGACCGATTCGTGACTCGAATGGGCGATGTCGACGATCATGCCGAGCTGCTCCATCCGCGCCACCACCTGGCGGCCGAGCGGCGTGAGCCCGCCCTTGTGGATGCCGTGCATCGATCCGGCGATGTCGTTGTCGAAGAAATGCGCGAGCCCGGCCATGCGGAAGCCCGCGGCGTGGAGCTTGTCGAGATTGGCGATCTGCCCCTCCAGGTCCTGCAGCCCCTCGATCGAGAGCATGCCGCCCACCACTTTCCGGCCCGCCGCGCGATCGGCGAGGAGCCGGTCGAGATCGGCCGGGCTGTGGATCACGCGCAGCTTGCCGTTCGATCCCGCTGCCGCGCGATCGAGCTTGCGGGCATGGAAGAGCGAGCGCTCGAGCAGCGAGGTCCAGGTCTTGGGCGGCTGGAGCTGGGCGATGGTGAGCAGCGTGATATTGTCGGTATCGCCCGAATTCGCGTCGTAATTCTGATGCTTGGGCGTCTTGGTGACCGAGGAGAAGACCTGGAGCGCGACATTGCCCTCGATCAGCCGGGGCAAGTCGACCTGGCCGGTGTTCGAGCGCTCGAGCAGGCTGCGGCGCCACATCAGCGTATCGGCGTGCATGTCGGCGATCTGGAGCGAGGCGTGGAGCTGCTTCACTGCGTCGCTCGGTTTGGCGAGCTTGACCGGCACCACCTTGTTCATGCTGCCCTCGACGATGCCCGGCGCGAAGCCGAAAAAGCCGACCACGGCCAGCAGGAGCATGATCAGCACGCCCCAGAGGATCTTCTTCTTCATCCCACCCGCTCCAGCGTCACGAAGCTATAGGCAGGGCGCCCCGCTTCCTCGGGGAAATCCTCGCGCGCAACTTCACGCCATTCAACCCCGAAAGCGGGGACGATCGCGTCGCCCGGCGGCGCGGCGTGGATTTCGGTGAGCTCGATCCGGTCGGGCGCGAACAGCGCGAATATCTCGGCGCCGCCGATCACCGCGACTTCGCCCGGCCCGGCCAGCGCCAGCGCCTCCGCCGGCGAATGCGCGACCTCGGCGCCCTCGGCCCGCCAGCCGGCATCGCGGGTCAGCACGATGTGGCGGCGGCCGGGCAGCGGGGCGGGGAAGCTCTCGAAGGTCTTGCGCCCCATGATCATCGGCTTGCCCATGGTCTGCGCCTTGAAGCGCCTGAGATCGGCCGGCAGGTGCCAGGGCAGCCGGCCGTCGATGCCGATCACGCCATTGTCGGCCCGGGCGAGATGGAAGGAAATCAGCGGCATGGCGGGGCTCCGGCGTCGCGGCTGAAAAGGGGTGGGGACAGGCGCGAGGCAGGGATCATCCGCCGACACAAGCAGATGCGACTCGAGATGGGAACCCTTTGCCGATGCTGCCTCGCCGGGCTCCGCATGTCGCGGCGTCACTCGGGCGCGTCGCTGCCCTTGCCGAACATCGTGCGCCATATCTCGGCATAGCGCGGGTCGCGGATGCCGGCGCCGTGATAGGGATTGGGGCTGTTCGCGCCGAAGCCCGGCGGCAGGTCGAGCGTCAGCACATGCACCTGCGCCGCCGGCAGGCCGAGCGCGGCATAGGCCGCCCGGATCAGCGGCACCGTGTTCTCGCGGCGGTTGTACGCTGCCTGCCAGCGCGCGACCGGCGTGGCGCTGGGCCCGGCTATCCAGGGCGCAGGCCGGCGCTGGCGGCCGCTGGTCTCCCAGGGGCTGGAGAACAGCACGACGCGGCGGACCTTGTGGCGCTTGGCGATCCAGGCCGCCATGCCCGCGCCCTGCGACTGGCCGGAGAAGAGGATCGCGCCCCAGTTCAGGCTGTCGCCGTCGAGATACCGGCCCCAGCCCCGGCCGGGCTGCTCCCGCTCGAGCAGGCGGAGCAGCGCGACCAGGCGAGGCACGATGGCCTCGGCCCGGGGGTTGGCCACCGTCCTGGACTTGCCGGTGCCGAAGACACGCATCTCGCGAAAGTCGCTCGCGCAATCGGGATCGGGGTCGGCGGTGCAGACCTGCACCACGGCCGGATCATTGTCATAGCCGAGCGCGATCGCCCGGTAGCCGAGCCCGGCGACGAAGCGCATCAGATTGGCGTTATATGCGGGCTTGCCGTTGGTGCCGGGCAGGAACACCGCGAGCGGCGCATCCGCCGGCAGCCGGTCTCCGGCGAAGATGTAGCTGGGATCGTCGAACGCCTTGACCGCGGGGTCGGCCCGGGAAGGGACGACCTGATGGCCGGCCTCCTGGTCCGCGGCCGGCGCCAGCGCCAGCAGGGCCAGCGCGGCCAGCCGGATCATACCGCCACCGGCGCCTTGATGTGCGGCTGGGCGACGTAATCGTGGATCGCGAAATCCTCATATTCATAGGCGTCGATCGACGGCGCCTTGCGGAGGATCTCCAGCCGCGGAATCGGCCCCGGCGTGCGCGAGAGCTGCTCGCGCGCCTGGTCGAGATGGTTCGAATAGAGGTGGCAATCGCCTCCGGTCCAGACGAAGTCGCCCACTTCCAGCCCCGCCTGCTGGGCGAGCAGGTGGGTGAGCAGCGCATAGCTGGCGATGTTGAACGGCACGCCCAGGAAGATGTCCGCCGAGCGCTGATAGAGCTGGAGGCTCAGCCTGCCGTTCGCGACATGGCATTGGAACAGGCAGTGGCAGGGCGCCAGCGCCATGGCGTGGAGCTCGCCCGGGTTCCAGGCGGAGACGATCATGCGGCGCGAATGGGGATTGGTCTTCAGCGTCTCGATCAGTTCGGCGATCTGGTCGATATGGCGGCCGTCCGCCGCTTCCCAGTCGCGCCACTGCTTGCCATAGACCGGGCCCAGCTCGCCCGCTTCGTCGGCCCATTCGTCCCAGATGCTGACCTTGCGCTCCTGCAGCCACTTCACATTGGTGTCGCCGCGCAGGAACCAGAGCAGCTCGATGAGGATCGAGCGCAGGTGCAGCTTCTTGGTGGTGAGCAGCGGGAAGCCCTTTGCCAGGTCGAAGCGCATCTGATGGCCGAACACGCTGCGCGTGCCGGTGCCGGTCCGGTCCATCTGCTCGGCGCCGTGCTCCAGCGCGCGCGCCATCAGGTCGAGATATTGCTGCATGGGCCCAGACTAGCCCCGCGCCCCGGCGGCGCCAAGCGGGCGAGATGCCTCCATTGTGGAGAAAACGCGCATCTGGGAATACCCGGGCTCGCGGTCCGGAACGGACCGGGTCGTGCTTCGGCCGGCGCGTGGCGGATGGCAGCGCCGCACGATGCTTTCCGGTGCCGAGAACCCGCCCCTGCGCCTTGCCGATGCCCAGGCCGCCGGCGCGCTGTTCGGGCCGCTCGCGCGCGAGACAGTGGAAGTGATGGCCTTCGCCTATCTCGACCGGCACCAGCAGGTGCTGGGCCTGCGCCATGTCCGCTCGGCGCATCGCGACCGGCTGGACCTGCCGATCCGCGACGTGGCGGCCGACGCGATCGCCTTCCATGCCTTTGCGGTGGTGATGGCGCACAACCATCCGAGCGGCGATCCCACGCCCAGCCAGGCCGATCGCGCGGCGACTGACCGGCTTGCCCGCGCGCTCGATACGCTGGGCGTGCGGCTGCTGGATCATCTGGTGGTCGCGGCGCGCGGCACCACCAGCTTCCGCAACCTAGGGCTCCTTTGATTCCCTGGACATGCTGGCCGGCGTGGCGGTCTTGCCGCTCTTGCAGGCGCGGATCGCGCTGGGCTCGGGCCGCTCGCCCTGCGCCTGGAAGATCGCGATATAGCCGCCGGCCGAGGGCATCGGCCGGATCGAGGACAGGGTATAGCCCACCGCGGCGAACTCGCATTTGAGCAGCGCCGGCGGCGTGCCGTGATCCTGGGTCGGGCGATTGGCGTCGACCACCACCACCTGGCCGTCGGGCGCGAGCGCGGGGCGGAGCCGCCACAGAAACTCGTACGGGCTCTCGATCTCATGGTACATATGGACCATGAGGACGCGATCGAAGCTGTTCTCGGGCAGGCGCGGATCGGCGGGCAGGCCCAGGCGCACGCTGACATTGTCGAGCCGCTCGCGGATCACCCGGCCGGCGAGCTTCTGGATCGTGTCGGGCACGATGTCCTCGGCGACGACCCGACCCTTCTTGCCGACGCGGGTGCCCAGGCGGACGGTGTAATAGCCTTCGCCCGCGCCGATATCGGCCACGGTCATGTCGCGCTTGATCCCGGCCAGGTCCATCACCTGCGCCGCTTCGTTCAGCCGGTCGCGCGCTTCCTCGGTCGACCAGCGCGGGGACAGGATGGTGGCGACCGGCCGGTCGGCGGCGGGGAAGCCGCTGTTGATCGCGGGGGCGCCCTCTTCCCGATTGTCGAGCGGCGACCCGCCGCTGCATGCGGCCAGCGCCAATCCCAGGAGCAGGGCGAGGCCCGGTCTCAATCGACATCCTCCACTTCGACCGTCTCGCCGGTCACGCGCTGCGATAGCGCAGCCGCCATGAAGGCGTCGAGGTCCCCGTCGAGCACGTCGGAGGGCGCGGTGGACGTGACTCCGGTGCGCAGGTCCTTCACCAGCTGATAGGGCTGGAGGACATAGGAGCGGATCTGGTGGCCCCAGCCGATATCGGTCTTGGTGGCGTTGGTCGCGTTGGCGGCCGCCTCGCGCTCGGCCAGCTCGCGCTCGTAGAGGCGGGCGCGCAGCTGGTTATAGGCCTCGGCCTTGTTCTTGTGCTGCGAGCGCTGGTTCTGGCACTGCACCACGATGCCCGTGGGCAGGTGGGTGATGCGCACCGCCGAATCGGTGGTGTTGATGTGCTGGCCGCCCGCGCCCGAGGCGCGATAGGTGTCGATGCGCAGCTCGCTCTCGTTGATCTCGACTTCGATATTGTCGTCGATCACCGGATAGACCCACACGCTCGAGAAGCTGGTGTGGCGCCGCGCGGCGCTGTCATAGGGGCTGATGCGGACGAGGCGGTGCACGCCGCTCTCGGTCTTGGCATAGCCATAGGCGTTCTCGCCCTTGACCAGCAAAGTGGCGGACTTGATGCCGGCCTGCTCGCCGGCATGGAAGTCGATCAGCTCGACCTTGAGGCCATGGCGATCGGCCCAGCGCGTGTACATGCGCTGGAGCATGCCGGCCCAGTCGTTGCTCTCGGTGCCGCCGGCACCCGCGTTGATCTCGATATAGGTGTCGTTGGCATCGGCCTCGCCCGAGAGCAGGGCCATCACCTTGTCCTTCTCGGCGCGCTCGGCCAGCGCGGCGAGGCTGGCGGTGCCTTCGCTCGCCATGTCCTCGTCGCCCTCGGCCTCGGCCATCTCGATCAGCTCGGCGGTGTCGTTGAGCTCGGTCTCGATCGCGCGGGTGGCGGTGATCGCCTCGTCCAGGCGGCGGCGCTCGCGCATCACGTCCTGGGCCTTTTTCGCGTCGTTCCACAAGGTCGGGTCCTCGACGCGCGCGTTCAGCTCGTCGAGGCGGCGCAGCGCGCGGTCCCAATCGAGGAAGCGGCGGAGCAGCGCGAGCGACTCCTTGATGTTGTCGACATGAGCCTGCGCTTCGGCGCGCATGGGTTTTACCTTTCGAACTAACTACTTCGTCATCCCCGCGAAGGCGGGAATCCAGGGTAACGAGCGGCGTCGCCTTTGGCTCTGGATCCCCGCCTTCGCGGGGATGACGACCTATATGAGAACGCGCGCTAGTAGATTCCGCCCTCGCGTTGCAAGAAGTCGCTGTCGCCTTCCTGCTTCTTCGGCGCGGCCTTCTTCTCGACGGCCTTGGTTTCCTGCGTCTCGTCCTGCTCGCGCCGGCCGCGGCGCTGCTCGGTATCGGGCTTGAACGCTTCCCAGATCACGCCCGAGAGCGGGTCGCTCGTCGGCCAGGCGCCGGTCACCGGCTTGCCCGAGGCACGATCGATGCGGACCATGCGGATGCCCTGCGGCGCGGTGAAGGGAATCTTCTCCATGCCCTCGAAGGCGGGGATGGCGAATTCCTTGAAGATCGGTGCCGCGATCGAGCCGCCCTGGGCATAGCCGCCCAGGTTGGTCGGCGTGTCATAGCCGATATAGAGGCCGCCGATCATCTGCGGCGTGCCGCCGACGAACCACACGTCGGTGGGCCCCGAAGTGGTGCCGGTCTTGCCCATCATCGGCCGGTTCAGGTCGCGCAGCACCGTGGCGGTGCCGCGCTGGACCACGCCCTCGGCGATATGGACCATCTGATAGGCGGAGAGCGCGTCGATCACCTGCTTGGCGCGGTTCACCGGGCGCGGCATCGCGCCGCCCTTCCAGTCGGGCGCGTTGCAGCCTTCGCAGGGCCGCCAGTTCTCGGGCCACACCACCGCGCCCTTGCGGTTCTGGACGAAGTCGATCAGCGACGGGTTGAGCGCGCGGCCATGGTTCACCAGGATCGAATAGGCGTTGACCATGCGCAGCACGGTCGTCTCGCCCGCGCCCAGCGCATAGCTGAGATAGGGCGGGAATTTCTGCCGCGACACGCCGATGCGCTGCATCAGGTCGACGACATGGTCCATGCCGGTCTGGTTGGCGATCTGCACCGTCATCAGGTTGCGCGACTGCTCGATGCCCCAGCGCAGCGTCTTGGGGCCGGCGCCGCGGGCATTGCCGAAATTGCGGAAGCATTTCTGGCCGAGATTGGCGCCCTGCCAGACGCAGAACGGGCCATCGACCACGATCGAGGTCGGGGTCATGCCCTGCTCCAGCGCGGCGGCATAGACGATCGGCTTGATCGTCGAGCCCGGCTGGCGCTGCGCCTGGGTGGCGCGGTTGAACGCCTGGATGCGCGAATCGAAGCCGCCCTGCATGGCGAGGATGCGGCCGGTGCGCGGATCCTCGACCACCATGCCGCCCGAGACCTTGGGGATCGAGCGGAGCGACCATTGGTCGCCCGCCTCGGGCGCCACCGCGACGATGTCGCCGGGCTTGAACGCGTCGAACGCCTGGCCGCCCTGGCCGCGCACCGGCATGGTCGCGCCCCATTTGGGCAGCGTGCCGGTGGTGCCGTCGTCGAAGCCGATCTGCCAGCCATCGCCCGCGCGCTCGATCAGCACGCCGGCGCGCCAGTCCTCATAGTCCAGGCCGATATTGGTGTTGAGGAACGACTGGAGCCAGTTGCCGGCATCCGCGTGGCCGATGGGCCCGGACCAGCCGCGGCCGCGATCATAGCGCAGCAGGCCGTCGCGCAGCGCCTTTTGCGCATATTGCTGCAGCTTGGGATCGAGCGAGGTGCGCACCCACAGGCCGCCCGAATAGACGCTGTACGGCCCGCTCGCATCCGTCTCGCCGAACTTGTCGAGCAGCTGGCGGCGCACTTCCTCGGTGAAATAGCCGCCGACGCGCTCGAACCGGGGGGTCTGGCGCGGCACGGTGCCGAGCGGCGCCGCGACCGCGGCGTCATGCTGGGCCTGGTCGATGAAGCCGTTGCCGAGCATCTGGCCGAGCACCCAGTTGCGGCGATCGAGCGCGCGCTGGGTATGGCGTTCGGGGTCGTAGTTGGACGGGCCCTTGGGCAGGATCGCCAGATAGGCCATCTGCGGCAAGGTGAGCTTGTCGAGCTCCTTGCCGAAATAGGCCTGGCTCGCCGCCTCGACTCCGCCGGCGTTGCGCCCCAGCTCGATCGAGTTGAGGTACAGCTCCATGATCTGCTGCTTGGTGAGCGTGTCCTCCATGCGCCAGGCGAGGATGCCCTCCTTGGCCTTGCGCAGATAGCTCGTCTCGTTGCCGACCAGCAGGTTCTTCGCGACCTGTTGCGTGATCGTGGAGGTGCCGCGC
Source organism: Sphingomonas sp. NPDC092440 (assembly GCF_044754985.1). NCBI lineage: Bacteria > Pseudomonadati > Pseudomonadota > Alphaproteobacteria > Sphingomonadales > Sphingomonadaceae > Sphingomonas > Sphingomonas sp. NPDC092440. Next base: position 50,226 of record NZ_JBIVQA010000004.1, on the reverse strand, counting down.
GGCGTGGAGCCGCTGATCAGCCCCTGAAAGGCGGCGCGGGCGAGGCCGGGGAAATCGACGCCGTGATGCTCGAAGAAGGTCTTGTCCTCGGCGGACATGTACGCCTCGACGAGGAGCTTGGGATATTCGGCGAAGCTCAGCTGCACGCGGCGTTCGCGCGCATAGCTGTGGATCGGCAGCCCCTCGACCGAGCGGACGTTCGTCGGGAGCGGCGGCTCGTAGTTCTTGAGCGTGTCGACCGAGGGCAGGTTGCGCGCGATGAACAGCCAGACGAGGAACACGAACAGCCCGGCGAGCAGTGCCAGCACCGCCAGCACCCGGAACCACCAGCGGTGGCGCACGCGGCCGAACAGCCCCTTGAAGCCCCCGATCTCGCGCTTGATGCGCATCTTTATGCTGGAAGTGGTCGAACCGTCGGACATGCGGCTCGCGGTTTAGCAGGATTGGGAGCGGAAGGAAGCAGGGAGTCTGGTGGCCGGCATCGCACCTTTTCCCCCGCCATCCCGAGAATTCCTCCGTCATCCCCGCCTTTGCGGGGATGACGGCCAGGGTAAATCGCGCCGAAACCCTTTTATGCCGCCTTCGGAACCACTTCCCCGCACACCCTCTATAATGAACCCCGAGGGGAGGAAGCAGAAGGGGATGTGATCAACGAGAGGCCAAAGTCCGCGACGCCATGCGGGTCGCGAAATGAATCTCCACGGCCTTGCGCACGCTCTGCGCCACTTTCCTGCGCCCTTCGTCCGAGGCGAGGAAGGCGGCATCGCCCGCGTTCGAGATATAGCCCGTCTCGAACAGCACCGAGGGCATGTCCGGCGCCTTGAGTACCATGAGCGAGGCCATGCGGTGATAATTGGCCTTGATCGGGATCAGCGGCTGGGCCTCGCGGCCGAGCAGCCGGGCGAAGCCGGCCGAGGCGTTCATCGTCTCGCGCTGGGTGAGGTCGATGAGAATCGAGGAGATGTCCGGATTCTGCGTGCCGAGATCGACGCCGGCGATGATGTCGGCCTTGTTCTCGCGTGCCGCCAGCCGCGCCGCTTCCTTGTCGGAGGCGACTTCGGAGAGCGTGTAGACGGTTGCGCCCGACGCCTCGCCATTGCCGGCGCTGTCGCAGTGCACCGAGATGAACAGGTCCGCGCCCAGCTTGCGTGCCAGGCCGTAGCGCTCCTGCAGCACCAGGAAGCGATCGTCCTCGCGGGTGAGCGCCACGCGCACCCGGCCCGAGGCGATCAGCGCGTCCCTGATCGCCAGCGCGGTCTTGAGCGTGAGGTCCTTCTCGCGCAGGCCGAAGGCGCCGATCGCGCCGGGATCGTGCCCGCCATGGCCGGCATCGATCACCACCAGCGGGCGATCGGCCGCGCCATAGACATGGGGCAATGCCACCGGCGGCGCGCGCCGGGGCAGGGCGATCGTCTCGCTGTAGCTGCTGTGCCCGGCCGGCTGCACATAGGAGAAGGGCGGCAGGAAGCGCATCCGGCGCTCGGCCGCGGCGCGGGCGAACTGCGCGTCGTCCACGGTGCGCAGCTGCAGCGTGAGCGTGCGCCCGTCGCGCCCGAAGCTGCCCTCGGTCACGATCGCCGGCCGCGCGAGGTCGAGCACGATCCGCGCGCCCTCGGGCCCTTGCGAGCCCTGGCGGATGCTCGCCACCGGCCCTTCGGCATAGGCGCGATTGCCCGGCTCGGCGCCCCTGGCGTCGAGAACGATACGTTGCGGTCCCGCGAGCATGAAGGCGCTCGCCTGCGAGACGGGCTCGTCGAACCTGACGATCACCCGATCACCCTTGACTCGCACTTCCTGCACGACGCCCGCCCAGCTGGGAACTCCGGTCAACCAGCCGGAGAGCAAGGCGAGCAGGAACAACACCCTGACGCTATGCCGCGCCCGGGCTCCGGGGGTCCAGCCCAAAACCATGATGAGATACTCTGACTACGCGTCTGCCCTGACCAGTCCGGACTAGGCGGCGCGCCTCAAATCGCCGTGAAACGATGCGGTTAATTTATGATTCGGCATATTTTTGCCGGCAGCGGCGGCAAGGGCTTGCCGGTTGGCGCCAAGGTTGCCGCGCCGCCACGGTAATGCTAGGCAATCCCAGGCCGGCCCTTGCGCCGGCCCTTTCCCGCGGCCACATCTTGCCGCGACAGTTCAGGTTGACGCTCGCATGAGGCAATTTCCGCAACGCTCGCACCGACCGGCCCCGATGGCCGGCCGCGTGATGGCGGCGGAGTCGGCGGACCACCGGTTCGCGCGTGTCCTGCGAGCAGCAGCAGTTTTCGAAACCAGCGAGACCGCAGCCGGCGAATCCGCCGGCCAGGGCCGCTTTGCATATCGCGCGCCTGCGCGAGCCCTCCGCAACACCAATCCAGAGGGCTGGGGCCGGCGCGCCCGGAGAACAATAAATGACCATGCGTATGCTGATCGACGCACGCCACCGGGAGGAAACCCGCGTGGCGGTCGTCAAGGGAAGCCGAATCGAGGAGTTTGATTTCGAGTCCGCCGAGCGCAAGCAGCTCAAGGGCAACATCTATCTGGCCAAGGTGACTCGAGTGGAGCCGTCGCTCCAGGCGGCGTTCGTCGACTATGGCGGCAATCGCCACGGCTTCCTGGCCTTCAGCGAAATCCATCCCGACTATTACCAGATCCCGAAGGAAGACCGCGAAGCGCTGCTGCGCGAAGAGGCCGAGCACGCCGCCGAGGAGGCCGCGCTGCGCGCCGAGGAGGATGGCGACGAGGATCACGACCACGACCATGACGAAGGTGGCGTGGAAGTGCTCGAGCGCCCGCACGACGACGAGGAAGGCGAGTATGAGGCCGACGCCGATGCCGAGCCGGGCGAGGAAGCCCGTGAGGGCGGCCGTTCGCGCAAGCGCCGCGGCAAGGGCAATGGCGGCGAAGACAGCCCGGCCGAGGCCCTGCGCCAGCGCCGCATGAACCTGCGCCGCCGCTACAAGATCCAGGACGTGATCCGCCGGCGCCAGGTGCTGCTGGTCCAGGTCGTCAAGGAAGAGCGCGGCAACAAGGGCGCGGCCCTCACCACGTATCTGTCGCTCGCCGGGCGCTATTGCGTGCTGATGCCGAACACCGCGCATGGCGGCGGCATCTCGCGCAAGATCTCGTCGGCCGCGGACCGCAAGCGCCTCAAGGGCATCATGGCGGACCTCAAGCTGCCGCCGACCATGGGCTGCATCGTCCGCACCGCCGGCCTCCAGCGCACCAAGGTCGAGATCAAGCGCGACTTCGACTACCTCGCCCGGCTGTGGGACGGGATTCGCGAGGAGACGCTCAAGTCGACCGCGCCGGCGCTGGTTTACGGCGATTCGGATCTGCTCAAGCGTGCGATCCGCGACATCTACAATCGCGACATCGACGAAGTGATCGTCGAGGGCGAGGACGGCTATCGCCAGGCCAAGGACTTCATGAAGCTCCTGATGCCGAGCCACGCCAAGAAGGTGAAGCAATATGCCGACGCGGTGCCGCTGTTCCAGCGCGCCGGCGTCGAGGACCAGCTCTCGGCGATGTACAATCCCGTAGTCCAGCTGAAGAGCGGCGGCTATCTGGTGATCAACCCGACCGAGGCGCTCGTCTCGATCGACATCAACTCGGGCCGCTCGACGCGCGAGCACAATATCGAGCAGACCGCGACCGCGACCAACCTGGAAGCGGCGCACGAGATCGCCCGCCAGCTGCGCCTGCGCGACATGGCCGGCCTGGTCGTGATCGACTTCATCGACATGGATCACTCGTCCAACGTCCGCAAGGTCGAGAAGGCGATGAAGGAGGCGCTGAAGAACGATCGCGCCCGCATCCAGGTGGGCCGCATCTCGGCGTTCGGCCTGATGGAGATGAGCCGCCAGCGCCTGCGCACCGGCGTGCTCGAGGCATCGACCGTGCAGTGCCCGCATTGCGAGGGCACCGGCCTGGTCCGCACCGCTTCGTCGGCCGGGCTTTCCGCGCTCCGCCTGATCGAGGACGAGGCCGCGCGCGGCCGCGGCTCGCTGATCACGCTGCGCGCGAGCCAGGAAGCCGCCTTCTACGTGCTCAACAAGAAGCGCGCCGACATTGCCGAGATCGAGGACCGTTACGGCGTGACCGTCGAGATCCTGTCGGACGGCGAGCTGGAGGGCGCGCGGATGTCGGTCGAGGCTTCGGGCCCGCCGCCGGCGCATGCGCCCAGGTTCGAGAAGCTCATCGAGGAGCCCGAGGACGAGGAGTATATCGAGGAGCTCGACGAGGAAGAGGAAGAGCTCGAGGCCGAGGCCGAGGGCGGGCGTCGTGGCGAACGCGAGGAAGGCGAAGGCGGGCGCAAGCGCCGCCGCCGCCGCCGCGGCCGCGGCCGCGGCCGTCGCGAGGAAGGCGAATCGGCCGAGGGTGAGGCCGATGCCGACGCCGGCGAGGAAGCCGAAGCGGAAGGCGAGGCTGGCGAGGGCGAGGAAATGGCTGGCGCCGGCGAAGGTGAGGGCGAGGGCCGCGAAGGCGGCCGCAAGCGCCGTCGCCGTGGCCGTCGCGGCGGCCGCCGTGGCGATCGCGCCGAGGCTGGCGGCGAGGATGCCGGTGACGAGGTGATCGAGGCCGCGGCCGATGCCGCCGAGCCGGCCGAAGCCGCGCCGGAACCGGTCGCGGCGGAAGCCGCCCCGGCCAAGCCGAAGCGCACGCGCAGGAAGAAGGCGGAAGCCGCCGAAGCCGAGGCCGCGCCCGTGGCCGAGGCTCAGGCCGAGCCGGCGCCCGAGCCGGTGGCGGAAGCGGCCCCGGCCAAGCCGAAGCGCACGCGCAAGAAGAAGGCGGAAGCCATCGAGGCCGAAGCCGCGCCCGCGGTCGAGGCTCCGGCCGAGCCGGTGCCCGAGCCGGTGGCGGAAGCGGCGCCGGCCAAGCCGAAGCGCACCCGCAAGAAGGCAGTGGCAGCCGAGCCGGCCGCCGCGCCGGCAGAGGAGCCCGTGCCGGTGGCGCAGGACACCGCGCCGGTCGAGGCCGCCGAGGACGATGCCGAGAACGAGGACGGCACGCCGCGGCGCGGCTGGTGGCAGCGCACCTTCGGCGCCTGATTCGCGGGCCTGAGGAAAAGGGGGCGCCGGTCCGCTGGGCCGGCGCCCTTTTTCGTGGCTTCACACGCGGTTCATCGGTGCACGCGCACGGCCAACGCCATTGATCGCGGTCGGAAATCGGAGGATACGGACGGCATGAAGCGCATCCTCGCCCTGTTCTCGGCCGTCTTGCTGCTCTGGATCCAGCCGGCGGCCGCCCAGTCGATCCTGCGCGATGCCGAGACCGAGGCGCTGCTCAACGACATGGCCAGGCCGCTGTTCGTCGCGGCCGGCCTGTCGCCCGCCAATGCCAAGGTAGTGCTGATCAACGACAGCTCGATCAACGCCTTCGTCGCCGGGGGGCAGATCGTCTATGTCCATTCGGGCCTGATCGATGCCGCCGACAGCGCCAACGAAGTGCAGGGCGTGATCGCGCACGAGATCGGCCATATCGTCGGCGGCCATGCCGTGTTCCAGAACGACGGCGGCTATACCAACATCTCGATCCTCAGCCTGCTGCTCGGCGTGGCGGCGATGGCGGCGGGCAGCGGCGAGGCCGGCACCGGCATCCTGATGGCCGGCCAGCGCGCCGCGATCGGCAAGTATCTGGCATTCAGCCGCGTCCAGGAAAGCTCGGCCGACGCGGCCGGCTCCCGGTTCATCAACAGCGCCGGGATCAGCGGCAAGGGCATGCTGAGCTTCTTCAACAAGCTCACGGCCCAGATGCACCGCTATGGCTATTACACGACCAGCCCGGAGGTGGATCCCTTCGCCCAGACCCACCCGATGTCGCAGGATCGCGTCGAGACGCTGAAGGCCGACCTGATGAACGCGCCGAGCTGGAACAAGCCGCTCGACCAGGATCTGGAACGCCGCTTCAAGCGCGTCCAGGCCAAGCTGCGCGGCTATGTCAGCGATCCCAAGGACACGCTCACAAAATATCCGCAGAGCGACCAGTCGGTGCAGGCGCATTATGCCCGCGCCTATGCCTATCACAAATCGGGCTATCCCGAGCAGGCGGCGGCCGAGACCCAGGCGCTGGTCAAGGCAGCGCCCAAGGATCCCTATTTCCTCGAACTCGAGGGGCAGATCATGCTCGAATCGGGCGATCCGCGCGGGGCGCTCGAGCCGCTGCGCGAGGCAACCGCCCTGTCGGGCAACCAGCCGCTGATCGCTTCCACGCTCGGCCATGCGCTGCTCGCGACCGAGGACAAGGCGAACCTTGCCGAGGCCGAGCGCGTGCTCAAGCAGGCAGTGGCGCGCGACAACGACAATCCCTTTGCCTGGATGAACCTAGGCACCGTCTATGATCGCAAGGGCGACGAGCCGCGCACCGCGCTCGCCACGGCCGAGCGGGCGCATCTGATCGGGGATGTCGGCACCGCGCTGATGAGCTCGCGCGCCGCGATGGCCGGGCTCCCGCAGGGCTCGGCCGACTGGGTGCGGGCGCAGGACATCAACATGGTTTCGCAGACGGCCTGGGACGAGAGCCGGAAGAAGAAGAAGGACCGATAGAGGCAATGATCGAACGGCTTCTGCGGTCGCCGCTGGCGCTGGCCGGCGCTTTCGCCCTGTGTGCGCTGCTCGGCGCGGGCATGTTCGCCGGCATCCAGGCGCTGATCCCCGGCATGGGCGCGCGCGGCGCCGTGGAGCGGGTGGTGCACGACTATGTGCTCGCCCATCCCGAGGTGCTGCTCGAATCGGTCGAGCGCTACAACCGGAAGCAGAGCGCCAATGCGGAGAAGGCGCAGGCGGAAGCGGCGGCCGCGGCCGAGAAGACTCTCCCCGCCGAGCGTCCGAAGCTGGAGACGCCCTATGCCGGCGCCTGGGCCGGCAATCCGCGGGGCGACGTCACCCTGGTGGCCTTCATGGACTATGCCTGCGGCTATTGCCGCGCGAGCCTGCCCGCGATCACGGAGCTGCTGAAGCGCGATCCGAACGTGCGCGTCGTCTATCGCGAATATCCGGTGCTCGGGCCGGACAGCCTCGTCGCCGCGCGCTGGGCGCTGGCCGCGGCCGAGCAGGACAAGTTCCCCGCTTTCCACGACGCGCTGTTCGCGACGGACGGGCCGAGCGCGGGCAATATCGAGGCGGCGGCGCAGAAGGCCGGGCTCGACATGGCCCGGGCGAAGCAGGCAATCGCCTCCAAGGCAGTGGAGGGCGAGATCCTCGCCAACCACAAGTTCGGCCAGAAGCTGGCGATGACCGGCACGCCGAGCTGGGTGGTCGGCGGCAGGCTGCTCTACGGCATGCGCGACTATGACGGGCTCGCCGCCGCCGTGGCCGAGGCGCGGAAGAAGTAACTCCCCAATGCCGCCCCAGCTTGTCTGGGGGAGGGGAACCATTTGCGCAGCGAACGGTGAAGGGGCCGCCGTCGTAGACGGCGGTGTTCCGCCGCCGCCCCTCCGCCACGCCGCTGCGCGCCGCGGTTCCTCTCCCCGAGACAAGCTCGGGGAGGAACTACTGCCTCGATTTTTGTACCGAGCGGTTGCCGCGCCGCGTTGCCGCGCTTACTTAGCGGGTCCTTTCCCGGCCGGGGGCATCATGACTTCCATTCTTTCCATAAAGGGCGTGAGCAAGACCTATGGCTCAGGCCACAAGGCGCTCGATCACGTCGATCTCGAGATCCGGCGGGGCGAGATATTCGCGCTGCTCGGCCCCAATGGCGCGGGCAAGACCACGCTCATCTCGATCATCTGCGGCATCGTGACGCCGAGCACCGGCACCATCCTGGTCGCCGGGCACGACGCGGTGCGCGAGCCGCGCGCCGCGCGATCGAAGATCGGGCTGGTCCCGCAGGAGATCGCGGTCGACATGTTCTCCACCGTCGGATCGGCGCTGCGCTTCTCGCGCGGCCTGTTCGGCAAGGCGCCGGACCAGGACTTTTGCGACCAGGTGCTCAAGGACCTGTCTCTCTGGGACAAGCGGGATGCCAAGATCATGGAGCTGTCGGGCGGCATGAAGCGCCGCGTGATGATCGCCAAGGCGCTCAGCCATGAGCCGGACATCCTGTTCCTCGACGAGCCCACCGCCGGCGTCGACGTCTCGCTCCGGCGCGACATGTGGAAGATGATCGGCAAGCTGCGCGAGCGCGGCACCACGATCATCCTCACCACCCACTATATCGAGGAGGCCGAGGAGATGGCCGACCGGGTGGGCGTGATCAACAAGGGCCAGCTGCTCCTCGTCGAGGACAAGAGCGCGCTGATGAAGAAGCTCGGCAAGCGCGAGCTCGACCTCGCGCTGGTCGAGCCGATGGCGGCGATCCCCGCCGGCCTCGAGGAATGGCATCTCAGCCTCGAGGACGAGGGCACGCGCCTGCGCTACACCTTCGACGCCCAGGCCGAGCGCACCGGCATCCCCTCGCTGCTCCGCAAGCTCGGCGAGATGGGCATCGCGTTCAAGGATCTCGACACGTCCAAGTCGAGCCTGGAGGACATCTTCGTCGGGCTGGTCGAGCAGCGCGAAACCTCGAACGAGGGAGCCGCCGCATGACCGGCATCAATTTCCATGGCATCTGGGCGATCTACAAGTTCGAGATGGCGCGCACGCTGCGCACGCTCTGGCAGTCGATCGCCACTCCGGTGATCACCACCTCGCTCTATTTCATCGTGTTCGGCAGCGGCATGGGCAGCCGCATCCCCTCGATCGAGGGCGTGCCCTATGGCAGCTTCATCGTGCCGGGGCTGATCATGCTGTCGCTGCTCACCCAGAGCGTCGCCAATGCCTCGATCGGCATCTATTTCCCCAAATTCACCGGCACGGTGTTCGAGCTGCTCTCGGCGCCGATCTCGGCGGTGGAGCTGGTGATCGGCTTTGTCGGCGCGGCGGCGACCAAATCGGTGGTGATCGGGCTGATCATCCTGCTCACCTCGGGATTGTTCGTGCCGCTCCGGGTCGATCATCCGCTGGCGATGCTCGCCTTCCTGCTGCTCACCTCGATCAGCTTCAGCATGTTCGGCTTCATCATCGGCATCTGGGCCAAGGGCTTCGAGCAGCTCAACCTGGTGCCGGCGCTGATCCTGACGCCGCTGACCTTCCTGGGCGGCAGCTTCTATCCGCTGAGCTTCCTGCCCGAGCCGTGGCGCACGGTCAGCCTGTTCAATCCGGTGGCCTATCTGATCAGCGGCTTCCGCTGGGCCTTTTTCGGGGATGTCGGCGATATCGACGTGCGCTGGAGCCTGGGCTTCACTGCCGGCTTCCTCGCGCTGTGCCTGGGCCTTATCGTCGCGATCTTCCGCACCGGCTACAGGCTGAAGAACTGATGCAGCCCTTTCCGCTCGACATCTTCACCGAGCCCGAGGGCGTCGATCCGAACACGCTCGCCAATCTGGGGCCCCTGGCGCGCCTCGCCGGCCGCTGGGAGGGCAGGAAGGGCGTCGACATCAACCCGAAGGCCGAGGGGCCCGAGCAGCGCGAATTCATCGAGCGGATCGAATTCGTGCCGATCGACCCGCAGGCGAACGGGCCGCAGCTCTTCTACGGCCTGCGCTACCATATCCACATCACCACGGCGGAAGAGGACATCACCTTCCACGACCAGGTGGGCTATTGGCTGTGGGAGCCGGCCACGGGCGTGATCCTGCAGACGCTGGCGATCCCGCGCGGCCAGGTGCTGCTCGCCGCCGGCAAGGGCGCGCCGGGCGACAAGGCAATCCGGGTGGAGGCGAAGCGCGGGCAGACCAGCTACGGCATCTGCTCGACCGATTTCCTCGAATATGCCTTCCGCACCGATGCCTATACGATCGACATCGCCTTCGACGACGAGGGCGGCTGGAGCTACGACATCCACACCACGCTCGAAGTGAAGGGCCAGGGCAGCTTCGACCATCACGACCGCAACGCGCTGCACCGCGTGGGGGATGCGAAGCCCAACCCCTGGGTGCAGATCCTGGCGGTGCGGGGGGAGATTTAGAAGCCTCTCCCAAAGGGGGAGAGGGAGTTAGGAGCCCTGGGGCCAATCGACATTCCGGCTAAGGATGTGGCTGGCAGGCCGGAGCGCTTCGAACCAGCCTCCTGCGTCACCCTGAACTTGTTTGGCGTTTATCCTCTCGGGACAAATGCCCGATGGCCGTCATCCCCGCGCAGGCGGGGATCCAGGGTAGTTGCGGGATATCGGCACCACCGCGCGAATGCTCTCCGGAAGTGCCAGGAATGCCTTGCACTTGTGCCGCGCCTGGCCCTGGATCCCCGCCTGCGCGGGAATGACGGAATCGGGTGCACTGACAAGTGGCAACTTGTTTCAGGGGCCAACGTGCCACCGGCGACATCGCTGGTGGAGAATTGGATGCTGAAACAAGTTCGGCATGGCGGAAGGGAGAGGCTTCGACATGCAGCTTCCGTCCCTCGCCACCGGGCGTGGAAGGGACAGAGCTGAATGTCGATTCGTCCTAGTTCCCCACCACCGGCAGCATGATCGCCGAGCCGGCGCACACCTTCTGCGTCGCCTTCCGGTAATCGCCCGGCCTGGCCTTGTAGATGTTCGGCACGAAGGTCTGCGGGTTGCGATCGATCATGGGGAACCAGCTCGACTGGATCTGGACCATGATCCGGTGGCCCTTCTTGAAGACATGGTCGTGGTCGCGCAGCGGGATCGACCAGTCGGTGACCTGGTTGGGCACCAGCGGCGTCGCCTTCTCGAACGACTGGAGATAGCGGCCGCGGCGGACTTCCATCGCGATCGGCAGCTGATAGCCGTTCAGCCCCTTGGCATAGGCGCCGAGCGCAGTCGGCGGCTTCTCATAGTCCTCGGGGAAGACGTCGATCAGCTTGACCACGAAGTCGCTGTCGGTGCCGCTGGTCGCGGCCATCAGGCTGGCGGTGATCGCGCCGGTCACTGTCAGGTCGCCGTCGAGCGGGGCGCTGACATAGCTGAGCACGTCCGGCCGATATTCGACGAAGCGCTGGTCCTCGGTTTCCCACCAGCGCCAGTCCGGCGTCGCATAGGTGGCCGACATCGGGCGCGGGCGGAAGGGCACCGGGTTGGCCGGGTCGGAGATATATTCGCGGCAGCCCTCGCCTGCGGCCGGCGCCTGGAACGAGACGCTGCCATCGGCATGGAGGAACAGGCTGCGGCGCGCCGCGCCGGCGAGCGGCCATTGGCTATAGGTCTTCCACTGCCAGCTGCCCGACTGGAAGCTCTTCAGCGCATAATCGGGTTTGGTGCCCTTGCCGTGCAGCCAATAGGCGAAGAAGGGCGCCTCGACCTGCTCCATGAACTGGGTGCCGCTGTCGACGCCGAACGGGACGCGGCCGAGGGCGTTGCCGGGCGAACGCCAGCTGCCATGGTTCCACGGGCCGGCGACCATCAGCGCGAGCCTGTCCGGATCATTCTCGCGCTGCTTGTAGAAGATCTGCCAGCTGCCCCAGGGGTCTTCCTGGTCCCAATAGCCGGCGACGTTGAGCGTCGGCACGGTGGTGCGCTTCAGCGTGTCCGACCAGACCTGCTTCTTCCAGAATTCGTCATAGTCGGGATGCTCGATCATCTCGCGGTAGCGCGGCACCCGGCCCTTGAAATACTTCTCCTCGATGTCCGCCGGCGAGCCCGCCTTGAGGAACCATTCATAGGTGTCGTAGCGGTCGTACAGGTCGATGCCGGCATTGGTCTTGTCGGCCTGGAGGCTGTTCACCCAGTCGCTGGCATAAGTGAGGCGCATCGCGCCCCAGCGGTGCAGGTCGTCATTCTTCCAATAGTCGGTCCAGGCGGCCTGCGGGCTCACCGCCTTGAGCGCCGGATGCGGGCGGGCGAGCGCGACCGCGGCGGTGAAGCCGGGATAGGAGACGCCCCACATGCCGACCTTGCCGTTGTTGGGCTTCACATTCTTCACCAGCCAGTCGATCGAATCATAGGCGTCGGTCGATTCGTCGACGGCGTTCTTGCCGGTCCTGATCTCGGTGGAGAGCGTGAAGGGGCCGCCCTCGGACTGGAAGCGGCCGCGCATGTCCTGCGAGACGAAGACATAGCCGTCGCGGGCCAGCGCCGCCCAGCTGGCCGGCACGCTCTGCGGCGCGCGGGCCGAGGCGCCATAGGGCGTGCGGCTGAACAGGATCGGCAGCGGGCCCTTCTGATCGCGGGGGCGCAGGATCACCGTGTGGAGCTTCGCCCCGTCGCGCATCGGGATCATCGCCTCCTCCATCACGAAGGGCGACCCCTCGGCCTGGGCCGGGGCGGCGGGAGCGGCCTGGCGCGCGGGCAGCGCGGCGACCGGTGCGGCGGCGACCGCCAGGGCGAAGAGACTGACCAACCGCATGCGAACCTCCATCGGAACCGGAATTGGGAGGAGGGCGTACTTGGTGTGTTGCTGGTGTCAATCGGGTCGCGCGGGAAACCGCAGGGCGATGGCGGGACGCAGGACCAGCGCGTTGAAGTCGATGAGCAGGTGGACGAAGATCGGCGCCGCCAGTCCGCCGGTGCCCAGATAGAGCGCCGCGAACAACGCCGCGAGCAGAGTCGCCAGCGCCATGCCCAGCCATCCCTGGTAGCGATGGAGCAGCCCGAAGAGCAGCGTCGAGGCGATGAAGGCGAATGCCGGAGCGCCGCCGCTCAGGACGATCAGGAGCGGCAGATAGAGGCGGAAGAATATCTCCTCGCTGATCCCGGCATTGACGGCCAGCGGCACGACGCGGAGCAGCTCGGCCCGGTTGCGCGGCAGCATCGCGGTGATGTCCAGCGCCGGCCTGGCGGGGCGGCGGCGCCCGAGCCGCAGCATTGCCCCCAGCGCGCCTCCCCCGAACAGCGCCCCGACCATGAGCCCGAGGACCAGGGGGCTGCCGATGCGAAAGTCTGGCATTGCCGGGGTCAGCGGGGCGAATGCATCGGGAAAGGTCCAGAGCGCATCGAGCCTGCCGAGCAGCGCCAGCCCGATCAGCGGCACCCCCAGATACAGGGCGCAGGCGTTGCGGGTCCAGCGCAGGAAGGCGCGCTGGCGCTCTTGCGTGTCCTCGATCGCGCGGAGGCGCCCGAAGCCGCGCACGTCGTTCCGCCGGAACCAGGCGAGTACTGCCAGCGATGCGACCAGCAGCGCCGGCGCCATGCGCGCATCCATGTCCCGCTCCCTCCTTGCGAACCCGCAGCGGGATAGCGCCACCGCACGGCGAGGCAAGTATGAGGAGATGGTTCAAGAAAAGCGTAAATTGACTGTCAGGCGTAACAAATATCGCATGCAACTATATTGGTTCTTTCGTCGATTGACGTGCCAATTCTGTTGGAGGAACCCATTGCCATCGCGGGCTTTCGCGAAGCTTGGGGGAAATTGCCATGCATCTGACGCACAAGCCGGGCGAACTGTCCGCGCGCCCTCTCAAATTCCTCGAGACCGATACGCTGGTGGTGCGTTGGATCGCGCAGGCGGCGGTCAATGTCGAGCTGTTCACCATCCCGCTCTACATGACCTCGCTCTATTCGATCACCGGCATGCACCCCATCACCAGCCAGGGGAACAGCTTCTACAAGGGCCGGCAATGGCCGGGCGCCAAGACCAGCGCGATCTTCGAGCACAAGCCCGGCAAGAAGGGCTGGGGCAACAAGAAGGCGTTCAACATCGTCTTCTCGGTGTTCATCCAGGAGATGCTCCACCTCCAGATGGCGGCCAATCTCGCCACCGCGATCGGCGCCGTGCCGAGCTTCACCGCCACTGCGCTGCAGAGCGGCGATCATGGCTGGACCTGCTATGGCCCCAAGCTCACCCGGATCCCGGGTGTCGTCGACCTGACGGACACCAACCGGTTCAAGGACGTGAAGGTCAATGTCGGCCCGCTCGACGAGGAGCGGATCAAGCTGTTCCTCGCCATCGAGCAGCCGCAGGAAACGGCCGAGAAGGACATCGTTCGCAACCAGGAGCGATATTTCCCCAAGGTGCCGTTCAAATACACGACCGCGGCCGAGCTCGACGCGCACATCATGTTCGGCTCGATCGGCTATATGTACCAATGCTATCGCGACTATCTGCTGATCACCTATGAGGACGGGTCGCGGCTCTGGGACCATGTGATGGACGCCTCGGGCCAGCAGAACGACCTGTTCAACAATTTCAGCTTCCCCGGCCATCCGATGCGCGAGTTCATGGGCTTCGAGACCACGATCGCGCTCACCGATCCCGAGATCGCGCTGAAACAGGCGCTCAACATGATGAACGCGATCACCGACCAGGGCGAGGGCGCCACGCTGGGCGCACGCTATGACGAGAAGGGCCAGCGGCTGAAGGACGATGCCGCCAAGCTCGTCCAGGGCGCGGTGAGCCCGCATTACTGCCCGGACCGCGACGCGCTCGCCTCGGACTATCCGAGCTATTCGCAGACCGGCAAGCTGATCCCCTCGTCCGATGCCGCGGCGCGCGCCGACAATGACGGGATCGACCATTACACCCGCTTCCGCGAGATCGAGGACATTCGCGGCAGCGGCGGGCTCGAGACCTGGGATCACTCGCCCAGGATCGGCAAATGGACCGCGGCGGACCTGACCACCGAGGGCTATGATCCCAAGGACAATCCCTATGGCCTGGCCACGCCCGAGCAGATCGCCCATGCGCTCAACAGCCTGAAGAACGGCGCGGACAGCGCCGCCAGCTTCCAGAAGATGAGCCAGGCGGTGTGCGGCGCGATCAAGGGCGTCACCACCGTGCTCGACAGCTATTGGAACCCGGCCGGCGCCACCGTGTCCTTCCCCTTCCCCTCGATGGCGGGATCGGGCGACCGCATGTCGACTGCCTGGGCGGTGTTCGGCCGGACGCCGGACCTTTCGGTCGGCGTCGGCGAGCCGGATTCGAACATCGTCAACCATGCCTGCCAGGGCCTCGACCTGGCCGAGGTCGGGGGCAAATGGGGCACCAATGCCTGCGCCCAGACTTCGATCTACCACACCTGCCGCGGCTCGAACCTGTGCAAGGGGCAGGGCGGCTGCGGCTTCGTCCAGCTCACCAGCGGCGGCGGCAGCTGCGGCGGGGCGAGCAGCGGCTGCGGCGCCGCTTCCTCCAAGACCTCGAACGCGCCCAAGGCGAACCCGGTCGCGGGCGGCGGCTGCGGCACGCCGACCACGGTGAAGGGTGGCGGCTGCTCGGCGGTGACGATGCGCACCTATGGCGGGCTGTGCGGCACCCCCACGCCATCGCCGACGCCGACGCCGAGCGGCCCGATGTACACTGCGCCGAGCGACAATATCTGCGGCGGCTTCGGCGGCTGCGCGGTGCCGATCTCGGCGCTCCAGCTCTATCCCAAATCGGGCTCGATGGAGGTCTGGGCGCTGGTCGGCAGTTCCAAGCCGGTGCTCTGCGGCGCTCCAAAGGCCCAGGCGGACAAGAATCTGTGCGGCACCCCGTCGCCCTCGCCGTCGCCCACCCCCTCGGGCTGCGGCGCGCCTTCCTCGAAGAAGATCGCCACGATCGACTTCAAGGAAGGCGACAAGGTGGAGGACATCGCCTTCCAGGCCTTTGCCAAGGTCGTGGCCTACAAGGTCAATGGCGATCCGGACAAGCCGGTGCCGGGCCTTGTCCAGCAGGCGCCGAACGACCTGCGCCTCGCCTATCCGCCCTCGACCTAAAGGAGGGGAGGCGATGACGCAGCCTCGGCTCGGCCTGCCCAATCCCGGCGACGGGCTGGGGCTGCGCGAGGAGCATTTCCCCCACCTGATGTTGACGCCCCCGGAAGCCTGGGGCGTCGACTGGTTCGAGGCGATCACCGAGAATCTGCTCGACAATGCCGGCTATGGCATGCGCGTGTTCGAGCATGTCGCGGCGCACCGGCCGGTGGTGCTGCACGGCGTGTCGCTGTCGATCGGCAGCACCGCGCCGCTCGACATGGCCTATCTCGCCAAGCTGCGCGCCCTGGCCGAGCGCTTCCGGCCGCTCTGGATCTCGGACCATCTGTGCTGGACCGGTGTGCAGGGCGTGAACAGCCATGATCTGCTGCCGATGCCGCTCACCCAGGCGGCGCTGGCGCATGTCGCGGACCGGGTGGCCCAAGTGCAGGATTTCCTGGGCCGGCCGCTGATCGTCGAGAATCCGAGCACCTATCTGGAGTTCCGCGCCAGCCAGATGCCCGAGGCCGAGTTCCTGGCGCGATTGTGCGCGGCGACCGGCTGCGGGTTGCTGCTCGACGTCAACAACGTCCATGTCTCGAGCTTCAACCACGCGCTCGATCCGCTCGCCTATCTCGAGGTAATCCCCGCCGAGCATGTCGTGCAGGTCCATCTCGCCGGGCCGAGCGACCATGGCACCCATCTGATCGATACCCATGACGCGCCGGTGCCCGATGCGGTGTGGCCGCTCTATGCCCGGGTCTGGGAACGCTGCGGACCGGTCGCCACGATGGTCGAATGGGATGCCGACATTCCCGAATTCGCCGTGGTCGCAGCCGAGCTGGCCAAGGCGCGGCGCGTGCGCGAGGGGCTGTCGCTTGCCGCCTGAGCTCGCCGCGCTGCAGGACTGGATGCAGGAAGCGATCCTCGCCGCTTCCGATCGCGATGCGCGCGACCATGTCCGGGGCGATAACCGGCTGACCGCGGAGGATCGGGTCCAGATCTATGCCCGCGGCTATCGCCAGCGGCTGACCGAGTGCCTGGAGCGCGAATATCCCCTGCTCGCGGCGCTGGCCGGGCCGACCGCCTTCGGCCTGTTCGCCCGGGGCTATATCGCCGCGCAGCCGTCGCGCAGCTATACGCTCTACGATTTCGGCGCCGGCTTTCCCGCCTGGCTGGAGGCGTCGCGGCCGCCGGGCGGAGCCCAGGACGTCGGCGCCATTCCCGCCGCACTGGCGCGGATCGAGCGGACCAAGGCCGAAGTCCACCGTGCCCGCGGGATCGAGCGCGAAGCCCCGGCCTGGCCGGGCATGGATCCGGTGCTGGCCGAGCTGCTCGCGCTGGCCGCGACCCGGCGCTGGTATCGGCCCGACTCTGCCCGGCTGCTTGCCTTGCCCTTCGACTTCAGCGCGATGCTGGCCGGGGGCGAGCCGATCCCGCCACGCCCGGAGCCGATGCTGCTCGCGGTCGCCCGCGCGCAGTACCGCGTCGCCTGCCTGCCGCTCGAGCCATGGCAATATGACTGGCTGACCATGCTTCCCGAGGATCCGGCGCGGGCGATGCCGCTGCCGGACGATGCGCGCGTCTCGCTATGGCTGCCCTTCGCGGCGGCGCACGGGCTGGCCGCGGCGGGGTAGAATCTTCCTATACGGCTACGGCGCGAATCACTTGGAAAGTCCCGAAGGTCCCGACGTCCAATGGCTTGTGCCGGGCAGGGCCTGCGCAACTTCGTTGCCCGGCGCCCTGGTGCCAGGCGTCCTATATTTCCTACGGTTGAAAGAGCGGCCCGGCAGTGCACGCGGCCGGGCGAGCACGCCATGCGGAAGCCTACATTGCAAGGCGGGCGCATCCCTGCGTCATTCGGGGTGGGTTTGGCGGCTATCCCTTGAGACAAGGGCCTTCCAATAATCGTCATCCCCGCGAAGGCGGGGATGACGGACAAAGTTTCAAGGGCTGCTCCGGGCACTCAACCCAAGCGATCGCGCGACGCTATCTGCGGTGCGTTGGATGCCGAAGCGCGTGCGGCATGACGGCATTGGCAGCCGCAGCACGGTACCGCGCGATGCCGCTCAGAGCCGGTGCTCGCCCTTCACCCAGCGGACCGTGCCGGAATGGGCGCGCATCACCACGCTCTCGGTGGTCATCTTGTTGGCGAAACGCTTCACGCCCTCGAGCAGCGAGCCATCGGTCACGCCCGTCGCAGCGAAGATGCAGTCGCCCTTGGCGAGCTCGGTAAGGTCGTAGATCTTGTCGAGATCCTCGATCCCCCATTTCCGCGCGCGCTGGCGCTCGTCGTCGTTGCGGAAGACCAGCCGGCCCTTGAACTGGCCGCCGACGCAGCGCAGCGCCGCGCAGGCGAGTACGCCCTCGGGGGCGCCGCCCTGGCCCATATAGACGTCGATCGTCGTCTCGGGATCGGTGGTGGCGATCACGCCGGCCACGTCGCCGTCGCCGATCAGCACCACGCCGCAACCGACGTCGCGCAGCTCGGCGATCAGCTTCTCGTGGCGCGGGCGATCGAGCACGCAGGCGATGATCTCGTGCGGCTGCACGCCCTTGGCGGCGGCGATCGCTCGCACATTCTCGGTCGGCGACTTGTTCAGGTCGATCACGCCCTCGGGATAGCCGGAGCCGACCGCGATCTTGTCCATATAGACGTCGGGTGCGTTGAGCAGGCCGCCCTTCTCCGCCACCGCGAGCACCGCCAGCGCATTGGGGCCGGCCTTGGCGCAGATGGTGGTGCCTTCGAGCGGGTCGAGCGCGATGTCGATCGCTGGGCCCTTGCCCTGTGCCGCGCCCACCTTCTCGCCGATATAGAGCATCGGGGCCTCGTCCCGTTCGCCTTCGCCGATCACGACGGTGCCGTCGAGATAGAGCTTGTTGAGCGCGTCGCGCATCGCCTCGACGGCGGCGGCATCGGCCGCCTTCTCGTCGCCGCGGCCGACCAGGGTGGAGGCGGCGATCGCCGCCGCTTCGGTCACGCGCACCATTTCGAGGACGAGGACGCGATCGAGGGCGTGGCTGGCGGTCTGCTGCATGGGAATGGGATACCCCGGGTGATTGGACTTGCGGCGGCGATTAGGCAGCGCCGTGGCGCTTGTCGATTCCGCTAACGTTGTCAGCATGCGGCCGTTCCCAATTCGGTCACAACTTGCCGCTAGTGAAACGAAATCCGGGGGCGGAGGACGTGCACATGCTGATGATCGCCCTGTTTCTGCTTGCCCAGAGCAATGATCCGTCGCCGGCGCAGGTGATGGAGGCCCACCGCCAGCGCTGGTCGGCCAATCCCGCATGCCGGCGCGCGCGCGACGAGAGCGAGATCGTCGTCTGCTCGCGGCGCGAGGCGGACAAATACCGGGTGCCGCTGACCACGACGTACAATGGACCCGATACCGACCAGGGGCGGCTCAACCGGCTGTTCGACGGGGCGGACGGACGCGCGCCCTGCGGCGAGGGCGCGTTCCTGGTGCGCTGCGGCTTTGCGGGCGTGACGATGAGCGTCAACGCGCGCGGGGTGCGCACCGTCCGCCGCGAACTGGCGCCCTGAGAAAACCCGAGGGAAACCGGCGCCGCGCCGCGCGTTGAGCGCGGTGCCCCCCTGTCGGAGACCCGGATGCTGCTGTTCGCCCTTGCCCTCGCCAATGCCCTGCCCGCCGCCGAGCCGCCGCAGCATCGCCGCAAGGCCAGGGCGCGGGTGACGCGCGTCACCCGCATCCCCGCCCGCGCCGCGCCGCAGCCGCGCAACCTGGCCATCGCGGTGCCGGCCGATCCCGCCAGGCGCTATCGCCTGCCGCTTCCCAGCACCGAAGTCACGGATGCCAAGCGCGACGCGGTGCGCAACACCGGCATGGCCTGCGGCACCACCGGTGCGCCGGTATGCCCGCAAAAGGGGCGGCAGGTGCTGAAGAGCAGCCTCGACTGAGCTGCGGCGGGCGGACCGTCAGCCGGCCAGGATGTGCATCCACATCGGCTCGCCCATCAGGCTGGCCGAGCCGCGCAGCTTGTCGAGCGCCTGCGATACCGCGCGTTCCGGCCCTTCATGCGTGACGATGGCGACGAGCACGCTGCCGTCGGGATTGGCGCCGCGCTGCATCAGGCTCTCGATCGAGACGCCGGCATCGCGCATCGCCGCGGCGATCTCGGCGAGCACGCCCACCTTGTCCGCCACGGTGAAGCGCACATAGGCGCGGCCGGTCCGCTCGCCGGCATCGGCCGCGTCCTGCGCCGCGAGCGCCGCGGCGGGCATCGCATAAGGGTGGCCGAATTCGCCGCGGGCGATGTCGATCAGGTCGGCCACCACGGCGGATGCGGTCGGGCCGTCGCCGGCGCCCGCGCCCTGGAACAGCAGCCGGCCGACGAAATTCCCCTCCGCGACGACCGCGTTGGTCGAGCCCGTGACATGGGCAAGCGGGTGGCTGAGCGGCACGAGATGCGGATGCACGCGCTGGAACAGTCCGCCCGGGCCGGCATCGGCGATGCCGAGCAGGCGGATGCGGTAGCCGAGCGAGGCGGCCTCGGCGATGTCCGCCGCGAGGACGTGGCGCACGCCGGCGATCGCCACCCGGTCGAACGCCGGCTGGGTGCCGAAGGCGAGGCTGGCGAGGATCGAGAGCTTGTGCGCCGCATCGACGCCGTCGATGTCGAAGCTCGGGTCCGCTTCGGCATAGCCGAGGCGCTGCGCCTCGGCGAGGATCTCGGCGAAGTCGCGGCCCTCGGCTTCCATCTTGGACAGGATGAAATTGCAGGTGCCGTTGAGGATGCCGTAGACGCGGGCGATCTCGTTGGCGGCGGCGCCTTCGCGCAGCCCCTTGATCACCGGCACGCCGCCCGCCACCGCGGCTTCGAACTTGAGCGCCAGGCCGGCATCCTCGGCGGCGGCGGCGAGCTCCAGGCCATGATGCGCGATCATCGCCTTGTTGGCGGTGACCAGGCTCTTGCCGCCGTTCAGCGCCGCGCGGGCCAGGGCGAGGGCGGGGCCGTCCGAGCCGCCGACCAGCTCGACCACCACGTCCGCCCGGGGATGGCGCGCCAGCGCGGCGGTATCGTCGACCCAGTCGAAGCGCGTGATGTCGACGCCGCGATCCTTGGCCCGGTCGCGCGCGGAGACGGCGACCACTTCGATCGGCCGGCCGGCGCGGCGGGCGATCAGCGCCGCATTCGCGTCGATCAGGCGGATCACGCCCGCGCCGACGGTGCCCAGGCCTGCAAGTGCGATACGAAGCGGTTCGGTCATTGTCAGCTCATTCCCCGTCATGCTGAACTCGTTTCAGCATCCAACGCGCAGCAGGGGCCGCGCTGTCGGCACCTAGCTGCACCTTGGACCCTGAAACAAGTTCAGGGTGACGGAGGATTTCTTTGCTCCGGCCTTACTTCTTGATCAGCCCGATCTCGACCAGCCGCTCGAACAGATAATCATGCGCGGTGATCGGCTCCGGATAGCGGTTCGGGCTGTCCGCGGTGATCGTCGACGGCAGCGTCTCGATCAGGAAGTCCGGCGCCGGGTGCAGGAAGAAGGGCATCGAGTAACGCGGGGTGCCGCGGCGCTCGACCGGCGGATTGACCACGCGGTGGGTGGTCGAGGGCAGGTAATGGTTGGTCAGGCGCTGCAGCATGTCGCCGACATTGACCACCATCGCGCCTTCGGGCGGCTTGACCGGCAGCCAGCGGCCGTCCTTGTCGAGCAGCTCGAGGCCGGCTTCCTCGGCGCCGAGCAGCAGGGTGATCAGGTTGATGTCCTCATGCGCGCCGGCCCGCACTTCGGGCGCGTCGGCGGCGACGGGCGGATAGTGGAGCAGACGCAGCACGGAATTGCCGTCGCGCACCGCGCGATCGAACCAGTCGGGCTGGAGGCCGAGATAGCGGGCGATCGCCGAGAGCAGCCGGTCGCCCGCGTCGTCGAACGCCTGGAACAGCTCGAGGAACGTCTCCTTGAAGCCCTCGGGGCGATCCGGCCAGATGTTCGGCGCCATGTCGTTCTCGAAGCGATGGCCCTTGGTCAGCTCGCGGCCGACATGCCAGAATTCCTTCAGGTCGACATATTGCGCGCCCTTGGCGATCTCGGTCTTGAACGGCGTGTAGCCGCGCGCGCCGCCGCCGCCTTCGACGAAATAGGCGCGCTTCTCCGCCTCGGGCAGCTCGAAGAACGCCTTGGTCATCGCCCAGGCGCGATCGATCAGCTCCTGCGGCACGCCATGGTCGGCGACCATCGCGAAGCCGAAGCGCCGGAAGGACTGGCCGAACTTCTGCGCGAATCCGTCGGGATCGTTCGCCTGTTCGGCCATCGAGACGAGGGGCACCTCGTCGAGAACAGTAGCCATCTATTGAGTCTCCTTGGGCCCAGTTAGACCCGCCGGTGCCGGCGCGACAAGAGGTGCGCCGGCATGGCTCGGACTCGTGGCCGCGGGGACGGCAGTGGAGAATGGCGGAGAGAGACGGCGTTTGCCGATTGCGCCCCGACCCTAGCTGCCGGCCATCTCCATGCGGCCCTTGACCTTCGCGCCGCCATCCGCGCTCAGGTCGAGCGTGAAGGTGCCGCCGTCCGACGTGGTGCCGGCAAAGCCGTCCCCCTTGGCCGCGAACTTGAAGCCCTTCTTCGTGAAGCCGTCGCGGAACCAGCTCTGGACGGCGGCGAGCGAGGCCGGGCTGGTGAAGTCGATCCGCACCTTGCCCCCGTCCTTGCTCTTGCCCGGCTTGTCGCTGCCGGTGATGTGGAAGCCGGCGATCTCGGACTTGGGATAGAGCTTCACGCCGTCGAGATCGACGTCGTCGGCCTTCATCTTGATCTGCGGCACCCTGAAATTGCCCTGGAAGCCGTCGCCCTTGATCGAGACGGTGCCGTTCTCCATCCGGAAGCTGCCATTGTCGCCATCGTCCGACTTCACGTCGATCGTCACCGGGGTGCTGGTGCCGCCGTTGCAGGCGGCGAGCGCGAGGGGAAGCAGCAGAAGGGGCAGGCGACGCATCGGCGCTCTCCATTGGTGTATCGCAAAGGCAACACACTAACGGAAGCGCATGGCCGGCACAAGAAAGGCGTTGGCTTTGGGGGGTGACGCGCACGGCAGGATGCGTCATTTGCGCCGGCATGGAAGAGCCGCACCTCACAACGCAGGCGCAGAACAAGGCGCCGCTCGCGTTCGGCGAGTTCGTCAGCCTGGTCGCCGCCATGATGGCGCTCACCGCGCTCGGCATCGATTCGATGCTGCCCGCGCTGCCCGCGATCGGCGCGAGCCTGGGCGTCGACGCGCCCAATCATCGCCAATATGTCGTCACCGCGTTCCTGATCGGCTTCGCCTTCGCCCAGCTCGCCTATGGCCCGCTCTCGGACCGTTACGGGCGGCGGCCGGTGCTGGCGCTCGCGCTGGCCTCCTATGTGGTGACGAGCGCAGTGGCGGCGCTCTCGGGCAGCTTCCTGCTGCTGCTGGTGGCCCGCGCGGCCATGGGCGCGTCGGCGGCGGGCGCGCGCGTCGTCTCGGTGGCGCTGGTGCGCGACTGTTTCGCCGGCCGGGCGATGGCACGGGTGATGAGCCTGGCCTTCATCGTCTTCATGGCCGCGCCGATCGTCGCGCCGAGCCTGGGGCAGTTGATCCTCTATGCCGGTTCGTGGCGGCTGATCTTCTGGGCCGTCGCCGCGCTCGCGTGCCTGGTGGTGCTGTGGTTCTGGCTGCGCATGCCCGAGACGCTGGGGCAGGAGGGGCGGCTGTCGCTCAGCCCGGCGCGGGTGCTCGCCGATTACGGCCTGATGCTGCGCGATCGCCAGGCAGTGGGCTATACGATCGGCATCATGCTGCTGTCGGGCGGCATGTTCGGCTTTATCGGTTCGGTGCAGCAGGTGATGGAGGACGTGTTCCAAGCGCCCGAGCTGCTGGCGGTCGTCTTCCCCTGTGTCGCCTCGACCATGGCGCTGGGCTCGTTCCTCAACTCGCGCCTGGTGATGAAGATGGGCATGCGCCGCATCTCGCACACGGCGCTTGCCGGCATGATCGTCTTTGCCGCGATCCACCTCGCCGTGGCCTGGAGCGGCTTCGAATCGATCTGGAGCTTCACGCTGCTCCAGGCGCTGATGATGGGATGCGTGGGCCTTTCCACGTCCAATTTCTCCGCGATGGCGATGGAGCGGATGGGGGAGATCGCCGGCACCGCCTCGAGCCTGCAGGGCTTCGTCACCACGCTCGGCTCGGCGCTGATCGGCGCGGCGATCGGCCAGGCGTTCGACGGTACCACCGTGCCGCTCTACACCGGATTCCTGCTTATGGGCCTCATCGCTTTCGTGGTAGTTGCGGTGACCGAGCGCGGACGCATGTTCCGCCCCAGCTAGGGAACGCTCGGGCACGATCGCCGTTCGCACTGGGAAGGGCCTGCCGTCGTGGCGGGCGCCGTGAAGCGAGGACGGATAATGGGTGGCTATCAGGTTCCGGGGCGCGGCCCAGGCGATGACGGGTTCGACGAAGAGGGCTATGACGAGAGCCAGCGCGCCGAGATTCTCGAGGCGACCACCGACGGCCCGAGCGACGGCAATGTCCTGACCGACATGGCACCCGATCTCGGCGCCGACGCCGATGACGACGAAGACGATCTGCGCATGGTCGACGACGAGATCGGCGAGGAGGACGAGGACGGCGGCCAGCGCGCGCGCGCCATCTCCGAGGACGAGATCCAGGACGGGTTCGATGAGGACGAGCTGGCGGACGACGACGATCTGGACGACGCCGATGGGGACGCGCTCGAGCCCTGAGCGCCGCTATTGACGTTGCGCGGGGGGCGGCGGAACATGCCGCCCCATGGCCAGCGATCCCCGGGTAGACGCCTATATCGAGAGCCGCGCCGCGTTCGCGCGGCCGATCCTGCAATGGATTCGCGCGCGCTTCCACGCCGCGGTGCCCGAAGTGGAGGAGACGATCAAATGGTCGCACCCCTTCTTCACGCTCGGCGGCCGGCCCTTCGCCAACATGGCCGCGTTCCAGGCGCATGCCAGCTTCGGCTTCTGGAACCGGCAGGACAATGAAACCGGCAGGGAAGGCGAGGCGATGGGCCAGTTCGGCCGCATCGCATCGCTGGACGACCTGCCTGGTGCGGCCGAAGTCGAGCGGCTGATCCGCGAGGCGGCGGCGCTGGCGGCCGAAGCGAAGCCCGCCCGGCCGCGCGCCGCGCCCAAGGGTGAGGCGGCAGTGCCGCCCGAGCTGGCCGAGGCGCTGGCGGCCGACGATGCCGCCGCCGCCGTCTTCGATGCCTTCCCGCCGAGCTGCCGCCGCGAATATTGTGAATGGATCGCCGAGGCCAAGCGGCCGGAGACCAGGGCCAAGCGCGTCGCCGAGGCGGTCGCCTGGATGCGCGAGGGGAAGCGGCGGAACTGGAAATACGAGAATTGCTGAGGGGCTGACTCCTCGCTCTCCGCCGCCGCCTATCCCCTTGGGAAAGACGTGCCCAATAGTCGTCATCCCCGCGAAGGCGGCGATGACGGAGGGGTATTCGCGGAGATGACAGGGGGCTGCTTGCCTCAGCGAGGTAAGTGCCCGCCTTCAGGGGAGAGGATAGGGGAGCTGGGCATTGCCATCCGCATTTCTCTATGTGATGTTACATCATCATAACGAGGAGAGGTGCCATGATCCGTGCCGTCCGCGCTCGCCGCATTCCCGATACCGCCCCGATCGGCGCGATCAACATCACTCCGTTGATCGACGTGATGCTGGTGCTGCTCGTCGTGATCATCATCGCCATCCCGATCGCCTCGCACAAGGTGCCGGTCGACCTGCCTTCGGGCCTGAACCCGGTCGCCGATCCGCTGCCGCCTTCCGTCCTTGCGATCGACCGGCAGGGCGCGCTCCATTGGAACGGCGTGGCGCTTGCCGATGCGGCGCTGCCCGAGCGGCTGGCGGCGCTGCAGAAATCGGGCGCGATCCTCCATCTGCAGACCGATCCCGAGGCGCGCTACGAACGGTTCGACGGGATTCTCGCCACGGTGAAGCGCGCGGGCATCACCAGGCTCGGCTTTGTCGGCAACCGGCCGCTTGAAGACTAGGCTGGCGGAACGGGCGCATCGGGCTATTCGTTACGTTCCCGGACGAAAGAGGAATCCCGATGCGCCTGACCCTGACTGCCCTGCTCGCGCTCGGCGCCTGCTCCAGCCCGCAGCCCGCCGCCGAGCGCAACGTCGTGCAGGCGGAGGCCACCAATATCACCGACGACGCCTCGCCTGCGCCGGTCGACAAAGCGCCGGTTGCCGATGATCGCGCCGCCGTGCGCTTCCGCTGCATGGACGGCGTGCGCATCGTCGCGCGCTTCGATACGGAGAAGGACATTGCGACCGTCACCCGCGACGGGCGGACCCTTGTGCTGCCGCAGCAGCGCATGGCCTCCGGCGTCCGCTATTCGGACGGAAGCACGACCTTCGAGGGCAAGGGCGACGCCATGTCGTTCGAAGCGCCCGGCCGGCCGCCGATCGCCTGCACGGTCATCCGTTGACGAAATTCTCGAGCACCGCCAGGTCGCTGTTGCTGACGTTCGTGCCGGTCGCGTCCTCGATCATGGTGGCGGCCTGATGGCTTTCCTTGTCGCCGAAGCCGATGAAGGTGACGGCGGTGAAGAGCACGCCCGCGGCCCAGAGCAGGGCGGCCCAGCGGCTGCGGAAGATCCGGGAGGGATGGCGCGGGATCATGATGCGAGGCTAGCCGAGCGCGGTGAAGACTGCGCTTCCGAGATTGGTTAAGCTGGAAGGACGCATGGCGAGCTATACTGCGACGATCACCGCCGGACCCGAGGACATCGACGAGCTCGGGCACGTCAACAATGCGGTGTGGGTGAAGTGGATCCAGGACGTGGCGGTGGCGCATTGGCATGCGGTCGCCGCGCCCGCGCACCGGGATGCCTATATCTGGGTCGTGACCCGGCACGAGATCGACTATCGCGGCAACGTGACCGAAGGCGAGACGGTCACCGTCGAGACCTGGGTCGCCGAGCCGCCGCGCGGCGCGCGCTTCGACCGGCACATGAAGTTCACCGGCGCGGACGGGAAGGTCCGCGTCGAGGCCAGGACGACCTGGGCGATCCTCGACCGCGCGACTCAGCGCCTGATCCGCGTGCCGGCGGAAGTGGCGGCGCCGTTCCTTTCCTGAAAAATCCTCCCTCGCGAAGCGGGGGAGGGGGACCATTTGCGCAGCAAATGGTGGAGGGGGAACGCGCTATCGAGAGGGCGCGCGCCCTCCACCACCGCCTGCGGCGGCGGTCCCCCTCCCCCGGAGCTGCGCTCCGAGGGAGGAATTGAAACTACCCGCTGTTGCGCAGCGCCGTGGCGATCGCGTTGATCGAGAGCAGGATGCCTTCGCCGATCCGGGGATCGTCCTCGCCCGCGCGGTGGCGCTTGAGCAGCTCGATCTGCAGCAGGTTCAGCGGCTCGATATAGGGCAGGCGCAGGCGGATCGACGTCTCCAGCCCCGGATGCTTCTCCAGCAGCCGCGTCTGCCGGGTGGCCTGGAGCAGCCCGTCATGCGTCTTCTGCCACCCCTCGCGGATCCGGCCGAAGATCGCGTCGCGCAGGCCGGCATCCTCGACCAGCGCGGCATAATGGGCGGCGATCTCCATGTCGGACTTGGCCAGCACCTGCTCCATGTTCGCCAGGGTCGAGGCGAAGAGCGGCCAGGCCGTCGCCATCTCGCGCAGCAGGCCCTTGTCCGCGAACGCTTCCAGCGCCTGGCCCACGCCGTACCAGCCCGGCAGCATGATTCGCGCCTGCGCCCAGCTGAATACCCAGGGAATGGCGCGCAGGTCCTCGATCGCGTCGGACTGTTTCCGGCTCGCCGGGCGCGAGCCGATCTTCAGGCCGGCGATCTCGGCGATCGGCGTCGCCTGGCGGAAGAAGCCGCGAAAGCCTTCGGTCTCGTAGACCAGTCCGCGATAGGCCCTGAACGCATTGTCCGAGAGCTGGTCCATGGCCGCGGCGAAGCGCGTCGCATCGGCCTTGCCCAGCTTCTCGGGCTCGAGGCTGGCGAGCAGCGTGGCGGAGGCCATCGCTTCGAGATTGGTGCGCGCGCTTTCGCGCGTGCCGTATTTCGCGGCGATGATCTCGCCCTGCTCGGTCACGCGGATGCGGCCCTGCACCGTGCCCTTGGGCTGGGCGAGGATCGCTGCGAAGCTCGAGCCGCCGCCGCGCCCCACCGCGCCGCCGCGGCCATGGAACAGCTGCATGCCCAGGCCCGCCTTCTCGAACACCGGCTTCAGCGCCGTCGATCCGCGCGAGAGCTGCCAGGTCGAGGTGAGGTAGCCGCCGTCCTTGTTCGAATCGGAATAGCCGATCATCACTTCCTGATGCCCGCGCTTCGCTGCGATCGCCGCGACTTCGGGCAGGCCGAGCCAGGCTTCCATGATCGCCGGCGCGCCCTCGAGATCGCCGATCGTCTCGAACAGCGGGATCGCCATGATGTGCGCCTGGGGCGCGTCGCCCGGGATGTAGAGCCCGGCTTCCTTCAGCAGGATGTGCACCTCGAGCAGGTCCGACACCGATTGCGACATCGAGACGATATAATGGGTGATGCACTGGCGCCCATATCGGGCATGGGCCTGGGCTGCGGCGCGGACGATGGCGAGCTCGGACGCCGTCTCCTCCGAATATTCGGCATAGGGGCTGGTGAGCGGGCGGGCGCTGGCCAGTTCCCTGCGGAGGATCTCGACGCGCTTCTCTTCGGGGAGCGACGCATAATCCTCGGTCACGCCGCCCGCCTTGAGCAGTTCCGCGATGACGCGCTCGTGCACTGCGCTGTTCTGGCGCATGTCGAGCGTGGCGAGGTGGAAGCCGAACGTCTCCACCGCGCGGATCAGCCGGCCCAGCGCGCCGCCGGTGGCCAATGGTCCATCGCCTTCGTCCGCCAGCGCATGGGCGATCGTCACCAGCTCCTCGCGGAACTCGCCCGGATTGGCATAGGGCTCGGCGGCGAGCGCGGCGGGGCGCGGCGGGGCCTTGCCCGTGAGCTTCTGATGGGTGGCGGCGAGCCGGGCATAGATGCCGGTGATCGCGCGGCGATAAGGCTCGTCGGCGCGGCTCCTGGCCTCGTCATGGCTGGCCTCGGCGAGCTTGAGCAACGCTTCGCTGACCTGGACATGCTCGGTCGAGATCGAGAGTTCGGCGCCCAGCGCATGGACCGCGTCGAGATAATAGCCGAGCACCGCCTCCGCGGCGCGGGCGAGCGCGAACTGCAGCGAATCGGCGGTCACGAACGGATTGCCGTCGCGGTCGCCGCCGATCCAGCTGCCGGGGCGCAGGAAGGAAGGCGCGCGGCCGCCCAGCGCCCGGTCCCAGCGGGCATAGAGCGCCGGGAGGACCGGCAGGAAGATGTCGCGCAGATAGGAGAGCGCGGTCTCCACCTCGTCGGCGACGCCCAGCTTCTCGCGGCGCAGCACCCGGGTCTGCCAGAGCAGGGCGATCTGGCGCAGGATCGCTTCCTCCACCTGGTCGCCATCCTCGGTCTCGGCCACGCCGCGATCGCGCAGCAGCATCAGCTCGGCGATGCGGTTCTTGTGGTCGATCATCGACTTGCGGCGCACTTCGGTGGGGTGCGCGGTGAGCACCGGGGCGACCAGCGCCTGGTCGAGCAGCGCCATCACCGCGTCGCGGCCGATGCCCTCGCCCTCCAGCCGCCGGAGCGCCGAGGCGATGTCGGCGTCCTTCTCGGTCTCCACGCCCTGGCGATCCTCGGCCAGGTTGGCGAGCATCGAGAAGAGCATGAAGCCGCGCGTGAAATCGAGCGTCTCGTCCAGCGTCAGCCGGTCGAGCCCGCGATCCACCGCGCCTGCCCCCGCGACGCCGCGCGCGCGATCGACCGAGGTGGAGCGGATATATTCGATGCGCTTGAACAGCTCCTCGCCGCCATAGGCACGGATTACGTTGCCGAGGAGCCGACCGAGGAAGCGAACATCCTCGTTATTTGCGATCGCGAGGCTAGCCATGGGGCGCGTTGCTGCACTGCGAAATGTTACGGGGTCAATGCGAAAGCGCTTGGGCGCGCGTTTAGTTTCGCTTTCCGGCTCAGCGCGTGGTGACTTCGTCGTCTTCCAGCCATCCGGCGACGCCGGGATCATTCTCGATCAGCGCTTCCGGCGCGGCGGCGGCGGGCCGCGCGAGATCGCTGCCCAGGCCGAGCGAATCGGGAATCACCACCAGGGTGGTGCCGGGCCCCACCACGCCGGCAAGCGCGCGGCGGAAGGGATCGCTGCCCTGGAAGCGCCCGGCATCCGGCGCGGCGAGGCCGGCGGCGGCGCGGCCCTCGCCCGGCAGCGCCAGCCTTTGCCAGCGATAGTCGCCGGCAACCACGTCCTGCAGCACATAGGCCTGGACCCGGTCGATCACCCCGTCGAACGCCACCGGTGCCGAGCCGATCTCGACGCCGCCGCGCAGCACCACCATCCGCCGGTCCGCGCCGCTCACCACGATCGATACCGGGCCGGCGCGCGCAAGCTCGGGTCGCCACACCGCCGGGCCGGCGGGGAGGGCTGGCGACACCGGATCGGTGCCGACGCGCAGCGCCGGAGCCTGGTTGGTGACGATCACGGTCATGCCGAGATCGGTCTGCTCGAACAGCAGCCGGGCGAATTCGTGCGGCAGGCGGATGCAGCCATGCGAGGCGGGATAGCCCGGCAGGTTCCCGGCATGGAGGGCGATGCCGTACCAGGTGAGGCGCTGCATGAAGGGCATCGGCGCGTTCGAATATTTGCTCGAACGGTGCCATTTCGCCTTTTGCAGGATGGTGAAGACGCCGGTGGGCGTGCGATGGCCGGCCTTGCCCGTCGAGATGGTGGAGACGGCGATCGGCACGCCGTTGCGATAGGCGACCACGCGCTGGGTGGCGATGTTGACCACCACCAGCATCGGGCCGGCCGGTGCGATCTCGGGCACCCAGATATACTGGCCGGGCCTTAGCCGCTCGACCGAGGCCATCACGGTGCCGTCGTTGATCGGCTGCATCTGGGCGGCGCCGGCGGTGGCGAGCAGGCCGGTGGCGATGGCGAGGGACAGTGCTTTTATGCGCTTCGATCGGAGCAAGACTCACCCCATGCGATGACGTCATGACATCCTATCAGCGTGGCGCTCCCGCGAAAACGGGCGGTTGCGGGAAAGCTGTTAGTCCCTAGCTTGGGAGCCATGAACCCTGCCGACGGCATCGCGAAAAAGCTGCGTGGCGCGCTGATCGGCCAGGTGCGCGCCGTGTTCAACGATCAGGCCCGGGGCGAGAAGCCGGTCCGGCGCAAGCCCGAGGAGAGCCTGTTCGGGCCCCGATCGGTGGTGTGGCGCGTGCATGGCGACGTCACCACCATGATGGTGGGCGGCGTCGCGGCGCTGCTGCTCCAGATGCTCCATCCGGCGGTGCTGGCGGGGGTATGGGATCATTCCGCCTTTCGTGGCGACATGCTGGGGCGGCTGCGGCGCACGGCCCGGTTCATCGCGGTGACCACCTATGGCTCGGCGGAAGAG
The DNA here is from genome assembly GCF_044754985.1 of Sphingomonas sp. NPDC092440. Lineage (NCBI taxonomy): Bacteria > Pseudomonadati > Pseudomonadota > Alphaproteobacteria > Sphingomonadales > Sphingomonadaceae > Sphingomonas > Sphingomonas sp. NPDC092440. The sequence continues at coordinate 19,247 of NZ_JBIVQA010000004.1, read as the reverse complement.
GCGGGCGCGGCGATCGCCAGGGTGCGCGACGTGCACACCCGGGTGAAGGGCGTGCTGCCCGACGGCACGCCCTATGCCGCGGACGATCCGCGCCTGCTCGCCTGGGTGCATGTGACCGAAGCGGTGAGCTTCCTCGATGCCTGGATCCGCTATGCCGAACCGGGCATGCCGATGGCCGACCAGGACAGCTATTTCGCCGATTTCGCGCGGATCGCCGAGGCGCTGGGCACCGATCCGATTCCGCGCAGCCGGGCGGAGGCGGACGCGCTGATCGCGGCGATGCGGCCCGAGCTGCTGGTCGATGCGCGCACCCGCGAAGTGGCGCGCATGGTGCTTGATCAGCCGGCGCCCAATCTGGCGGTGGCGCCGGTGCAGGCGCTCACCTTCGGCGCGGCGGTGGACCTGCTGCCCGGCTGGGCGCGGACGATGCATGGCCTTTCCGGCGCGGGCCTGGCGACGCCCGCGCTGCGCATCGGCACGCGCGGGGTGGCGCGCACGCTGCGCTGGGCGTTTCGTTAGTCCTGGCCGGCTTCGGCCTCTTCCTCTTCGGCCAGCGCGAGCGAAACGGTGCCCCGGCCCCGGCGGGCAAGGCCGATCTCGTTCGCGGCCGCGCGGGAAATGTCGATCAGCCGGCCCTTGTCCCAGGGGCCGCGATCGTTGATCCGCACGACCACGCTGCGCCCGCTGCCGATATCGGTGACGCGCACGCGCGTGCCGAAGGGCAGGCTGCGGTGCGCGGCGGTGAAGTCGCTGGGGTCATAGGCTTCGCCGCTCGCGGTGCGCCTGCCGGCGAAACGATCGGCATAATAGCTGGCCTCGCCGGTGGCGATCGCGGCGGCGCGCGCCAGGCCGGGTGCGTTCGCATGGGAAATCGCGCAGGGCGAAAGCAGCATTGCCGCAACGGCAAATGCCATCCCCCACTCGAACCTTGCCCCCATTTGACTCGCCTCGTCTTGCCCGGGAGGAGGCCTGCCGCCGATCGCCGGACAAATCCACACCGCCGAGCCGATACTGCGCCATATCGTGGTTGGGCGGCGACGAGCCGCTCAGGCCGCGTCGAAGGCCAGCGTGTAGGTATAGCTGCGATAGGGGGTTTCCGATCCGGCCGGCGCCGCCGTGCGGTGGCGGACCAGGATCAGGTAGAGGCCGGCATCGCCGGGGCGCAGGGTGAAGCCGCCCCGCGCGTCCGACCGGACCGTCGCGGCGATCTTCCTGCCGTCATAATTGCCCGCGGCGCGGAACAGCGTGACTTCGGTGTCGGCGAGCGGCTTGCCGTCGAACAGCAGGCGGAACCTGGCGTCGCTGCCCGCGGCGATCTCCGCCGGATGGATGAGCGGCTGGATCTCCAGCGCGGTGCCGATCGGCCGCAATGCCCCGGCGCTCGCCGCGCCGCGCGTGACATAGGCTTCGGCCAGCGTGGTGCTCTGCACATCGACTTCGCGCGCGCCGGCGGGCGCGGCGCCGTCCTCGCCGGCGATGATCCACTTGCCGCCCGCCTGGTACATCCTGCCCTTGCGGCCGAGCCGCTGGCCGGTGGTGAGGCGATAGGTGCCCATGGCCGGGAGATCGGCCTCGAAGACGGTGAGGTCGCGCAGATAGGTCGGCTTGCCGACTTCGCCGCGCGTGCCGTCCGGCCGGATCAGGTGGAACGGCGCGTCCTTCATGCCGATCTCCGGCACGAACGCGTCCTCGCCGAACGAGGTGGTGACGGTGACGTGATCGCCCGTGCCGACGTCGAACAGAGTCGGGAGCAGATAGGGCATGTGCGCCTGGGCCGCGGTGCCCAGCACCAGCGCACCGAGCGCGCCCAGCAGCGTGAGTTTGGCAAATCGCATGGCGGCCCCCGTTCGAATGCTATGGAGCTGCGTTAAAATTAATGCTATTAACTTGCAATAGCAGATATTCGCGAGGCCTCGCGGATCCGGTAGCGCCAGGCCGCGATGCCGCCATAGAGCAGCGTGAGCAGGGCAAGGTTGAGGAGCTCGGCCCATTGCTCGGCCAGCGTCGCGCCCATCTGGTTGATGCCGACCATCAGGCGGATACCCGGCGTCGTCGGCAGCAGCCGGGCGATGAGGGTCAGCCAGTGCGGCGTCGCCTCCGCCGGCCAGGACAGGCCGGAAAGGAAGAAGATCGGGACGGAAGTGACGATCCAGAGCTGGATGGGCCGCTCGCGCGTGCGGAAGAAGCTGCCGAGCGCCAGGGCTCCGGCCACCGTCGCCGCCACGAACAGGGTGGCGGAGACGAGCAGGGCGGCCGGATCGGCCTGCGCGCGCGGATAGTCCTGGAACCAGAAGACGAAGCCGGTGAACCAGGCGATGTTCGCGCAGCCGATGACGAAGAAGGCGAGCGCGATGCCGAGCAGGCTGCGGAGCGCGACGCCCGGCGTGCCCTGCTGCTCGCGCATCGTCGCGGCGAGCATGGCGAGGCCGATGAGCAGGGTCTGCTGGATGATCAGAAAGGCAACGCCCGGGAAGATCGTGCTGCCATAGCCTTCGCGGGTATTGAACAGCGGGCGCTGGATCATCGCGAGCGGGGGCGGCGCGGGCGCGCCTTGCGCCATTGCCTGGTCGATCGCGGCGTCGCGCCCGGCCGCGCCCAGCGCCGCGCCGACGCCGGCCAGTGCCGTCGAGGTGCGCAGGAGATAAGCGCCGTTGCCGTAGAGCGCGACCACGCCCTGGCCGCCGGAAAGGATGCGCCGCTCGAAGCCTTCGGGGATCACGACGATGGCGCTCACCCGCCGCTCCTGGAGCAGGCGCAGCGCGGCGGCAGGGGAAGCCGGGCGCGCGACCAGCTCGGCCTGCTGCACGGCGCCGAGCCGGTTCTCCAGCGCGCGGCTGGTCCCGCTATGGTCCATGTCGACCACCGCGATCGGCATCCGCACCGGCACCTCGCCCGAATAGGCCGAGGGATAGAAGAAAGCGTAGAGGATGCACGATCCGATCAGCAGCATCAGCGCCGAGCTGTCGGCGAAGATCGCGCGGAAGGTGGCGCGGAAGGCGCGGCCGATCATCGCCGGCCCCAGCTTTCCGGGCGCCGCGCCGCCGCCAGGTAGCGCGGCAGCCCGATGCCGGCGCCGACCAGCAGGAAAGCGAGCATCGCCAGCAGCTGCCATAGCGACTGGGCGGCCGGCGCGCCCATGATCCATTGCTCGGCCAGCAGCTTGGCGAAGGCCGAATAGGGCAGCAGCGCGCTCCACAGCCGCGCGAAGCCGGACGCCGATTCGATCGGGAAGATCGCGCCGGCAAAGGCGAAGGAGGCGCCGGCATAGAGGCCGGCGACCGACAGCGCCTTGCCCATCGTCAGCGTCAGCCCGACGACCAGCAGCGTCACGCCGACATAGGCGAGGTACATGGCGACATAGCCGGCGAGCAGCATCGCCACGCTTCCCGCCACCGGCCAGCCGCGCAGCCCGGCGACATAGCCGATCGCCAGCAGCCCCCAGCCGGTGAAGATCGCGAGATAGGGCGCGAGCTTGCCCGCCACGGCGGCGGCGGCGCGCAGCGGGGGCTCGCCGCCGATCCATGCGCCGATCGTGCCGTCGCGCAGCTCGCGGCCGAGCGCGCTGGCCACCGCGACCATGAAGATCAGGTGGAGCAGCGCGGGATGGATCAGCGCGACCAGCTGCAGCTCATAGCTGCCCTGCGGATTGAACAGCACCGCGCTCTGCACTGCGACCGGCGGGCGGCGGACCTTGCCGGGGCCCAGCGTGGCGGCGGTCTGGGTGGCGGCGAGCGTCGCGGCCAGGCCCTGCACGACATTGCCTGCCTCGCGCAGCGCCGCGCCGGACGCAGTGGAATAGCTGGCATTGTAGAAAGTGGTGATGCTGGCCGTGGCGCCGCGCAGCACCGCGCGCTCGCTGCCGGCCGGGATCAGCACCACGGCATAGGCGCGGTTCGAGCGCACCAGCCGCTCCGCCGCGCGCATGTCCCCCGGCCGCGCCGCGACCCGCAGGCCCGGCGCCGCGTCCAGCCGCCGGGTCAGTTCGCGCGAGACGGCGCTGTCGTCCTGGTCGACCACCGCGATCGGCAGGCCGCGCATCACGCCCGAGGACAGCTGGATCGCCACCACCGCCATCAGCAGCAGGGGCACCCACGAGACCAGCGCGAGATCCCAGAAATTCGAGGCCAGGAACCGCACCTCCCGCCGCAGCGCACTGCCGAAGGCGCCCGCCATGCCGGTCAGGCCGGCCAGCCGAACAGCACGGTCATGCCCGGCCGCAGCCCCTCGACCGGCGCGACCGGCACCACGCGCACCTCGAAGCTCTTGATGTCGAACCCGGTCGATTGCCGGGTCGCGCGCCAGGTGGCGAAGTCGCCGGCCGGCGCGGTGTAGATCACGCGGAAGCGCGCCCGCTTGTTGGCCAAGGCGGGGATCGTGCCCGCCAGCTCCTTGCCGCGCGCCAGCCCGCGCAGCTGGTCCTCGCGCACGTTGAGCGTCACCCAGGGATGGGCGGTGTCGGTCAGCATGAACACCGGGAAGCCCTGCGGCACCAGCTCGCCCGGCTGGGCCAGCCGCTTGCCGACCTCGCCATCGGCCGGCGCCGTCACTCGCGTCTCGTCGGCGGCAGCCTGCACTTCCGCCACTGCGCCGCGCGCCTGCTGCACCTGGCCGGTCGCCGCCGCCTTGTCCTGCCGCCGCGCCCCGGCCAGCGCGAGATCATATTGCGCGCGCGCGGCCTTGGCCTGTTCGGCGGAAGCGACTGCGTTGGTTCGCGCCTCGTCCGCCTTCTGCCCGGCGATCACGCCCTGCTCGTAGAGCCGCTGGGTGCGCGCGGAAGTGGTGCGGGCCAGCTCGGCGGCCGCCTGTGCCCGGCGCCACTGCGCCTCGGCCGCGCGGATATCCTCCGGCCGGGCGCCTTCGTCCGCCTTGCTCTCCACCGCCTGCGCCGCCGCCAGCGCCCCGCCCGCCTGTTCCGACTTGGCGGCGACTTCCGGGCTGTCGAGCGTGTAGAGCAATTGCCCGGCCTTTACCGGCTGCCCCTCCTCGACATGGAAGGCGCCGATGCGGCCGGTGACCTTGCTGGTGATCCGCATCTCGCGCGCATCGACCATGCCCTGGATCTGGTCCGGCGCGGGGCGATAGGCCAGCCACAGGCCGAGCGCGAGCAGCACGGCCACCACCAGCCCGGCGACCGGCGCGACGGGAAAGCGCCTGGCAGGGGCGGGAGCGGGCGTCGGCGCGGGGGCTTCGTCCTCGATCGCGGTATCGGTCATGGGATCACCTTGTCGGCCCGGGCGAGATAATCGGGCATGCGGGCCATCTGGCCGCTCAGGCTGAGCAGCTGGGCGAGCGCCTGGACATAGTCGTTGGCCGCCTGAGCGCGCTGGACGCGGGCGCGGCCGAGCCCGAGCTGCGCGTCGATCACGTCGAGCGACGTGACCTGCTGCTCGCGGAACGAGAGCGTCTGCAGCCGCAGATTCTCGGTGGCCGAGGCAAGCGCGCTGTCGAGCAGCAGGAAGCGCCTGCGCGCCGCCTCCGTCTCGCCCCAGGCCTTGGTCACGCCGATCTCGAGCTGGGTGCGCGCCTCGCGCAGGCCGGCCTCGGCCTGCGCCACTGTCGCGCGGGCGGCCTCCACCTGCTGCTGGCGGCCGGCGCCCGACATGAGCTTGTATTTCAGGCCGACGCCCACCGACCAGTCCGGATCGGTGAGCAGCGAATTGCGCGTGTCGAAATTATACTGGCCGAAGCCATAGATGGTCGGCCGCAGCTTCGATTGCTGGAGCGTCACCCCGGCGCGCGCCTGATCCTCCAGCGCCTGCAGCCGGGCGAGCTGGGGATGGGCATAGAGCGCGGCGGCCTTGAAGCTCTCGAGCGGCTCCAGCGGCTGCGAATTGACGCCGAGCGGGCTGAGCGGATGCACGCCGGCCGGCGCGCGGAGCATGCCGGCGAGCGCGGCATTGGCGGTGCCCAGGTCGGATATCGCCTTTTCATATTCGCGCGCGGCGTCGTCGCGCGCCACTTCCGCCTGCAGGCGCTGCGCGCGGCTGATGAAGCGCGCCTGTTCGAGCTTCGCTGCGTCGGCGACATGGCGGTTGAGCCCGTCGAGCACGTCGCGGCGGATGCCCAATGCCCGCTCGGCGAGCTGCTGGCCATAATAGGCCTGCACCAGCTGGACGAGCGCATTGTCCACCGCGAGGTCGCGATCGGCCTTGGCCTGGGCCACCTGGGCGCGGGCGCCGGCCCGGGTCCCGGAGATCTGGCCGCCGGTATAGAAGGGCAGGGTGGCGGTGACGATCGGCCGGGCGCTCGTCCGCTCCTGCCGGAACTTCAGCGGATCGCGGATGCCAAAGGATTCCGCCACCGGCGCCAGCGATCCGAGCGGCAGATAGAGCGTCTTCTGATATTCGAGCAGCTGCGCCTCGACGTCCACGTCCGGCCGGCCGAGCGTGCGGGTGGCGCCTTCCTGCGCTTCCTTGCCGCGCAGATTGGCGGCGGCGGCCTCGATCGCGTCGGAGCGCTGGAGCAGCCTGTCCTGCGCCGAGCGATAGTCCAGCCCCAGCGGTTCGGAAGTTTGCGCGAAGACGGGCGATGCACAGGAAAGCGTAGATAGCAGCGACAACGCCAGGATGCGCATCGACAGAACTCCCGTCACGCCATGTGCGAATGATCGCGATCATGCCGCTTTTGTAAAGAGCGATTTCCCGGGCTCGGGGCCGATACGGCGGCGATGCCCGGGCCGGGTGGAGAATCCAGGCAGGTATCCGCGCCAACAATGCCGAGCAAGACGATGCAAACCCGGGCTGAGCGGATTAATGAACGGCCGGTTTCAGGGAGCAGATCATGACAGGTGAACGTCGGCTTTGTTGGCGACCGCTGACCGATCATTGGTCCGCTCGAATGTCGGCTTTTCGCGATCCTGCGTCTGATACCAGGCAGGCAGAAGACGGCCCAAGGTCAGTCATTGAAGCGTAAGCGCTCCTTGCCCTGATCCGGCCCTTCGTTCAGGTTCATCGAATGAAGCGACCAAGATAAAACCGCACCCTTACTGGACCGATGGCGGCGCTGGCCATTTTTGTGGCTCTCGCTGTGTGTTTCGGACAACTTGTGATCCGGAATTGGACTTTTATGCCCGGGAGTCGGACAAATTGTGCTCCTGCTTACAGTCCTGTAAGCAGGAGCACAATTTGTCCAATCGGACCGGCTCCCCCTTTCGTGTGAGGAGCCGATGAGCGTTTTCAAATTTGTCCAGCCAACGGGCATAATTTGTCCGCTCTCTCGGACGGGATTTACGAAAACTTGTCCAAGTTAATGCGTAATAGCTCGCTCGAAGCAAAAGGCGTGCAGCGCAGATTTTCTTCGAGGTGGCGCGTGGCGCGTGGCGCGCGACGCTTTCAAGTTGCGATGAACCGCGGCCCAACCACCATTCGTTCAGGTGGAGATTTCGAGCGCCGGCGATTGGCGATCAGTTCATCGGCGTCAGGTGATGTTGAGGGGCCGCTAATTAGATGGTGCCTCTCAAGAAAATCCGCGAGAGAATAGTGATAGCAAGGACGTTCCCGTCCTTCGGTTACATTTCGGACATCCCTAAAGCGGACGAGCCCGTGGGCCCGCAGGTGGCGGTTTGCTGCGACGTTGAATGGTTCGCTGCGGTCAGGCCAAAGCTCGTCGAGCAAAACCTTGACGCTGTTCGACACCACAAATGCGTCCAATGCGAGCACTCGAGCAACTCGATGAGCGTTTGAGAAGCTCCGAGCGGTCGCCAGCGGAAGATAGAGATCGGTCAACCGAGGCGCTGGCCTAAGCCGGATGTCCTGCGTGGCTCGGCGGTCTGTGCCGATTGCTGGTCATTCCCGACGGCGAGGTCGGCGCACCGCGCAAGATCGCGTTCCTGGTCGCATTCGCGTGGCTGGCACTTTCCATTGTCATCCATAATCGCTCCCGCCCTTCGCTCGGGAGTATTCCGGCGTTCAGCCCCCTCGCACCAAAAGCGGTCGTTTATGGGCTCACGGCCTAACTATGAAGCCGGACCAGTCATCGCGGGCAGTCCACTGTCCGGCGTTGCCTTGGCTAGGTAGCATGAAGCATTGTCGTAATGCTTAGTTCATTCTAGGTAATAAATAGATGATATATCGGATTTTATTCATTATCGTCTCAGAACTGTAATGAACGCGACCTAGTCCTTGATTCACGGAAATTGGGGCGCCGTAACATCATAATATTCTTGACGGGCACGACGAGCCTCTGGGGAGTCGGTCGCCGCTTCGTCATGCTCGCTTTCGATAGAATTCTTATGGGGCATGTTTGCCCGGAACGGTCATTTCGTACCCGGCTCTTTCAGGGCGGGGTGATCCGTGCGCCTCATGGGTCATGCTGAAGCGACCTGACAGAAGAGGGGGTATTTTGAACAAGCATCGTCTTCTGGTATCTTGTTGCGTGATGGCGTTGCTCGAAGTGGCGCCTGCGACATCCTCTGCGGATAATCATACATACACATATGATGCGCTTGGTCGCCTGATCGGAGTATCGATCACCGGCGGGCCGGATGCCGGCATCAACACGGCGACGTGCTTCGATGCCGCCGGAAATCGGACGCAATATTCGACCGGAGTCGGCGTTGTGCCCTGCGGGTCCGGCGGCGCGCCCATAGGGACGCCGACGCCCACGCCGACGCCCACACCTGTCCCTACGCCGACGCCCACCCCCACCCAGCCTGCGCTCTGGTCCGCCACCTTGACCAGTGGGAGTTTCGGTACCTGCGATGATAATGGCTGCACCGACTGGTTTGGCTATTATCCCGGCTGGTCGATGGGCGCGCTGAGCAACACCAACTTCAACGGAAATACCGTGCAGATGGTAAAGTATCAGAGTGGTGAGCTTGACCTTTACATGGCGGGGCCATCCGCGCCCCCACCCAATTCAGGATGGACGTCCATCTACGTTCCCGGCATCGGCCTGCTGACGCGATCATCGGCAATGTACATGGTGAACGGTAAATCTGGCATCTGGATCTGGGGAACCTACAACCAGATAAGCTCCGGGACCATCTCCATCTATTGATTCTACGCGCGACGCGCGAGCCTTACGCGCGTGATCGAACGGCTGCGCCAATCAATCTCAGGCAAATAGAATAGGAAGAACCATGCCGGTCAACGTATCGCCTGGGTCCAGCTTCTCATTTCGTGGGAAGCGCTTCTACCGGGCTTTCATCTCCATGCACGCTCTCGTGCTCGGGCTGATCGCTTTGCCCACTGCCGTGCGCGCCCAGTCCAGCGACAGTATGGGATTGCCGCCCAAGACGTATAATATCGACGAGAACGGCGTCGATGTCATCCGCGGAACATATTCGCATCCGGAGACGAACGTCAGCATCGGCGATGATGAGCACGGATTTGCCGACAAGCGGTTGGGCGGGGCCAGCCTGCTTCCCGCCATGGGCATGAACCTGATCAGCCACACCGGCATATATCAGATGCAGCCTGACCCGCTCGGCACGATCGGCATCGGAGTCGACGGCAAGCTCGATGCGTTCGTGCCGTCCCCGGCATATGAATATGGCGATCCCATACCGACGACCTATGTCTCGGCAGGTCACAATGGCTCCAGCCTGACGCTCTCGCCGCGCCAGCCGGACGGCACGACTTTCTATACCTACACCGCGCGCGACGGCACGGTCGTGCACGCGTTCTCGTCCTCCCCAACGGGGCACGAGATGCTCGGTGTCGTGACGGATGTGACCAGGCCGGACGGGTTCCAGAAGAAATACACCTACACCAAGATCCCACTATGCAACCCCATGCAACTTCACAGCAAAAATGGCGTTAATACGTGTGGAGAACTGGTCGGCTACGAATATCGTCACGATAAGATCGAGAATTCTGCAAATTATAAGGTCATATTCAACTGGTTAAATCAAAATGGTGTGCCACCAAATATTAGTAACTTTGAGGGCCCCGGTATAAATCAGGTTGTGACCATGGTGAATTCTACCGTGGATTCATGCAACAACTTGTGTGGCATCACGCCAACCAGGCCCGGCCTCGGCTATGACGTCAATATCGATGTCGATTCAAGCGGCTATAACGATACCATCAATATTACCGATTCGCTGGGAAGGCGCAATCGGTTCTACATAGCTCATCCCGAGAATTACTGTGACAGGACGAGCCTGGATGACATGAATAAGATGATGTACCTGGCTGTGGTGCATCCGGGGCAGTCGAGCCCCTCTGTGGTTGTCTGCCAATGGGGAACATACTACGTCACGAGTACCGTCAACGTGCTGGATACATTGTCCGGTAAAGCCAAGTCGGTAATCATTGGCAATAGTAAGTATGAATACACTTATTCCGATGTTCTGGATAATGGAACTTACAGTAGTAACCCCTGGAATGTTGTAAGAACGACGACGGTAACTGGCGCCAATGGATATCATAAGGTCTATATAGGCAGCTGGTCTACCGGAACCCTATACTCGGTCACCGACTCGAGTGGGGCCAAGACTTCGTTCTCATACGATGCCTATAACAGGATGATCTCCCGGCAGAACCCGGATGGCGACCGCTGGACGTATAGCTATGACGGCAGAGGGAATCTCCTGGAGGCTCGCCATATCTCCAAGACGCCCGGCACGCCTGGGGATATCGTCTACACTGCGGTGTATCCGGCGAGTTGCATGTCGGTCGCGACCTGCAACAAGCCCGTGCAGAACATCGACCCGCGCGGCGGCGTTACGGACTTCGAATATGACGCGGTCACCGGCCAGGCGACGCGCATTCTCGGGCCGGCCGATGCCCATGGCGTACGTCCGGAATCCCGGTTCAGCTATGTCCGCGTGAACGGTGTGAGCATGCTGGCGACGAAATCGGCCTGCCAGAGCATCGCGAACTGCTTTGGGACCGCAGACGAAGTGCGGACGGACTATGCGTACAACGCCAACCTCCTGGTTACCAGCGAGACCGTCTCGCTCGGCAACGGCACCGTCCTCAAGGCCACGTCGTTCGCCTATGACGCGATAGGCAACAAGATCTCCGAGGACGGCCCCCTGCCGGGGCCGGCTGATACCACGCGCTATCTATATGATGCCGCGCGCCAGCGCATCGGCGAAATCCGGCCGCCCGCCGCCGATCAGGACGGCGTCGTGCGCGCGTTCGCCAAACGGCTTTCCTATACCAGCTTTGGCAAGCTGCAATTGTCGGAAACCGGCACGACCACCGGTCAGGACGATGCTGCATGGCAGGCCTTCGTCCCGCTGACTTCGACGCGGACGGTATTCGGATCCGACGAGCGCAAGGCGATCGACTACAAGCAGGACGCGGCCGGCAATGCGCTGACAGCCACGCAATATAGTTATGACAGCAATGGCTGGCTGTCCTGCATCGCGGAGCGGATGAACCCGGATGGCTATGCGTCGCTGCCGGCGGATGCCTGTACCCTGGGCCCGGTCGGGAGCTTCGGCACCGATCGGATCACGAAGAGCATCTATGACGGCGATGGAAATCTCGTCCAGACTCGCAGGGGTTTCGGTACGACGCTCGAACAGGCTTACGTCACGTACAGCTATACGCCCGGCGGCAAGCAGGAATATATCATCGACGCGAACGGAAACCGCGCGAAGATGGAATATGATGGCTTCGGCCGCGCCGAGCGCTGGATATTCCCGGGGCCGAATGCTCCGACCGCCTTCAACGCATCGACCGTCGTGACGGCCCTGTCCAGCGCGGGCTCGATCAACACGAGCGATTACGAAGCCTATGGCTATGACGCAAACGGCAACCGCAAGAGCCTGAGGAAGCGTGACGGCAGCCTGATCACCTTCGACTATGACGCGCTCAATCGCATGACGGCGAAGGGCGGTGCGGCAGCCGCGACCAGCTTTGGCTACAACCTGCTGGGCTATCAGACCTCGGCCGTGTTCAATGCCAGCGGGCAGGGCATCTACAACAGCTATGACGGCCTCGGCCAGGTCACCCTTACGACATCGACCATGGGGGGCTATAGCCGCACCATCGGCCATGGCTACGACGCTGGCGGGGACTGGACCAGGATGACCTGGCCCGACGGCAATCAGGTCGATTATGTCCGTGACGGCCTGGGGCGGCTCGATCATGTCGCACTCAACAATTCCACGCTGCTGCTCCGCCCGCAGTTCAACGCCGCCGGGCAGATGTCACGCCTTTATCGTTACAGCGGCTCCGCATGGAGTGCGCCCACCACCTATGGGTATGATGGGGCGTCCAGGCTTTCATCCCAGACCCACAGCTTCGGCGCACCCGGCTATAACGTCGCCACCAGTCTCGCCTATAATCCCGCCAGCCAGATCGTCGGAAATCTGCGGAACAACGACGCCTACGCCTGGACCGGATACACGCCGCTGAGCCGCGCCTACACCGTGAATGGCCTCAACCAATATGGCCAGGCGGGGGCCGTGACGTTTGGCTATGATCCGAACGGCAATCTCACCTCGGACAGCATCTATGCCTATGGCTATGATGCCGAAAACCACCTGACCTCGTCCTCCAACGGCGCAGTGTTGAGCTACGATCCGCTCGGGCGGCTGTGGCAGGTGGCCAGGGGCGGCGCGGTCACGCAGTTCCTGTATGACGGTGACCAGCTGGTAGCCGAATATGACGGGGCCGGGACGATGCTCCGCCGCTACGCCCATGGCGAAGGCGAGGACGATCCTCAACTCTGGTTCGAGGGGTCGGGCTTGTCGAGCCCGCGCTATCTGTACAGCGACCATGAAGGCTCGATCGACGCCGTCATCGACATGAGCGGCACCTCGGTGAGCATCAACACCTATGACGAATATGGCATCCCCGGCGCGGCCAATCTCGGCCGGTTCCAATATACCGGCCAGGCCTGGCTGCCCGAGCTGGGCCTCTATTACTACAAGGCGCGCATGTATTCGCCGACCCTTGGCCGGTTCATGCAGACGGATCCCATTGGCTATGGCGACCAGATAAACCTGTATGCCTATGTCGGAAACGATCCGCTGAATGGCCGCGATCCATCGGGCGAGTGCGTCGGCGCGGTCGTGGGCGAACCGGTGGAGATCGTGGTTTGCGGGGAATTGGCCCTGGCCGCCACGATCAATCTGGTCGGCGGCCTATGGCTTGCGTCGCAGATGAAGCCGCCGTCCTTCACTCACGAAAAGAAGGTCACGCCTAAGCACAGCGCCACTGCGGCCGCTGCGCCGCCGCCCGATGATGACGACGGCAGGCCGGAGCGCACCACCAACCCGAAGCATCATCCCAATTCCTCCAGCCCCGAGCCCAAGAATGTGCGGGAACTGTATGCCCGGTCCTACGAGGACAAAAGCGGCGTGCGGTGGACCAAGGATGCCGATGGCGTGTACCATCGGTTCTCGCGGCCGAGCAACGGGCAGACCCATTGGAATGGCTCGACGGGAGGCGCGAACCCCATCCAGATGAGGAATGTTCCCAATGAAGTTATCAAGCATTTTGCCAACCTATGACGACTAGAATTCTTACGGGTGACCGCACCGCGTTGGCGATAGAATCCTATGTCGACGAATTTATCGCGTCGCGCAGCCAGATGGGCATCGGCTATTTTCTGATCCATGCCGGCGGAAAACGATATGGCGTCGAAGACCCCCGGGCTTGCGCCATGGGTAGCTCCTATAGCGAAGTGCTGTCGCGGTTGCGCCGCGAAGGCGAGCATGTGCTCACCTTCGCCTCACGCATCGATGCGAGGGATCTTGCCATCCACGTCGTGAATCACATTTACGACCGGGGGTTTTCCGAGCCGGTGCTCCCCCCCGAGTGGAAGCAGGAAATCGATGCGCTACTCTATGCCAATGCGCTGATCTGGGCGCCGGACGGGGATGCCGCCTTCGATGACGGAAGTCACGTCCTGCAAATCGACGACGGAGACAAGGTGCGGATCATTGCCTTCGTGAACGCTGACACCCAAGGCGAGCTGGAAAGCAGCCTGGCCGACGTGACGACGGAGCGCGCGCACTACTATGCGGTGCTGCGCGAATGGGCGCAGAAGTTCGAGCTGCAATGGATGAATTCGCACATCGAGACGGCTTAGAGTCCGTTTGAGAATGGCTTAGGCGACGGTGCGACTGTAGACGGTCTTGCGGTTGGTGGCGAAGGACGGAAGGATCACGTCATCGCGCCACATCTGGTTGAAGGCCGGCAGGGCTTCGAGACGCGCCATTGCCAAGTCGAAGCCGGGCAACTCTTCGTGGATGGTGCGTATCTGCTCGCCATCGCCTACGCCCGTCACGATGTCGCAGCAGACCAGATCGGTCGTGATCTCATCGAGTTTGTAGGCGACGACGGCGCTGATCTCGTCCAGGGAGACGGCATCGGTTCCTTTCGCCGTCACGATAGCGAAGACGCTCAACAAGCGCGCGCCGCTCAGTCGGGTGCTGGCGGAGGCCGATGGCCTGGACCCTGGGGGCCTCGAATACAGGATGCCGGCCGCGGCTCCAATCTCGGTCGGTAGTCCAGCCAAGGCGCTTGGCCTTGCCCATCTGCTCAAAGGTCTCGGCGTCAGCCTTGCCTCCGACGCGCTCTGGCAGTCTCGCGAACTGGCGCTCGATCTGCTCGAACTCGATGCCAATGGCGACATTGCCGAATCCTAGGTTGTCGCACGCAATGCGAGTGCCGCCGACGACGTCGCAGCGCACGAAGCCGGTCTGCGCGACGATCTGCGGCCGCCGATCCATAATGGCGCCGATCTCTGGGCGCATCGGGCCGAGCTCTTGCCCAATCTTGAATTCATTCCGAGGACGCGCGCGCAAATCGAAGGAATCCTCGCCGGCGATGCCCTTATCCTTGCCGAGCGAACCGAAATCTGAAGCGGAGCGGCCCGTCCACAATCGGATTGGGCCGCTTTCGACCTGGCTGCTACGCGCCCTAATCGCGGTCATTCAACTCGAGTGCTGGCGACCCCAAAAGCTACCGCTCGAGCAGCGGCGGACGCTTGCAATCGAGAACCGCCACTGCTAGGTGCCCGCCGCGTTTCAAACGGAAGAGCATGATGATCATGGGGCGGAACAAGGCAGCGCTGAACGCGACGGCAAATGCCGGCGTATCGCTGTACTATATCGACTTCTGATCCGCCTCTCGATTTCGAGGAGGCGAACGGCCTCCCATGTGTCCGATGACCCTGGAAGGCCCGAGCCTCCAGGGTTTTTTATTTGGCGCATCTGCGCCGACGGACAAGGAACAGGGCAATGACCCGCACGATGCTGAATATCGCCGCCATCGACCTGCGCACCTCGCCGCGCGGCGATGACGCATGGCGATTTGCGAGCTGACGCCCCAGGCACATCCGCCGGGGCCGCCAAGGGGACCCCGGACACTCGAAAACCACGAGAGCCCGCCGGCCCCCACCGGCGGGCTCTTTTGCTTTCGGGCTGCTCCTCGCGGCCCATCACCGAATTGGCGCGCCAATGCCAATGGCCGCCTGGATCGGGACTGGCCATCCCGGTTCAGGCGGCGCCCTAAAGTGAGTGGAGACAATGAAGAAGCATGTGAATGTCGGAACGATCGGTCACGTTGACCACGGCAAGACGACGCTGACCGCCGCGATCACCCAGGTCCAGGCGGCCCGGCTCGGCGGCCAGGCTCTCGCGTTCGATCAGATCGACAAGGCGCCCGAGGAGAAAGCCCGCGGGATCACCATCAACACCAGTCATGTCGAGTATGAGTCGGACACCCGGCACTACGCGCACATCGATTGCCCGGGTCACGCCGATTATGTGAAGAACATGATCACCGGCGCGTCGCAGATGGACGGCGCGATCCTGCTGGTCGACGCCACTCAGGGCGCCGCGAAGCAGACGATCGAGCATATCCTGCTCGCGCGTCAGGTGAATGTCCGCCACATGGTCGTGTTCGTGAACAAGATGGACGCGATTCCGGAAAGCGACCGCGCGGACATGATGGCGCTGATCGAGCTGGAGACGGGCGATCTGCTCGCCCGTCAGGACTATGCCGATACGCCGTTCGTCTTCGGCAGCGCGCTCGGCGCTCTGGAAGCGATGGTGCGCGGCGATCTCGCCGATCCGGCCGTCCAGGGCATTGTCGATCTGGTGGCGGCGCTCGACGCACATATTCCGGATCCGGTCCGGGATTTCGAGAGCCCGTTCCTGATGCCGATCGAAGGCGTTCACACGATTCCGGGCCGCGGCACGGTCGTTTCCGGCCGGGTCGAGCGTGGCATCGTGCGCGTCGGCGATACGGTGGAGATCGTCGGTGTCGACAATGAAGGCGCCGCGATGGTCGTGACCGGCACGCAGGCCTTCCGGAAGGACATTCCGGAGGCGCTTGCCGGCATGAATGTCGGGCTCCTTCTGCGCGGTCTCAAGCGCGACGAGGTCGAGCGCGGGCAGGTGCTGAGCGCGAAGGGCGCCATCAAGGCGCGCACGAGCGGCAAGGCACAAGTCTTCGTGCTCACCGCGGAGGAAGGCGGGCGGCATACGCCGTTCGCCAGCGGGTATCGCCCGCAATTCTTCTTCGGCGTGACCAACGTGACCGGTGTGATCCACACCGCGGACGGTTCGCTGGTTGAACCGGGCGCGCAGGTCGAAGTCGGCTTCGAGCTGGCCCGGCCGGTGGGCATCGAACCGGGCGTGCGCTTCGCCATCCGCGAGGGCGGTAAGACCGTCGGGGCGGGCGTGGTGACGGAAGTCGCCGGGTGAAAGCGTGAGGCGCCGGCTCCCGGTCCTCGAAGGCTCGTCCTTCGGGGGCCGGGAGTTTGGCCGGACGGACATTGACAAGGAAGGTGTCTCCAAATAACGGAGCGCCCGCCTGCAAGGCGCGGGCAAACAAGAGGTGGATGATGACGGACGATAGCCAGCACCGGGAGTGCCGCTGACGTTGCCGTAGAGGCGCGTGGGCGCGCCTCCCTCTAAAATTCCGGCGGTGCGCTGCCGGTGATTTCGAAACCATGAGCTTGTTAAAACGGCGCAAAGCCGGCGCTGATCCTGCGCGCGGCTGCGTTCTTCCTGCATTCGACTTGCGAATGCGGGCCGATCGCGTGCGCCTGCTTCTGGCGGCCCATGGTCACGCCCACGCATATCGCGAGAAGAACGATGACCAGAAAACTACGCAATATCGGCATCATGGCGCATGTCGATGCCGGCAAGACCACGCTGACCGAACGCATCCTGCTGAACACCGGCCGTATCCACAAGGCGGGCGACGTGCATAGCGGAACCGCGACAACCGACAGCCATGCGCTGGAGAAGCTGCACGGGATCACCATCTCGGCGGCGGCGACTTCGTGCGAATGGCGGGACGCTTCGATCACGATCATCGACACGCCGGGACATGTCGACTTCACGATCGAAGTCGAACGCTCGCTACGCGTGCTCGACGGTGCGGTCGCTGTGTTTTCGGCCGTCACGGGGGTCGAGGCTCAGTCGGAAACCGTGTGGCGCCAGGCCAGCCGGTTCGGCGTGCCGCGACTATGCTTCATCAACAAGATGGACCAGCCGGGCACCGATGCCGAACGCGCAGTGGCGATGATCGCCGAACGGCTCGGGGCCAACCCGTTGCCGGTGCAACTACCGATCGTCTCCGGCGGCGCCTTCTGCGGCATCGTCGATCTGGTGGCGATGGAGGCGCTGACCTGGGACGGGGGCAATCCCGATCCAGAGCGGACCGCCATTCCGCCGGAGCTTCACGGGGCGGCGGCACGGGCACGCGAGGCCATGCTCGAAACGCTGGCCGAGTGCGACGATGCAGTGCTGGCCGCGTGGCTCGATGATCCGGCGGCACTGCCGGCGGAGGCGATACGGGTGGGCATTCGACGTGCATGCCTGGCGGGCCGATGCTCGCCTTTGCTGTACGGCTCGGCCTATCGCAACATCGGCGTGCAGCCGTTACTCGAGGCCATCGTCGACTTTGCACCGGCACCGGAGGATCGGCCGCCGGTCGAGGGCATGGAGCCTTCGGGCGCGGCCGTGTTGCGGGTGCCGAGCCCGGATGCGCCGCTGGCCGCGTTGATCTCGAAAGTGCAGGCGGGCCGGTTCGGCACGCTGGCATTCCTGCGTGTCTATTCGGGGCGACTGGTGCCCGGCATGTCTGTCCTCAACACAGTGACCGGCAAGTCCGAGCGGATCGGTCGGCTGATCCGGATGCACGCCGATGCGCAGGAGGAGATCGCCGAGGCGACGGCCGGAGACGTCGTTGCAGCAGTCGGGCTCAAATCGGTGCGCGCGGGCGATACGCTGAGCGATCCGGGCCAACCGGTCGTGCTCAGCGGCTTTGTGATCCCCGATCCGGTGATCGAAGCCGTGATCGAACCGCGTACGGCCGAGGACCGCACCCGGCTCGGCCCGGCACTGGCGATGATGGCGCGCGGTGATCCGTCGCTGCGCGTCTCGATCGACGGCGAGACCGGGCAGCTGCTGGTGCGCGGGATGGGCGAGCTACATCTGAAGATCGTGGTTGAGACGCTGAAGGCGGACTTCAACGTCGATGCCACGATCGGCGAACCGCAGGTCGCCTATCGTACGGCGGCGACGTGTCGGGCCGAGGTGGACCATCTGCTGCGCAAGCAGAATGGCGGCCAGGGCCAGATGGCGCGGGTCCGCATCGCGTTCGAGCCGTTGGGAGAGGGCGAGAGCGGGCTCGTGTTCGAGAACCGGAGCGTGGGGGGAGCTGTTCCCAGGGAATATGTCCCGGCCATCGCCAAGGCGATCGAAACCGCGCTGGCGGATGGCGGTCCGGGCGGACATCCGGTGCTCGGAATCAGGGCGATCCTGCTCGATGGCGCCTTCCACGAGAAGGACTCGTCGGCGCTCGCCTTCGAGGTCGCTGCGCGGGAGGCGTTCCGGATCGGCTTCGCTAAGACCAATCCGGTACTGCTCGAGCCGGTAATGCGCGTCGTGGTTGCGACGCCCGGAGACTATCTGGGCGGCGTCATCGGCGACCTGCAGAGCCGGCGCGGCCAGCTTCGGTCCACCGATCTGGCCGGGTTGGTGCACGAGGTGATCGCCGAGGTCCCGCTCGGCGAGATGTTCAACTATGTGGGCGCGCTCCGCTCCCTGTCGCAGGGACGGGCAAGCTTTACCATGGCGTTCGAGCGATATGCGCCGATGCCCGCAAGGCTCGCGCTCGAAACGGCCGGTTGAACGGGTGGGACGCGTGGCGACGCCGCGCGTCCCATTCTCTTTCACAATCGCTCAAGGTGGCGTCCGAAGTACGAGGCCACAGTTCCGCTACGCGCCCTAGGTTGAGGACTCATTTAAGCCACGCGGTGATAAGGGCTACGAGAGCGATGGCAGCGAGGTAGTTTGTGGCATGCCGGTCGTATCTGGTAGC